>DASUMP010000022.1:0-5792 GCA_036277635.1 Acidimicrobiia bacterium | reverse complement strand
CCCCGAAAGGATGTGCTGCTCCACGACAACTGGCAGGTGTCGGGACTGTGCGCCACCGGCAGCGTCGATTTCGAGTTGGTGGACGTGTTCGTACCCGACCGCTTCACGCACGCGTTCCAGCCCGAGCCGACACAACCCGGGGCGCTGTACCGGCTCCCGACCCGGTCGATCTTCTCGTGGACCGTGGCCACCGTGCCCCTCGGCATCGCAGCCGGCGCGATCGATGACTTCGCGAGCAAGGGTCGCTCGGCCAAGCGGAGTTCCGAAAGCGTCCCGTTCGCAGAACGTGAAGTGATCCAGTCGCAGCTCGGTCAGATCCAGGCGCGCACCGCGGCGAGCCGGGCCTACCTCCGCCACACGATGAGCACGCTGCTCGAGGGAATCGAAGCCGGCACCGACCTGGAAGAGGCGCGGGTCGACTTCCGACTCGCGTGCACGTTCGCGAGCCAATCGGCGCTCTGGGCGATCGATCTGATCACCGAGATGGCCGGCGCCGTCTCCATCATGCGGTCGTCACCGCTCGAACGGCGTGAGCGAGACGCACGTGCCGCGGCGAAGCACGTCGCGATGAGTCCGGCCGCCTACATCACCGGCGGGAAGCTTCGACTCGGATGCGATCTGTCGACCACCACGTTCTGAGGCACTCGTCGGGTCCGCTCGCGCCGCGGGAGCGACGGATCAGCGCTTCGTGACGGCGCGATCGCGCCGGAGCACTGCCACGATGAAGTCGGACTCGGCGGTCCACGGCCGGAGATCCCAGGTGGCGAGGCGCAGGTCGAACTCGAGGCCGCTCGACGTGGCGTCCGCTTCGAAGTCGTCGAACGTGTAGCCGCGGCCGGCACCGAAGCCGACGACGAGCCGACCGTCGTCGGCGAGCATGCCGGCGAGGTTGGTGAGCACGGCCCGTCGGCTCGCCGCGTCGACGAACGTCATGACGTTGCCGGCCGACACGATCACGTCGAAGCCGGCGTCCACGCCGAGCGAGGGCAGGTCGATGGATGCGAGGTCGCCCACGATCCAGCGTGGGCCGGGATGGTCCTCCTCGGCGGCCGCGATGAGCGCCGGGTCGATGTCGATGCCGACGACGTCGTGACCGAGCTCGTGCAGTCGGCCTCCGACCCGACCGGGCCCGCACCCCGCGTCGAGGAGGCGGCCGTTGCGCGGCGCCATCGCGTCGACGAGGCGCGCCTCGCCGTGGAGGTCGCGACCCGACGCTGCCATCTCGCGGAACCGTTCGATGTACCACTGCGAGTGGTCGGGGTTCTCGGCGACGAGCGCCATCCACGACTTCTGCTCGTCCATCACGGACGATCATCGCGTGTCCAGCCGAGGTTGTGCGCCTCAGGAGGTCGCGCCCGCGGGTTCGATCCGGATGGAGTCGAAGATGGCACGCAGCTCGGCGACATCGTCGGGGACCGAGCTGAGCGCGGTGTTCGTCACGATGACGACGCGAGTGCCGTCGACGTCGAGGATCCAGAACTCCTCGGTTCGCCCCACCTCGCCGTTGTAGCCGTAGAACGCCTCACCGCGACCGAGGCTCGGTGCCATCCAGCTGCGCAAGCGATGATCGGTGCAGTCGATGAACTCACGGTCGCTGCCTTCGCCGGTCACCGCCAGCGCGGGCACGGTCAGCGCGAGGTGCTTGCCGCGGTAGCCGAACAGCTCGACGTCGGTCGGCGGCTCGCTCACCTCGAACGGTGCCAGTCCGGCGAGCGCAGTCGCGAGATCGTCGACGGTCGGACCGACCGCGGGTTCGGCGGGGCGTTGGTCGAGGCAGGCGTCACGCATCACGTTGTCGACCGTCACGATGCTCAACCAGACGGCACCGTCGCCGCTCTCCTTCACGACCCCGATCCACGGCTCCCACCCCTCCGCGGCGACCTCGAACGTCGCGCGCACCCGCGCGGCCTTGGGCCCGTCGAGGTCGACGAAGTACCGCCCGGGCGTGAGGGTGTCGAGATCGGAGAGCCTGTTCACGTCTTGCGACCCGTCGGGCGCGGCGCGTCGCCACACGACCTCGAGGCCGATGAGCTCGTCGGTCACGGAGTTGTAGCGAAGCTCCATCCGAGCGAGCAGCGCCAGGAAGTCGGCTGCGCGCGCCGGGTCGCTCAGCGGTTCCGGGATGCTCCCGTCGTCACAGGCGGCGTCGGCGACGATCACGAACGTCCCGCTCGCTTCGACGTGGGCGGTTCCGGTCAGCGTCGCGGCGCCGCCACCGACGCACGCCTGGGTTGCGGCGTCGTCGTGCATCACGACCGCGAAACCGTCGTCACCGACGGCGCGGATCTCCAGGGTCTGTGAGGACCCGTCGGTGTCGGTCGACGCCCACATGCCGATGAAAGGGCTCGGCGGCTCCGGCGCGGGACCGTTCGACGTCGCGATCCGCTGCGCCGGGTCGACCGCGATCGTGCGGAGCACTCCGCCGCCGACGACGGCCGCGAGCACGAGGCTCATCACCGTGAACCTGACCCGACGGTTGCGTTGCGCCCGGCGCCGGCGGTGGTGGAACTCGTCGAGCGTGAAGGTGTGCAGCTCGAGGTCGGCCATCTCGCGTTCGAGCAGCGCGCGCGGATCACTCATCGCTCGCCTCCGCGTTGGCGCGTAGCGCGGCGCGGGCCTGATGGGTGAGTGCGAACACGGTCGACGCTTTGATGCCCAGGAGACGACCCGCCTCTTCGCCGGAGTAGCCGAGTGCCTCGGTCAGCACGAGCGCGGCGCGTTGCCTCGTGGTGAGCGCGGCGAGTGCACGGACCGCGACGTCGCGGTCTTCGACCGGTTTGAAGACGTCCTGCTCGGGACCGATCCCGACCGCACGCCGGAGCGCCAGACGCGCACGCCGGTGCTGGTTGCGGAACAAGTTCATCGCCGTGCGGTGGAGATACCCCGCGGGTTCGTCCATCACGGCGACGCGGTCCCACCGCTCGAACACCTTGACGAACGCCGACTGGGCCAGGTCTTCCGCTTCGCGCCGGCTCCCGGTGATCACCGCGAGCGCGCGGAGCAGGCGTCCCTGCTCCTGTTCGAAGAACTCCTCGAAGGTGAGCAGCGCGACGACGCGCGGCACGACCGGCTCGTCGAGCGCGGTCGTCTCCCACCCCCCGGTGCCGGGCACCTGTCGCATCCTGCCTGCATCAACACCGGGGGGAGCGAAAACCTGTAGGGCGCCGGCGGCGCGATCGGTCCAGCGCGTGGCGCTCGTCGGATGCTGGTGCTCGATGCCGGTCAACTCCACCACCCCGGATGGGCTCCGACCTGGCACCAGCATCGACGATTCAGGCCGGGTGGGCCAGACGGACGCTCACGTAGTGATCGTTGTCGCCCTCCCCGCCGGCCCGGTTCGAGCCGAAGTACAGCGTCGTGCCGTCCCAGGACAGCGACGGTCGGGTCTCGCTGGCGTCGCTGTTGACCGCCGGACCCAGGTTCACGGGCGCCGACCACGCATCGGCGGTGCTCGCCCGCGTCGCGGAGTAGATGTCGTTGCCGAGACTGCCGGGCCGGTTGCTGAAGAAGAAGATCTCGAGTCCGTCCCGGCGCAGGTTCGGCTGACCGTCCTGGGCGGGCGAGCTGAGCTCCTCGATGAGGTCGGCGGGGCCGAACACGCCACCGTGCGACTCGGAGCGGTACAGGTCGTTGGTGCCCGCCCGCGTGCTCGAGAAGTAGATCGTCGGACCGCTGTGCGGCTCGTTGATCGGGAACGGCCCGGCTTCGTTCGCGCTGCTGTTCGGCCCGCCAGCCGTGTCGCAGCCGAGGTTCACCGGCTCGTCCCAACCGTCGGTGCGACGCCGGCTCACGTACACGTCGTCACCGCCACACGTGCCGGCGCGGTTCGACACGAAGTAGAAGGTCTTGCCGTCGCGCGCGATCGTCGGGCAGAAGTCGTTGGCCGACGAGTTGACCGGCGCGCCGACGTTGACGGGCGCGCCCCACGGGTCGGCTTCGCTCGCGCGGGTCGACATCCAGATGTCGATGCCGCCGAGTCCACCGGGGCGCGTCGACGCCATGAAGAACATCTTCGAGTCGGGTGCGATGAACGGGCACCCGTCGAGCGACGGTCCGTTGAACGCCGGATCGGTACCGGCTGCGTCCTCGACGCGAGTGGCCGACGACCAGTCCCCGAGATCGACCATCATCGCTCCGCTCGGCGCCGACAGCGCGGTCGCGACTCCGACCAGCACCATGACGGTGGCCACCAACAGTGCTCGAGATCTCCGCATCGCCAGCTCCCCTCGTTGCTCCTGCGTGCCTCAACACCCGAAGGCGCGAGAACCTGTAGAGCGTGCGAGAAGAGTTCGTCAGCCCTGTTCGCGACGCGCGGCCCGCGCGCGACGTTGCTCGAGGGTGTGTCTCCAGCCCTCGGGGAGCGACTCGACGGAGAGCGCGAGCTCGACGAGCGCGTCGTTGCCATCGTGTTGCAGGCTCGCCAGCGCGACAGTGGTGAGCCCGTGTGTCGGCCGCGCCACCACGTCGATGTTGTCGCCCGCGCCGACCTCGCCTTCGTCGATGATGCGGAGGTAGGCGCCGGGACGCTCAGCGCGCTCGAAGTGCTCGACGAAGTCGGCGTCGCCCATGCGGATCCCGAGCTTGAAGCACGGCAGCCGCGGCTGGGCGACCTCCAACGTCGCGGTGCCGACGCGCCACCGCTCACCGATGACGGTCTGAGTGAGGTCGATGCCCTCGGTCGTGAGGTTCTCGCCGAACGTTCCCGGCAGCACGGGGACGCCAAGCTCTCCGGCCCACCACGCGTAGTCCTCCACGGAGTACGCGTAGACGGCCTTGTCGGGTCCGCCGTGCACCCGCCGGTCGGCCTGGTCGTCGCCGTCGACGTTCACGCCGCGCACCGCGACGCGATGCGCGACCGGGTCTTTCCAGATTGCCGTCGTGACGGTCCGACCGAACCATTCGACGTTGCGCGGCACGCCCACGTTCACCGAGACCAAGCGCGCGATGTTCGACGGCACCGGAGTCACCTCACGAGTGTTGCAGGGGTGCGGCTCGTGCAGATGGTTGCACGCGTGCCAGTCCGTGCAGCAATGTCCCGGCGAAGATCCGCGCCGCGTCGAGCTGGGAATGGAGGGCACGAGTGACGACCGAAGTGGTGCTCACCGGCACCGGGGTGCCGCACCCTCGACCTGGGACCGCGGGCGCGGGAACGCTTGTTCGCCACGGTGACGTCGCGCTGCAGTTCGACGCCGGGCGCTCGACCGTGATGCGGTTGATGGAGGCGGGCACGCCGCCGCACGCGCTCACCGCGCTCTTCGTCACGCACGTGCACAGCGACCACGTGGTCGGACTCCCCGACGTCGCGATGACTCGTTGGGTCCAACAGCAGCTGGTGACGTCGGGACCGCTGGTGGTCGTCGCACCGGAGGGCATCACGTGCGAGTTCGTGCGGCGCATGCTCGACCCGTACGCCGACGATCTCGCGCTGCGCGTGCACCACGTCGGTGCCGCACCGATCGAGCTCGACCTCCGGCCGCACCCGGTCACGCCGGAACCGGTGCTCGTGTGGACCAGTGACGACGGGTCCGTGCGCGTGCTCGCCGTCGCGGTGCACCACGAGCCGGTCCCCGAGGCTGTCGCGTATCGGGTGGAGACGCCCGACGGCGTCGTCGTCATCTCGGGCGACACCCGCGTGTGCGCCGAGGTCGAAGCGTTGGCGGCCGACGCCGACGTGCTCGTCCACGAGGCTTGTCGGACCTCCGCGATGGCCGAGCTCATCGCGGGGACCGTGTACGAGAACATCTTCAGCTATCACGCCGACACGGTGGAGCTCGGCGCGATGGCCGCGCGCG
>DASUMP010000021.1:0-4956 GCA_036277635.1 Acidimicrobiia bacterium | reverse complement strand
GTCCCTGCGCTCATGCGCGGGACCCTACAAGGGTTAGGGTCCGCCCTTCGATGAGCACGTCCGTGAGCGACACGCGCGCCGAGCGCGGCTTCCACCTCGAGATCTTCTTGATGGCGTTCGCGTCGTTGCTGCTCGAGATCGCGTACACGCGCGTGATCTCGTTCAAGCTCTTCTACTACTACACGTACTTCGTCATCGGGCTCGCGCTGCTCGGCATCGGCTTCGGCGGGGTGCTCGTGGCCGTGTCGGGGCGTCTGCGGCGCTCGTCGACCGACGCCGTCGTCACCGGCGGGTTGCTGTTCGGCGCCGCGAGCGTGGGCGTGGGCTACGTGGTCGTGGCGAAGCTGGCGATCGACACGCTCGCGATCTGGGACTACGGGACGCGCGCGTCGGTGGTGAACACGGTGAGCCTCGTGCTCGTGAGCGTGGCGCTGTTCGCCTCGTTCGTGGCCGTCGGGGTGATGCTCGCCACGCTGTTCGGCCGGCGCGCCGAGCGCATCGGGCGGCTGTACTTCGCCGACCTGGTGGGCGCCGGACTCGCGTGTGCGGTCGCGGTGTGGTTCCTCGACCGGCGCGGCGCGCCGGCGACGATCATGCTGAGCGGCGCCGTGCTCGCGGCCGCGGGAGTGCGGCTCGCGTGGCGCCGGGACGCGCGGGCGTCGATGGCGATCGGCGCGATCCTGCTGGTCGTGCTGGGGACCGGCTTCGTGCGCCCGAGCGTGCTGCCCGATCCGCGGGTCGACGAACGCAAGCACATGCGCAACCCCGACGGGCTCTACACACGCTGGAGCGCCCTGTTCCGGGTCGACGCGGCCGATGTGCGCGAAGACGTGAAGCTGTTGTTCCACGACGCGTTGCTCGGCTCGGCGATGCACCGCTGGGACGGCGACCCCGCGAGCCTCGGCCGCTTCGACGCCGACCCGCGCTCGTTCCCGTTCGCCCGGTCGACCGACCCCGCCGAGTCGGTGTTGATCATCGGGGCGGCGGGCGGCAACGAAGTGCTCGCGGCGATCCGCTTCGACGCGCGCGAGATCGACGCGGTGGAGCTGAACCCCGTGACGCACCGGATGGTCACCGACGTGTTCGCCGACTACGCGGGTCGGGTCGCCGAGTACCCGGGCGTCGACTTCGTGCGCGGCGACGGGCGCACGTTCCTCGCTCGTCGCGACAAGCGCTACGACGTGATCTGGTACCCGGCCCCCGACAGCTACTCGGCCACGAACGCGGCGACGTCGGGTGCGTTCGTGCTGTCGGAGAGCTACCTCTACACGAGCGAGATGATCGAGGAGAGCCTGGACCACCTACGCGACGGCGGCATCGTCGCGGCGCAGTTCGGCGAGGTGCACTACCGCACGAAGCCGAACCGCACGAGCCGCTACCTCACGACGGTGCGCCACGCGCTCGAACGTCGCGGCGTCGACACGCCCGACGAGCACATCGTCGTGATCACGTCATCGACGGAGGCGGAAGCCGCGCTCGCTACGGTGCTCGTGAAGGGCACCCCGTGGACGCCCGACGAGGTCCGGCGCACGATCGACCAGGTCGGCGTGGTCCCGAACTCGGTGCTGCGCTACGCACCCGGCCACCCGGTCGCCGACGACCCCGCGACGGTGATCGCGTCGGCCGACGACGCCGCGCTCGACGCGTGGCTCGACGAGTACCCCTACGACGTCTCCCCCATCACCGACGACTCGCCGTTCTTCTGGCACTTCACGTCGTTCGCGGACACGATCTCCGACTTCACGTCGTCGATCGATCCGAACGACCCGGAGGACGCGATCGGCGAGCGCGTCCTCGTGTTGCTCCTCGCGATCGGCGCACTGCTCGCCGCCGTGTTCCTGCTGCTCCCGTTCCTCGCCATCCGCACCACGTGGCGCGCACTGCCGGCCAAGGCACGCTCCGGCGTGTACTTCTCGGCGATCGGGCTCGGGTTCATGTTCTTCGAGATCGCGCTCATCCAGCGCCTCGTGCTGTTCCTCGGCTACCCCACCTATTCGCTGACCGTCACGCTCGCGTCGCTGCTGGTGTTCACCGGGATCGGTGCGCTCCTCAGCGGGCGCATCGGTGGCGCGATCGCGCGCGTCGCACCGGCCGTGCTCGTCGTGCTGGCGCTGCTCGCCGCGTTCTACGCATTCGCGCTCCCCGAGCTCGTCGAGTCGTGGCTGTCGTGGCCGTTCGCGGCACGGGTCGTCGTGACGTTCTTCGTGCTCGCGCCGCTCGGCGTGTGCCTCGGGACGTTCATGCCTCTCGGCTTGCGGGCCGTCGCCGCGCTGTCGGAGCACGACGACACGTACGTCGCGTGGAGCTGGGCGGTCAACGGGTTCGCGTCGGTGATCGGTGCGACGTTGACGACGGTGCTCGCGATGGCGTTCGGGTTCCGCATCGTGTTCGCGCTCGCGTTCGTGGCGTACGTCGTCGCCGTGGTGGCGCTGCGCGGCCTCACCGTCGCGTCGAGCGCGACCCGACCGTCGTAGGCTTGCCCGGCGACGGAGGTGGTGGGCGTGGCGCCGAACGTGCGATCGAGGCGGTCACGGGGCTCCGACGCCTCGTTCCTCTCCGTCGGCTCCGTGGGCTCCGCGCTCTCGATCGGCTCCGTGGGCTCGTTCCTGTCGATCGGCTCCGTCGGTTCGGCCCTGTCGATCGGCTCGGTCGGGTCGTTCGCGTCGGTCGGGTCGGTCGGGTCGTCGCTGTCGGTCGGGTCCGTGCTCGCGAACCAGTCGCGCGGCGGCCTCCTCGCCCACCGCGCGGGCGGGGGCGGTGGTGACGACGGGACGACGGGTCGCGTCGTCGCGATCGGCGCGGCCACGCTGCTGCTCGGCGCGTCGGTGGTCGTGTGGGCCGCGCGGCGGTGACGCCGGGAACCGCGCGCCCCATCGGGAGCGTCCAACGGGCATGAGGACTCGTGCACCGCTCGTGATGCTCTCGCTCGTGCTCGTCGTGGGTCTCGCGGCGTGCGGCGACGACGACGTGACCGTCGGGTCGGGGTCGTCGACCACCGCGCCCCCGCCGGGACTCGACGGACGCACGTTCATCGCGCAGAGCGTCACCGAAGACGGCGCGCCGCGCGCGCTCGTCGCGGGGACCGAGATCCGCTTCACGTTCCGCGACGGGACGCTCGGCGCGTCGGCCGGGTGCAACACGCTCGGCGCCGACTACACGATCGACGGCGGGGTGCTGCGCATCGACTCGGTCAGCACGACCGAGATGGGGTGCGACGAACCGCGTCACGACCAGGACTCGTGGCTCGCCGCGTTCCTCGAGAGCCGACCCGCGGTCACGGTCGCCGGCGACGAGCTCACGCTCGCGAACGCGACGACCACCATCGCGCTCCTCGACCGCGAGGTCGCCGACCCCGACCGCCCCCTCGAGGGGACGACGTGGGTCCTCGACACCGTGATCGACGGTGACGCGGTCTCGAGCGGGCCGATCGACGAGCAGCTCACCCTCACGATCGCCGACGGGGCGCTGACCGCCACCTTGCCGTGCAACGAGCTCTCCGCGGTCGTGGAGGTCGGCGACGACCAGGTCCTGCGTCTCACCGACGCGACGTCGACTGCGGTCGCCTGCACCGACGACGCGCTCCGCGCGCTCGAGGACCACATGGTGCGCACGCTCGCCGGCGCGGTCGACTACGAGATCGAAGCCGACGTGCTGACGCTCACGAACGGAGCGCTCGGACTGGGGTACCGGGCCGCGGCCGAGTAGCTGGCTCGGTCACTCGAGGACGCGCAGCGTCGCGGGCACGTCCATCCGGCGGAGCCGGCGGAGGGTGAACAGCGGTGCGATCGCCACCGCGAGCACGCCGAGGGCGACGGTGAGGAGCACGGTGCCCGTGGTGAGCACCGCGTCGACGCCGAACTCGGGCATCGTCTCGCTGAGGAGCGAGTCGGTGACCCACCGCAACGTGAGGAACCCGAGCCCGATCCCGAGACCGGTGCCGAGCAGGCCCATGAGCACGCTCTCGGTCAGCAAGATCGCGAGCACGGTGCGGATGCGCACGCCGAACGCGAACATCGTCGCCTGCTCGCGCGCCCGCTCGTCGACGCTGATGCTCGCGGAGTTGAACGCGATCAGCAGGGCAAGGGCCAAGACGATCCCCTGGAGCAGGCGCAGGATGCCGATGAAGTCGTCGAGCACGTCTTCGATGACCTCGGTCGTGAGCGAGATGGGCTGGACCCACGCGACGCCGTCGAGCGAGAACAGGGCACGCTGCACCTCGTCGGCGGTGACGCCGGGGGCAGGCCGGACGCGCACGACGTTGGCGATGCCGGCGAGGTCGAACCAGTCGACGTTCGCCACGTCGACGTAGGCGTAGACCCGCAGCGGGTGCGGGTGCAGCGCGCTCACCCGCACCTCCGTGTCGACGAGCGTGTACGACGCCACGCCTTCGCGCCGCGGGTGCCGGAGCACGACCGTGTCACCGACGTCGACGCCGAGATCGACGGCCGCTTCGCGGGCGAGCACGATGCCGTCCTCGACGGGGCCGTCCGCTCGCTCGATGAACGTCGGCGTCCACATCGCGCGCTCGAAGTCGAGCACGTCGGCGACGATGTCGATCTCCTGCTCGTCGTCGCCGACCGGCACGCCGACCGGTCGCACGGTCGCCGGGAGGCGCAGCCCGGCCTCGGCGCGCGCGACCGACGGCGAGCCGGTGATCGCGGCGATCGCGGGGGCGTCGTCGAGGACGAAGCCGTCGAGCTGCACGTCGAGCCGATCGGGGGCGCGGCGGGCGAGCTCGTCGTCGCCGGCACCCAGCGCGCCGAGCCACGAGTCGAGCATCCCGAGCACCACGACGAACGACGCGATGGCGCCGGCGATGCCGAGCACCGTGAGCAGGGTGCGCCGCGGCGCGCGCAACGTCTCCCGGAACGGCATCTGCACGAGGGTCCGCCGGCCGAGCGGCAGCCGAGCGAGCAGGGGCGCGAGCCCGGAGCGCTGCGCGCGCGCCGAGTGCGG
>DASUMP010000020.1:0-11672 GCA_036277635.1 Acidimicrobiia bacterium | reverse complement strand
GCGGTCGACGCCGAACGACGCACCGAGCAGCGTGCTGATCGTGCGCTGCTGTCCGTCGCGCTTGGGCAGCACGCTGTTCGAGAACCGGCGGCCCTCGGTCACGTGGTAGAGCAGCACGTCGGTGAGCGTCGCCTGGTCGAGCGCGGTGCAGACGTTCGCCGCGCTGAGACCGAGCGCGGCGAAGGCCCCGTCGGTCGGCGCGAAGACCGTCAGCTGCTGACCGCTCGTGAGCGCAGCACCGACCGCGGGATCGGCGCAGCCGACGGCGGCGACGAGAGTCGTGAAGCGCCCGTCAGCGACCGCGATGCTGACGATGTCGGCATCCGCACGCGACGGCGGTACGACGGGCGACGCCGCCGCGGCGATTCCAGCCGAGCCGATCACTGCCATGCTGGCCGTGACGACACCGGCGATGAGCCGTGAGAACATTCGTGTTCCTCCTCGATCGGGTGCAGCGGGCCGTCCTGGAACCCACCCGTGTCTCTTCGGACACACCCGGTCGAGCGGATGACGCGCCGCCGACGTTCATCGGTCACGCCGCCAACGAACGGCCCGCTGCTCCCATCAGGTCGAGGAAGTTGTCGCAGTAGAACTTGCGGCGCGTCTCGTCGCTCGCGTCGCCGAGCGAGGCCTCGAAGCGTTCGTACGGCCGTCGTCCGCCTTCGACGTGGGGATAGTCCGACGAGAACATGCACACGTCGGGACCGGCGTTGGCGGTGATCCACCCGACGTCCTCGGTCGGATACGGCGTGAACCGGATCTGCCGGCGCACGTAGTCGCTCGGCCGCAAGGACAAGGCCTGGAGCCGTTCCTCGTGACGGTGGAACGCGTCGAACGCTGACTCCATCTGTCGCATCCACGACGGCACCCAGATCGCGCCTTGTTCGATGACGCCGACCCGCAGACGCGGGAAGCGCTCGAACACGCCGTCGAAGATCATCGTCGCGAGCGTCTGCGCCGGCGGGCCAGGGATCCCCATGTAATCGACCGACCGGAAGTTCTCCTCGCCGCCGTGGAAGTCGGGAGGGACGGGGAGCCCGTTGTCGAAGTAGTGCGGATCGACGAGCTCGCCGGTGCCGCCCACATGGAACACGACCGGGAGCTGCGCGTCTTGGGCCCGTGCCCACACCGGATCGAGCGCGCGGTGGCTCGGTGAGTGCGTCGGCGGACATCCCGAAGCCACCAGCAGCGCGGCCGCTCCCATCGCGATCGCTTCCTCCGCCATCGCGGCGGCGCGTGCGAAGTCGACGAGCGGCACGTAACACGTCGGGAGCAGCCGTGCGTCGACGGCGCAAAACTCGACCATGCCGCGGTTGTGGGCGCGAGCGACGCCGTAGGCGTAGTCGAGGTCGCGGGTGTGCTCCCAGTCGCGGAGGCGACGGTTGTGGAACGTGTTGAACACGAGCTGGCTCGCGAAGCCCAGATGATCGAGTGCGCGCGGGCGATCCTCCGCCACGAACGACCCCGTCGCGGCGAAGTTCTTGCGCGTCATGATCTCGTCGGCTTCGACCGCGCGATACGCGTCGGAGGCGTGCCGCGCGCGCAGACGATCGAACGTCGCGTGCAGGTCGCGGAGCTGCTCGTCGGGATCGCCGGTCTGGCGCAGCTCGTTGCCACCCGACAGGTCGAGCGGCCGGATGCGATCGCGCAGCTCGGGGTCGGCGTGATCGCGCAACCACGTCGGCGTCTCCATGATGTGCGCGTCGGCGTCGTGGACGACCCGACCGGTCACGTACGGCATGTGATCACCCCTCCACGTGCATTCTCCTCGGTCAGAACCACGTGTGGCACCACGGCGCGCGATCCGTCAGGAACAGCCGGTCGAAGCGCTCGACCGCGCCGGCGGTGTGTGCGCGCACCCGTCCCGCCGCCGCGGCCGGCCACAGGGCGGTGCCGCCGAGGTACGCGGCGCCGAGATCGGCCACCGCGAGCGTGAGGTCGGCCGCGTCGGAGGTGGGCGCGCACCGGGCCGCGTCGGTCGTGGTCTCGAGTACGAACCGCCCGCCGTGGTCGAAGAACTCGTCGACGACGTCGAGCACCAGCCGATCGGCGACCCGGTAGGTGCGCGCCGACAGCGCGGCGGCGACGTCGACGATTCGTAACCACATCAGGTCGGCCCGCTCGCGCTGGCGCACGACCCGCGGATCGATCAGCAGCTGAGGCAACGGCTCGACCGGGGGACGGTTCTCGGCGCGCACACGCGTGATCCAGTCGACCTCGATGCAGTGCCGCCACAGCGCGTGGTACGCGTCGTCGGTGAGTGCCACGAGATCGTCGAGCTCGAGCACGCCCGCCGGGATCCGGTAGTCCCAGTCGGCCGTGATCCGGTACTGCGCGTAGCCGTCGATCGCACCGTCGGCGTCGCGACGCACGACGCCGAACTGCTGACCCTTCTCGGGGGTCCCGAACGCGGGCACCACGCCGAACGTCACGTCCCAGTAGCGGTCGTCGCGTCCGATCGCGCCCGGCTGGGCGCGGCGCAGCTGGTCGTAGACCGCGGGGGCCGTCTCCCGCATCTGTTCCGGAGACGCGAGGCGAACGCTTCCCGGCGGCGCCGGAGCACGGAACGAGGCGTTCACCGCGTCGATCTCGAGCAGGACGTGCTCGGTGGCGACGCCGTACCCGAAGCGGCCGTAGATCGCCGCCTCCGACGCGATGAGGATCGCGACGGGTTCGGCTCGTGACGCGATGTCGGCGAGCTCCTGACGCATCATCTCGGTGAGCAGTCCCTGCCGGCGATGGGTCGACGCGACGGTCACGTTGGTCACGGCGGCCGCCGGGATCGTGCGCGCACCGGGGACCGTCAGCTCGGTCGGGAACACGCGCGCGGTGCCGACCATCTCGTCGCCGTCGAACGCGCCGTGGGTGCGCGCCGGATCGAGACGCTCGGCGAATCGGCGTGTCTCGTCGTCGGACGCGTTGAAGTGGAACCCGCGTGCCATGGCGCGGAAGAACGCGTCGCGCTCGCCGTCGGTGATCGTCCGCACCTCGACCATGCCCGACTCCTCCAGCGGGATCAGGTGTCCGCGGCCGCGCCGAGGACGGCTTCTGCTTCCACCTCGACGCGCCACTCGGGGTTCAGCAGCGCGGCGACGACCACGGTCGTGTTCGCCGGTCGGATCTCGCCGAACACCTCGCCGTGGACTGCTCCGATCGCCTCGAAGTCGGCCGCGTCGACGAGGTAGATCCGGGTCCGTACGACATCGTCGAAGCCCGAGCCGGCTTCGACCAGCGCGTTGCCGATGATCTCGAGGCAGCGGCGCATCTGCACCGCCGGATCGGGATCGACGAGCCCGTCGGGCCACTGCGGCGCGGTGCCGGCGACGAACACGCGATCGCCGACGACGACCGCCCGGCTGTAGCCGACGATCAGCTCCCACGGGCTCCCCGACGAGATCCGCTTGCGCTCCGTCACGGCCGGCACCGTACGTTGTCCGAACGATGGTCGCACTCGTCCCGCTCCCGGCAGCCGCCGACGCGCCGTGGCCCACCGACCGGTGGCCGGAAGGGTCGGCGCCACGCGATGTCGAGTCCCGCCTCACCGCGCTCGTCACCGCCATGGCCACCGACGGCGATCGGTACGGCGAGACCTACGCGGTGGTCGTCGTACACCACGGGCGCGTGGTCGCGGAGTACGCCGGCGGTGCGATCCCGAAGTGGGATCGCCCCGCCGAACCCGTCACCCCCGACACGAAGCTGTTGTCGTGGTCGACCGCCAAGTCGGTGCTCCACGCCGCCGTCGGCGTCCTCGTCGGTCGGCGCGCGCTGCGTCTCGACGAACCGGTGCCGGTCCCGGAGTGGACCGACCCGTCCGATCCGCGCCGCACGATCACCCTCGAACAGCTCCTCACGATGCGCGACGGTCTCGACTTCGTCGAGGACTACGTCGACGCGGGCATCTCCCACGTGATGGAGATGCTGTTCACCGACGCGAACCGCGACGTCGCGCACTACGCCGCGAGTCGTCCACTCGCGCACGAACCCGGTACGGCGTTCAACTACTCGTCGGGCACGTCGAACATCGTCTCCGGCATCGTCGCGCGCGCGATCGGACCAGGCGCGCCGTACGAACGCTTCCTGCGCGACGCGCTGTTCGAGCCCATCGGCATGCACAGCGCCGAGGCGCGGTTCGACGAGGCCGGCACGTTCATCGGGTCGTCCTACGTGTACGCGACCGCGCGCGACTTCGCGAAGTTCGGGTTGCTCTATCTCCGCGACGGCGTCTGGGACGGTCGCCGGGTCCTGCCGGCCGGCTGGGTCGATCACGCGCGCCGCATCCGATCCCGCGATCCCGACGACGGCCGGTACTACGGCGCGCACTGGTGGGTCGTCGGCGACGAACACGGCACGTTCTGGGCCAACGGCTACGAAGGGCAATCGATCCTGGTGTGTCCGGCGCTCGACCTCGTCGTGACGAGGTTCGGCCGCTCCACGACCGCCCACTCCCCTGCGTTGCTCGCGTGGCGAGCCGCTGTCGTCGACGCGTTCGCGCGAGCGCGCTGACGCGACACGCGACTGCTCACCGCCCGGCGGCCGCCTTCAGCAACGCTTCGTTCGGATCGTCGGGAAGCTCGTCGAGCGGCTGTGCGAGCTCGGCGACCGTCGGGCCGACGTTCGCGGCCAGTGGCGCGAGCGCGTCGAGATCGAAGTCGTAGAGCGCGGCCGCGTTGCCGGCGAGGAGCTGCTGCAGCTCGGTCGGATCCGTGTCGGAGAAGAGCTGCCGGAGGTGTTCGCGCGTGTAGGGGAACGTGCCCTCGTTGTGGGGGTAGTCGCTCCCCCACATGAACCGATCGATGCCGATCTCGTGCCGGGCTCGCGCGTCGGCCGGCCCGGGCTGGCTCACACCGACCCAGCAGTTCTGCTGGAAGTACTCCGTCGCCGTCTTCGGCAGCACGTGCTCGGCCGAGTACGCGAGCTCGCCGGTGCGCCCGGTCGCGCGGATCTGCTCCAACAGCGAGTCGAAGTGGCGCAGCATCGGCGGGAGCCACGCGCAACCCATCTCGGTCATCACGAACTTGAGGCGGGGGAAGCGTTCGAACACACCGGAGAGCAACAGCTGCACGAACGGTCGCTGCGAATAGAACATCACCTCGGTGATGTACAGCAGCGACGCCACCGGGTACTTGCCGTAGTCCGGGAGACCAGTCCCCCCGTGGCTCGTGACCGGCACCTCCAGCTCTTCGCACAACTTCCACAACGGGTCGTAGACCGGGTCGTAGAGCGGCTTCACGTAGTCGACGTCGGGCGGGATCGCCGAGATCAACACGCCGCCGCGCAGGTTGTGCTCCTTGATCCAGCGCACGTCCTTGATCGCTTCGTCGACGTCGTTCAAGAAGATCTGCCCGAGACCGGCGCGACGTTCGGGGAACCGCGCGCAGAAGTCGGCCATCCAGCGGTTGTGCGCGCGGATGCCAGCGAGTCGGTGCTCGTACTCGTCGGGCTTGGGCGGTCGCGCGAACAGCACGAACGACGGGAAGAACGGAGGCACCGTGTTCGGGAACACGACCTCGGCCACCACGCCGTCGCGCTCCTGGTCGGAGTTGCGTCGCTCGTCGTCCCAGTTGCGGACCCGGCCGCCGTCGGTCTTCTGCAGGTCGCGGAACGGGTTCTTGTACTGGTTGCGCCAGGCGTCGAAGTCGTCGAGGTAGCGCTGCTCGAGGTAGCCGCGGTACTGCTCGTGGCTGCCGCCGGCGTGGCAGTCGGCCGAGATGATCGTGTAGCGGGTGTCACCGGCCGGCGTCGTCGCTGTGCTCATCGCTCACCCTCGCTCGCGGATGGTCCGTCCTCGCCGCATTGTGCTCTGCAGCGGCGCCAGGGCGCCTTCCCGGCCCGGTCGGCATCCCTACCTACTAGTCGGTAGGCTGGTGGCGATCGAGTTCCAGGAGGCGCCCGTGACCGCTCCCACCATCAGCCCGCCTCGGGTGACCGGGGTCACCGAACGCAGCACCGGCACCTTGCTCCCCGTGCTGCGCGCCATTCCCGAACGCTGCTACGACCGGCCGGCCTGGAAAGGCGTGGCGTCGATCGCTCGCGGCGTCGCGCTGTACGGCGCCGTCCTCGTCGCGCTCGCGGCGGCCGACGCGTGGTGGCTGCTCGTGCCGCTGTGGGTGCTCGCCGGTGCCGCGGTGAGCGGCCTCTTCGTGCTCGGCCACGACGCCGCGCACGGCGCGCTGTTCGAGAGCAAGCAGACGAACCGCATCGTCGGGCGCGCGCTCATGGTGCCGTCGTTGCACATCTACGAGGCGTGGGTCCTCGGCCACAACCGGATCCACCACGGGCACACGTTGCGCGAAGGCATGGACTTCGTGTGGCACCCGCTCACCGTCGAGGCATACCGCGACCTGTCGGGGTGGCAGCGGGCGCGACACCGTGTCGAGTGGTCGTTCCTCGGCGCCGGGCTCTACTACCTGCGCGAAGTGTGGTGGAACAAGATGATCACGTTCACCGCACCCGAGCGCTACCGCGCCGGCATCCGACGCGACACCCGGTTTCTCGTCACGGCGAGCGCGCTGCTCGTCGGCGCGTTGGCGCTCGTCGGTTGGTTCGTCGACGGTGGCGCGACGGGCGCGCTGTGGTTCGTGACCAAGCTCTTTGTCGTGCCGTTCCTCAGCTTCACGTGGTGGATCGGCTTCACGGTGTACGTGCACCACATCGCACGTGACGTGAAGTGGTGGCCGCGACGTTCGTGGAACAGCTTCCACGGTCAGGTCGAGGGTACGACGGTGCTGCGAGTGCCGTGGATTCTCAATCTGTTCTTCTGCAACATCTTCGTGCACGTCCCCCACCACGTCGACGTGCGGATCCCGTGGTACTCACTCCCGGCCGCGGCGGACGCGATCGCGGCTGCGTTCCCCGACGCCGTCGTCGAGCGTCGCCTGCGGGCGCGCGACTACGTCGCCGAGACGCGCGCGTGCAAGCTCTACGACTTCACCGCGCAACGCTGGCTTCCCTATGCCGCGGCCCGCCGGAGTGGCGCGATCACCGAATAGCCTTCGCTGCGGAAGCACGCGCGTCGGAGAGTTCGGAGCGGGATGGCCGCGGAGAGGTCAGGCACGCTGCGTGCCGCACTGCGGCATCCCGACTTCCGACGGCTGACGATCGCGTCGTCGGTCTCGCAGTCGGGCGACTGGCTCTACAACGTCGCCCTCGCCGTGTTCACCTACGAAGCGACGGGGTCGGCGGCGTGGGTCGGCGTGATCACCGTGCTCCGCCTCGTCCCCTACGTCGTGCTCGCGCCGATCGGCGGGGTGATCGCCGACCGGTATCCGCGGCGCCAGGTGCTGATGGTCTCGGACCTGACGCGCGCCGTGCTCATGGCCGGCCTCACCCTCGTCGTGGCCACCGACGGTCCGGTGCTCGCCGCCGCGCTGGTCGCCGCGCTCACGACCGCAGCGGGCACGGCTTACTACCCCGCCGTCTTGGCGTTCGTGCCCGAGCTCGTGCCCGAGAGCGACCTCGCGGCGGCGAACGGCGTCACGAGCATCGTCGAGAACGCGTCGGTCGTCGTCGGTCCGGCCATCGGAGGCGCGATCCTCGCGGTCGCGTCGCCGGGCTGGGCGATGGGGATCAACGCCGCCAGCTTCGTCTTCGCCGCCGCCGTCACCCGAGGTCTCTCCACCCCCGGGGGCGTGCGGCGCTCCGACGACTCCGATGCAGACACCGCGACGTCGGAGACCTCGTCCACCGAGACCACAACGGAACCGCGCACGCGCGCGCACGCGCTGCGCCACGAGCTGAGCGAAGGGGTCGCCGCGCTCCGAGCGTCGAGCGTCGCACGAGCGCTCGTGAGTCTCATCATGGCCACGTCGTTCGTCTACGGCGTGCAGACCGTCGTGCTCGTGATCCTCGCGAGCGAACGGGTCGGTGAGTCCTCGTCGGGCGTCGGGGTGTTCTACGGCGCCCTCGGCGTCGGTGGCGTCCTCGCCGCACCCTTGACCAGCCGGCTCGCGCGCGTCCCGCGCCTCGGCGCTCTCACCTTCGGGGCTCTTCTCGTGGCCGCGGTGCCGTTCGTGCTGCTCGTGCCGGTGCGCAGCGCGCCGATCGCCGCTGCCCTGATCGTCGCCGCGGGCCTCGGCTCGGTCGTCGTCGACGTGCTCGCGATCACGATGCTGCAACGTTCGCTGAGCAGCGACGTCACCGGCCGCGTCTTCGGGATCCTCGACTCCTTCGTCGTGCTCGCGATCCTCGCCGGCTCGCTCGTCGTCGCACCGCTGCGCGACGCGCTCGGCTTCGGGCCGATGCTTGTGCTCATCGGGATCGGCCTCCCGGTCCTCGTGCTCGCCCAGCTGCTCCCGCTCCTCGACGCCGATCGTCTCGCGGCGCGCGCCTACGCACGCCTGCAGCCGGTGATCGCCGACCTCGCGTCGGTCACGATCTTCTCGTCGTTGTCGCGTCACGCACTCGAGCGACTCGCGGCCGGGACCACCAAGGAGCGCTTCAGCGTCGGCGAGACCATCCTGCGCGAGGGCGATTCCGCCACCCACTGCTACACGGTCCTCTACGGAGAGGTCGAGATCCGCCGTGGCGGCACCGCCCTCGCCCGGCTCGGACCGAGCGACGAATTCGGCGAGATCGGCCTCCTGCATGGCGTCCCGCGGACTGCCGACGCCGTCGCGGCGACCGACTGCGTGCTGTACGCCATCCCCGCCGACGTCTTCCGGGCGGCGCTCGATGCCGACACCACCGCTTCCAGCCTGGCCTTCGAGCGGGCCGCGGCCCGCCTGTCGAGCCAGTGAGAACAGGCGTGAACGTCTGATCCGGCGACGACGGGACGGGCGCGATTCTCCCCATTTGAGTCGATCGGTCTATTTGGTCACTCTCCGTGGCAGCCGAAGGACCCTCGTATGGTGCGAATGGCACGTCGAGTGGTCGTCAGCCTGGTGGTGGTGCTCACGGTGGGGGTGGCGCTGCGTGTCGCCGCCGCTCGACCGCTGCTCGCCGCCTCCGCCGCCGCCGTGGTCTCGCTGACCACGATGGCGCTCGGGCTCCTCTTCAACATCGCCCGCCACGGTCCTGCCTGGCGTCGCGCGTGGGTGGTGCTGACCGCGTCGCTCGCGTTCGTCGCTGTCGCGACCACCGTCGCCACGTCGCGCGGGCTCCCCGAGGAGTTCCCGGCCGGGCTCGACTGGGCCACCACGGTCGCGGCCGCCCTCGCCGCCGCCGGCATCGCCCTCTTGCTCCACAGCCGTGTTCCCGGTCGGGCACTCGACGCCACGCTCGAAGCCGCGATCGTCGCCGTCACCGTCGGCTACGTGCCCTGGGCCTGGGCCGTGACCCGCGGCGTCGACCACGGAGACGCCGCGCTCATGTTGGTGCCCGTCGCCGCGTGGACCGTCGTGGTGTGGCTGACCGGCCGCCTCCTGCTCCTCAGCGACGAGCACCCCACCGGGTACCGCTACCTCGGCGCCGCGTTCGTGTGCCTCCTCGTCGTCGACGCCGTCCTCGCCGGCGCGCACCTCAGCGGCAACACGGTGCAGCGCGACCAGGTGATGGGCTTCGCGCTGTGGGCGTTCTGCCTCTGGGGTGTGAGTGCGTTGCACCCGTCGATGCGCGGGTCGTTCGAACCGGCCGAACCCCGCTCGTCGAAGTTCGGCTTCGGTCAGCTGTTCGCCATCGTCGCCGCGACACTCATCGCGCCGGCCACGCTCGTCGTCATCGCGACCGGCGACCAGCTCCCGCGCCTCGACGTGCTCGTCAGCGCGTCGGCGCTGTTGCCGCTGCTCCTCGCCGTGTACCTCATCCGTCAGGTCCAGGACCGAGCGCGGGCGGAGTACCGCGCGCAACACGACCCGTTGACCGGCCTGCCGAACCGGGCGCTGTTCCACGACCGGGTGGACGTCACACTCGGCCACGCGCGCCGGTCCGGGTCGCGCGCCGCGGTCCTCTTCCTCGACCTCGACCGCTTCAAGTCGATCAACGACAGTCTCGGCCACCTCGTGGGCAACCAGCTGCTCCAGTCCGTCGCGAAGCGGCTCACCGCGACGTTGCGTGAGACCGACACCGTCGCGCGCATGGGCGGCGACGAGTTCACGGTGCTCCTCGGCGAGATCGACACGCCCGAGGACGCCGCCACCGTGGCGCGCACACTGCTCGCCGCGTTCTCGGAACCGTTCATCGCCGGGGGCCGCGAGCTGCACACGACGACCAGCATCGGCGTCGCGCTCTACCCCGACGACGGCGAAGATGCCGACACGCTCTTGAAGCACGCCGACAGCGCCATGTACCGCGCGAAGGCGCAGGGCCGCGACGCGTTCCAGCTGTTCACCAACGACCTCTCCGTGCGCGCGCAAGCGAAGCTCTCGCTCGAGTCCGGGTTGCGCCACGCGCTCGAGCACAAGTACCTCACCCTGCACTACCAGCCGCAAGTCGACGCGCGCACCGGCAGCGTCGTCGGACTCGAAGCGCTCGCGCGCTGGCCGCACCGCTCGCTCGGCATGGTGTCGCCCGGCGTGTTCGTCCCGATCGCCGAGGAGACCGGCCTCATCGTGCCGCTCGGCGAGTGGGCGCTCGACCAGGTGTGCGCACAGATCCGCGCCTGGCTCGACGCCGGCATCACGCCCCGCCCGATCGCGGTCAACATCTCGGCCCGCCAGTTCTCGCAGGAATCGATGGTCGAGACCGTCGCCGACACGTTGCAGCGGCACCGCGTGTCGCCGACCTGGCTCGAGCTCGAGATCACCGAATCGATCTTCATGCGCGACCTGAAGCGCACGACGACGACGCTCGAAGAGCTGCGCGACATGGGCGTGCGCTGCTCGATCGACGACTTCGGGACCGGGTTCTCGGGCCTGAACTACCTCGCCGACATGCCGATCGACAGCCTCAAGATCGACCAGTCGTTCGTCTCTCGCATCACGAGCATCGACGACGACGCGCCGATCATCGAAGCGATCATCGCGTTGGCGCGCAGCCTCGGCCTGAACGTCATCGCCGAAGGCGTCGAGACGGAGGCGCAAGCGCGCTTCCTGATCACGCATGGTTGCGCAGAGATGCAGGGCTACTTCTTCAGCCCGCCGCTGCCCGTCGACGACGTCGAGCACCTGTTGCTCGTCGACGACGCGACGACGATCGCGTGGCTCCCCGCGGCGTACGGCACCGACCGCTCGGTGCTCCGCTCGGTCGCGGGTGTCGCTGCCGCGACGCCGGCATCACGCCTGCTCTGGTCGGTGTGCTCCACCGACGGTCCGGTCGACGTCGACGCCGAGGAGCTGCAGCGCATCCTCGCCGCCCTCATCCCGCCCGAGTCCACGGTGGCGATGCCGTCGGCGCTGCGCACCGCGTCGATGCGTCTCGCGGCCGGAACGTTCGTCGGGCTGATGCCGGTCTCCACCGGCCTCGCCGCGGCGGGCGCGCTCCCCGGGCCCGCGCAGAACATCGCTGCGAGCGTGTTCCAGCAGGTCGGTATCGACGTCCCCGGCAGCGGTGCTGACCCGGCGCACGACGGCGGCGACGACGTCATCGTCGCCTCGGCCGACGACTCCGACGAAGCGGTATCCGACCTCGGCGTCGTCGCGCTCGGCGCCCTGCGCGGCGTCAGCGACGCGGTCGAAGGCGTCGACGACGAGCTCCTGGCCGCCCCGGCCGACGACGAGCCCGCACCCGACCCGGCGCCGGCATCCGAGACCACCCCGCCCGAGGTCCCGGTCGTCGACCCGCCCGCACCCCCGGTCGAC
>DASUMP010000019.1:0-16141 GCA_036277635.1 Acidimicrobiia bacterium | reverse complement strand
GCCGACACCGACCTGCGCGTCGCGCTCGACGTGAACTCCGAGGTCTACGAGTTCTTGCGCAGCGTGTCGGCGAAGTACGGCATCGGGTTCTGGAAGCCGGGCAGCGGGATCATCCACCAGGTCGTGCTCGAGCAGTACGCGTTCCCGGGCGGGATGATGATCGGCACCGACTCGCACACGCCGAACGCCGGTGGCCTCGGCATGGTCGCGATCGGCGTCGGTGGTGCCGACGCGGTCGACGTGATGGCGGGCTGGCCCTACAACACGCGCGTCCCGAAGCACATCGGCGTGCACCTCACCGGTGAGCTCTCGGGCTGGGCGGCGGCGAAAGACGTGATCCTGAAGGTCGCGGGCATCCTCACGGTGAAGGGCGGCACGGGCGCGATCGTCGAGTACTTCGGTCCGGGTGCGGAGACGATCTCGGCCACCGGCAAGGCGACGATCTGCAACATGGGCGCGGAGATCGGCGCCACGTGCTCGATCTTCCCGTACGACCTCGCGGCCGCGAAGTACCTGAAGGCGACGGGGCGCGAAGCGATCGCCGACCTGGCCGACCGCTTCGCCGAGCACCTGCGCAACGATCCCGAGGTCGACCGCGAGCCGCAGCGCTTCTACGACCGGGTGATCGAGATCGACCTGTCGGCGCTCGAGCCGCACCTCGTCGGGCCGCACACCCCCGACCTCGACCGGCCGATCTCCGAGGTCGCCGACGCGGCGCGCCGCGAGGGCTACCCGCTCCAGATCTCGACCGCGCTGGTCGGGTCGTGCACGAACTCGTCGTACGAGGACATCGGCCGCGCCGCGCACATCGCGCGGCAGGCGCACGCGGCGGGGTTGCGGGTGCAGACGCCGTTGATGATCACGCCGGGCTCCGAGCAGGTGCGGGCCACCATCGAGCGCGACGGACTCCTCGCCGACCTCGAGGCGATCGGCGCGACCGTGCTCGCCAACGCGTGCGGCCCGTGCATCGGGCAGTGGCAGCGCGACGACATCGAGAAGGGCGAGGTGAACACGATCGTCTCGTCGTTCAACCGGAACTTCCCGGCCCGCAACGACGGCAACACGGCGACGCTCTCGTTCATCGGTTCGCCCGAGACGGTCGTCGCGCTCGCGCTCTCGGGTCGCCTCGACTTCGACTTCACGCGCGAGGCGTACACGGCGCCCGACGGCACGGCCGTGCGCCTCGTCGCGCCGACCGCCGACGACCTGCCGTCGCGCGGTTTCGATCCGGGCGATTCCGGGTTCATCCCGCCCGCGGCCGACCCGGCGAGCGTCAGCATCGCGGTCGACCCGAGCTCGGATCGTCTGGAGCTGCTCACGCCGTTCCCGGCGTGGGACGGGCGCGACCTCACGGGCTTGCGGGTGTTGCTCAAGGCCACGGGCAAGTGCACCACCGACCACATCTCGCCCGCCGGTCCGTGGCTCAAGTACCGCGGCCACCTCACGAACATCTCGCAGAACCTGTTCCTCGGCGCGAACAACGCGTTCGCACCCGCAGAACCCGGACAGGGGGTCGACGCGCGCACCGGCGAAGTCGTCGCGCTGCCCGCGCTCGCCAAGTCGTACAAGGACGCCGGGATCGAGTGGATCGCGGTCGGCGACGAGAACTACGGCGAAGGGTCCTCGCGTGAGCACGCGGCGATGGAGCCGCGCTATATGGGTGGGCGCGTGGTGCTCGTGCGCAGCTTCGCCCGGATCCACGAGGCGAACCTGAAGAAGCAGGGCGTGCTCCCGCTCACCTTCGCCGAGCCCGGCGACTACGAGAAGGTGCGCGTCGACGACGAGGTCGACGTCACCGGGCTCGCGCAGCTCGCGCCGGCGTCGATCGTCACGCTCGTGCTCCGCCACGCCGACGGCACCGTCGACGAGATCCCCGCGAAGCACACGATGTCGGAGGAGCACATCGAGTGGTTCCGTGCCGGGTCCGCCCTCAACCTCTTGGCGGCCGCGAGCGGCTGACGTGAAGGCGCCTCAGCGGTTTGCCGCGGCCGCCGCCGCGCTCGGGATCGACGTGGTGGTGCGCCGCTACCCGGAGGGCACGCGTACGGCCGCCGACGCCGCGGCTGCGATCGGCTGCGACGTCGGTCAGATCGTGAAGTCGCTCGTGTTCGTCGTCGACGGGTCGGTCGTCCTCGCCCTCACATCGGGTGCCCATCGCGTCGATCCGTCTGCACTCGCGGCCGCGTTCGGTGGTTCCGAGGCGCGACCGGCCACCGCCGACGAGGCGCGCGCCGCGACGGGCTTCGCGATCGGGGGCACGCCACCGTTCGGCCACCCCGCCCCGGTACCCACGGTCGTCGACCCGCACCTCGGTGTGTACGACGTGGTGTGGGCCGCCGCCGGCGCTCCCGACGCGGTCTTCCCGATCGCGCCCGCCGACCTGGTGCGCGTCGCAGCCGCCCGCGAGGCTTCCTTCACCACCTGACCCGTTGGCACAGTTCGCACCCGCCGGCGTGACACTTCTGTTCCAACGGGGTGGTGTGGGGCGTCAGGCGCGCAGGGAGCGGAGGCGGGCGACGACGTCGGGGAAGACGGTGACGAAGCGCTCAACGTCGGCCGGCGTGCTCGACCAGCCGACCGAGACGCGCAGCGAATGGTCGGCGTCGACGCCCATCGCCGCGAGCACGGGCGAGGGTTCGAGCGTCTCCGACGAGCACGCGGAACCCGAGTGCACCGCGACGCCGTGCTGGTCGAGCGCGAGGACGATCGGTTCGGCCTCGACGCCCTCGACCCCGAAGCAGAGCACGTGGGGGAGCGCGGCGAGCGGGTCGCCGTAGCGCGCGACACCGGGCACGGTGTCGATCACGGTGGCGGCGCGCGCGATCAGCGCCCGGGCGGCATCGGCTTCGCCCGGGAGCGTGCCGAGCAGCTCGGCGCAGGCGGCGCCGAAGCCGACCCACGCAGGAACGTTCTCCATGCCGCCGCGCCGGGCGCGCTCTTGCGCCCCGCCGACGAGCAACGGCGGGATGCGCAGTCCGCGCCGCACGAGCAGCGCGCCCGCGCCCTTCGGTCCACCGAGCTTGTGGGCGCTGATCGAGCACAGGTCGGTGTCGAGCTCGGCGAACGACACCGGGATGTGGCCGGCGGCCGCGCACGCGTCGATGTGCACGAGGGTGTCGTGCCCGCGGGCTGCGGCCGCGACCTCCGCCGCCGACTGCACGGTGCCGACTTCGTGGTTCGCGAGCTGCACCGAGACGAGCGCGGTGTCGGCGCGGATCGCGTCGACGACCTCGTCGGGGTCGAAGTGTCCGAGCCGATCGACGCCGACGACGCTGACGTCGAGGGCGGCACGATCGCACGCGTCGCGCACGCACGAGTGCTCGACTGCGGTGGTGACGACGTGGCGACGCGACACGTCGCGCGCGAGCGCGCCCCACGCCGCAGCGTTGACCGCTTCGGTCCCGCCGGAGGTGAACACGACCTCGCGCGGGCGTGCACCGAACAGCTCGGCGACCTCGGCGCGCGCGTCTTCGAGCGCGACGCGCGTGATGCGGCCCTCGGTGTGGACGCGTCCGGGATCGGCGTGGAAGTGCTCGAGGAACGGGAGCATCGCGGCGCGCGCACCCGGCCGCAGCGGCGAGGTGGACGCGTGGTCGAGGTAGGCGCGACCCGCGAGGGCGGCGGGGTCGACGAGCTCGCTCACACCCGCGTGACGCAGTGGTCGTCGCCGTCGGGGCGACGTTCCTCGACGTGGGGCTGCGTGTCGCCGTAGAGGCCGGCGAGCATCCCGCGGATCATGCCCTGGTCGACTGCGCAGAGCACGTGCGGGAACCGCTGCGCGGCGACGCCGAACGGGCAGTGCTCGGCGACGAGCGCGAGCGACTTGCCGCGCGACTCGGTGTGCGCGGCGAAGCCGTGCGCGGTGAGCGCATCGGCGACCGCCGTCATCGCGTGCTTCACCGAACGATGACCTTCGCCCGGCTCCATGCGCGCCGCGAGCTCGCGGCCGTACGCGAACCCGACCTCGTCGGCGAGCGCGCTCGCCTCGTGTTCGGGCAGGCGCTCGAGCGCGCGCGTGAGCAGCGCACCGAGCAGGTCGTCGCGGCGAGGGGGGAAGCTGAGCTGGCGGTCCTGGGCGACGGCGAGGTAGCGCTTCGACGGTCGGCCCGCCGACTCGTGGCGGGCGAGCTCGACGTCGAGGTAGCCGCCGGCGGCGAGCTTCTCGAGATGGTGGCGGGCGACGTTCGGGTGGAGCCCGAAGTGCTCGGCGACCTCGGCCGCCTTGGCGCCCGCGGGCGCGGTGCGCACGAACAGGTAGATGTCGCGGCGGGTCGGGTCGCCGAACGCGTTCGTGACCGCGGTGACCGCAGCGGAGAACTCGTCGGCGCTCAGAGGATCGGCGACCACGACCGGTATTCTACCTACGTCCGTAGTGGAAATCCGCCGGGAGGCCCCTCATGCCCACCGAGGCCGACGTCCTCGAAGCCCTGCGGCCGGTCGAGGACCCCGAGATCCACCAGTCGATCGTCGACCTGGGCATGGTGCGCGGGATCACGATCGACGGCGGCCGGGTCGGCGTCGTGGTGGCGTTGACCGTCGCCGGGTGCCCGTTGCGCACCGAGATCACGCGCCGGGTCACCGACGCGACCGCCGCGCTCGCGGGCGTCGACGCGGTCGACGTCGAGCTCACGGTGATGAGCGACGCCGAGCGCCAGGAGCTCGCGCAGCGCCTCCGCGGCGGCCACGGTCACGGTCATTCGCACGACCACGACGGCCATCAGCACGGCGACGCCACCGACGCGCGCACCAATCCGTTCCTCGAGTCGCGCACGCGCATCCTCGCCGTCGCGTCGGGCAAGGGCGGCGTGGGCAAGTCGTCGGTGACCACGAACCTCGCGGTCGCGCTCGCGCAGCGCGGCAAGCGCGTCGCGGCGATCGACGCCGACGTGTGGGGGTTCTCGATGCCGCGCATGCTCGGCATCGACCGGCCGCCGGTCGTGATCGACGACGTGCTCGTCCCGCCGGAGGCCCACGGCGTGTCGTTGATCTCGATGGGGTTCTTCGCCCGTGAAGACCAACCCGTCGTGTGGCGCGGGCCGATGCTCCACAAGGCGCTCGAGCAGTTCCTCACCGACGTGCACTGGGGCGATCCCGATTACCTCGTGATCGACATGCCTCCGGGCACCGGCGACATCGCGCTCTCGATGGCGCAGTTCCTGCCCCGCGCCGAGGTGCTCGTGGTCACGACGCCGCAGCCCGCAGCGCAGAAGGTCGCGCAGCGCGCCGCGTTCATGTCGCGGCGCGTGAACCTCGAGGTGGTCGGCGTCGTCGAGAACATGTCGTGGTTCCGCGCCGACGACGGCAAGGCGTATCCGATCTTCGGCGAAGGTGGCGGCCAAGAGCTCGCCGCCGACCTCGGTGTGCCGCTCCTCGGTCAGGTCCCGTTGGTGCCCGCGCTGCGAGAAGGTGGCGACGAGGGCCGTCCGATCGTGCTCACCGATCCCGACTCCGAGGCGTCGCAGGCGTTCCTCGCGATCGCGGAGCGCCTCGAGACCGATGTCGCGCCGCGCCGCCGGTACCGCACCGAGCTCAAGATCGTCTGAGGCGGAGGGTAGGGTCGGCGCATGGAAGTGAAAATCGGCGTGATCTACACCGCGAAGGAGCTCGTCGTCGAGACCTCCGACGAGCCCGATGCCGTGCGGGGCGCCATCGACGCCGCGCTGTCGCAGTCCGAGCCCGTGCTGTGGCTCACCGACGAGAAGGGACGGCGGGTCGGCGTCCCGACCGACAAGATCGCGTACGTCGAGCTCGGCACCGACGACGACGCGCGGCCGGTCGGCTTCGGTCGCCGCTGACCCTCCCGCCCCCGTGAGCGGCGTAGGGCTGCTCGATCGCCGGCTGCTCCTGTTCACGGGCAAAGGCGGCGTCGGCAAGACCACGATGGCCGCGGCCACGGCGCTGCTCGCCGCGGAGCACGGCAAGCGGGTGCTGCTCGTCGAGGTCGACGCCAAGGGCGATCTCACCGCGCAATTCGAACGCGCTCCCGTTGGCTTCACGCCGCGTGAGGTGCATCCCGGGATCCTCGCGATGGCGATGGACACCGAGGCGTCGTTGCAGGAGTACTTGAAGCTCAATCTGCGCGTCCCGGTGATCGGGCGTCTCGGCCCCCTCGCGCGCGTGTTCGACTTCGTCGCGACCGCGGCGCCGGGCGTGAAGGAGATCCTCACCATCGGCAAGATCTGTTGGGAGGTGCGCGAGTCGATCAACGGGCGCGCCGACCACGACATCGTGATCGTCGACGCGGCCGCGAGCGGTCACGTGGTCGCCCAGCTCGGTGCCGCCGACGCGATCCAAGAGCTGGTCGACGTGGGTCCCATCCGCACGCAGACGGGGTGGATGTCGGACATCCTGCGCGATCCCGCGCTCACCGCGGTCAACGTGGTCACGACGCCCGAAGAGATGCCGGTCACCGAGACGATCGAGCTCGTGGCCCGGCTGCGGGCCGACGTCGACGTCCCGCTCGGCACCGTCGTGGTGAACCGGGTGCTGCCCGAGCTGTTCACGCGTGCCGACGAGGCCACGTTCGACGCACTGCGTGACGACGCCGCGCTCGAGCGTCTCACCGAGCTCGCCGGTCCGGGCGTGACCCACGTCGTCGACGGTGCGCGACTCGCGGTCTCGCTCCGCCGTACGCGCGCGGTGCACCTCGAGCGACTCCGCGCCGAGGTCGACCTGCCCCTCGTGTACGTGCCGTACCTGTTCGTCCGCACGCACGGGTTGCGCGTCGCTCGCATGGTCGCCGACGCGCTCGACCAGGAGCTGTCGTCGTGAGCGCACCCCGGCGGCGCCGCACCGACCCGACGGCGCCCGACTTCGACGAGCTCCTCGCCGCGAAGGAGATCCTCGTGCTGTGCGGCTCCGGCGGCGTCGGCAAGACGTCGGTCGCGGCCGCGACCGGTCTCGTCGCCGCCACCCGCCTCGGCGCGAAGGTCCTAGTCCTCACCGTGGATCCCGCTCGACGGCTCGCCACCGCGCTCGGCCTCGAAGCGCTCGGCAACCGCGCGCACCGCGTGCCCGACGACGTGCTGACCCGAGTGGGACTCGAGCCCCGCGGCGAGTTGTGGGCGGCGCAGCTCGACACGAAGCAGAGCTGGGACGACCTCGTGTTGAGCAACGCGCGCGACGAGGAGCAGGCGTACCGCATCCTCGAGAACCGCCTGTACCACAACCTCACCGCGCGCTTCGTGCAGAGCCACGACTACATCGCGATGGAACGGCTGCACGCGGTGCACGCGACCGGCGAGTTCGACCTGATCGTGGTGGACACGCCGCCGACGCGCAACGCGATCGACTTCCTCGAAGCGCCCCGCCGCATGGCCGAGTTCTTCGGCGGTCGGCTGCTGCGCTGGCTCACCCTGCCGTACCGGGCGGGCGGGCGGCGAGCGACACGCGTCGTCAACGTCGCGAGCCGACCGTTCTACCAAGTCGCCGATCGCCTCCTCGGGGGCAAGTTCCTCCAAGACATCGCGGAGTTCTTCCTCGAGTTCCAGAGCATGTACGACGGCTTCGTCGAGCGGGCGACCGCGGTCGAGCGGCTGTTGCACGATCGCCGCACGACCTTCGCCGTCGTGACGACGCTGGAAGCGGCGCCGCTGCACGAAGCCGAGCGGTTCTGCAAGGAGCTCGTCGCGCGCGACTTCCATCTCGGGGCGATGGTGCTCAACAAGACGCTGCCCGACTTCTTCTTGGACGCTGACGGCCAGACCGCAGCCGAGGCGTGCCTCGAGCGTGCGGATGCGATCTCGGCCGAGCTCGCCGACGCGGCGCCAGCATCCGCGGAGCTCGCCGACCCGGTGCGCACGGCGCGCGTCCTGCGCACGGTCGCAGAGTCGTTCCAGAACTTCGCGGTCGTCGCGAAGCGCGAGGCCGAGCTGCGCAACGAGCTCGCGCGCGTCCCCGATGTGGTGGTGCGGGTCCCGATGCTCGACGCGGAGGTCACCGACGTCGAAGCGCTTGCGGCGATCGGTCGTCACCTCGTCGGTACGATCCGGCCGTGAGCACGATCGGCGAGCTCGCTCGGCTGCGGTCCGGGCTCGCGCACGACGACCTCCGCCACCTCGAGCGGCTCGTCGCCACCTGGCGCCCCCTCGCCGACCTCTCGTTCGCCGACTTGCTGCTGCACGCGCCGCTCGTGGGCGAAGAGGCGCACCGCTTCGTGGTGCTCGGCCAGGTGCGGCCGGTGACCGGGCAGACGGCGTACCCCCAGGACATGGTGTCGACCGTGGTCGACGAGGTGGAGCGGCCGGTGCTCGCACGTTGCTTCCGCACCGGCGAGATCGTCGAGGCCGACGCCACCGCGATCGGCACCAAGGATCCGGTGCGCATCACCGCGATCCCCGTGCGCAGCGCCGGTCGCCTCATCGCGGTCGTGACCCGGGAGTCGGGGCACACCTCGGCGCGACGCCCCGGCGAGCTCGAGCGCACGTACCTCCAGGTGTTCGATCGCTTCGCGCGGATGATCGCCGACGGGTCGTTCCCGTTCGCGCGCGAAGAGATCGAGATCGAAGGCGCACCCCGAGTCGGCGACGGTGTGATCGTCACCGACCACGAGACGCGCGTCGTGTTCGCGAGCCCGAACGCGGTCAGCTCGTTGCACCGGATGGGGATCCACGGATACGCCAAGGGCCAGCTGCTCGCCGAGATCGGCGTCGACGACACCGCCCCGAAGACCGCGATGGCCGCCGGGCTGCCCGTCGCCGAGGAGATCGAGCGCGGCGACATCTCGATCCTGCTCCACGCGCTGCCGTTGCTCGACGCCGGCGCGCCGGTGGGAGCGATGGTGCTGATCCGCGACGTCACCGACCTCCGCCGCCGCGACCGGATGCTGCTGTCGAAGGACGCCACGATCCGCGAGATCCACCACCGCGTGAAGAACAACCTGCAGACGATCGCGTCGTTGTTGCGCCTCCAGGGTCGCCGCATGTCGTCGACCGAAGCGCGCGCCGCGCTCGCCGAGTCGGAGCGACGGATCCGCTCGATCGCGGTGGTCCACGAGACGTTGTCGCGCGACGCCGGCGGGGTCGTGCGCTTCAGCGAGATCGTGCGGCCGCTCGTGCGGGTCGTCGAAGAGACGGTGGCGTCACCGGACTCGGACATCCGGTTCACGGTGGAAGGCGACGCCGGCGACGTCCCCGGTGAGATCGCGACGCCGCTCGCGGTCGTACTCAACGAGCTGATGCAGAACGCGGTCGATCACGCGTTCGGCGACGAGCACCGGCACGGGACCGTGCGGGTCACGCTCACGCGCACCGCGGGCGACGTCGTCGTGGAAGTCGCCGACGACGGGGCCGGGCTCCCCGACGGCTTCACCCTCGACGGTTCGAAGGGACTCGGCCTGTCGATCGTCCATGCGCTCGTCACCGGCGAGCTGGGTGGATCGATCGAGATGCGCGACAACGGTGGCACGTCGGTGCACGTGCGGGTACCGGTCGCGGCGACGCTCTCGTGACCTCGGCGGATCGGGCGATCCGCGGTTCAGGCGATCAGACGACGGCGCGCTGCTCGGCGAGCCACGTCTTGCGCAGCTTGCGCCGCTCGTCCTCGGTGGTCGCGCCCCACACGCCGGCCTCTTGATTCGTCGCGAGCGCGAACTCCAAGCACTCGTCGACGACCGGACACTGGGTGCAGATGCGCAGCGCGGCGTCGATCTGGTCGATCGCGACGCCGGTCGTGCCGATCGGGAAGAACATCTCCGGGTTCGTGTCGCGGCAAGCGGCACGGTCGCGCCACGCGGCGCTGTCCCAGTCGTGCGTGCGGATCCAGGTCAACGCCACGGTGTGTGTCCCCCTCGGGTCGCGCAGCCGATGGCTTGTGCGCCCGGAACGTGTGATGTCGGCGGAACGGCCGACTGCGAACGCTACTGACGTTTCGGTACGGTCCGCAAGGGGTCTGACCAGGACTTTTGCCGGCGAAAGTGGAACGTGTTGCCGTTCTCACGGTCCCCGGGCCGCTCCCGGGCGGGCACGTAGTGTTCCCCCGTGGCCCTCGCCCCCCTCGTGCTCGCGCACCGTGGTGCCAACCGCCAGGCCCCCGAGAACACCCTCGCCGCGTTCGCCGCGGCCCGCGCCGCGGGCGCCGACGGCGTCGAGCTCGACGTGCGGCGCACCTCCGACGACGTGCTCGTGGTACGCCACGACGCCCACATCGAAGGCTTCGGTGTGCTGCGCGGGCGTTCGTACGCCGACCTCGTCGCCGAGCACCCTGACGTCCCGACGCTGCGTGCGGCGCTCGAGGAGCTGCGCGGCCTCCTCGTGAACGTGGAAGTGAAGTGCCTGCCCCACGAGCCCGACGCCGACCCCGACCACGTCGTCGCGCGCGCCGCAGTCGACCTCGTGGCCGAGCTCGGCATGGGACCGTCGGTGATCCTGTCGTCGTTCGACCTGGGTGCGGTCGACGTGGTGCGCGCGCACGCGCCCGAGATCGTCACCGCGTGGCTCACGTTCGGCCAGCCGGTCGAGCAGGCGGCCCCGATCGCCGCGGCGCACGGGCACCCGTGGTTGCACCCCTATTTCGGCGATCTCGCGCTCGATCCCGACGCCGCGGTGGCGGCCGCCCGCACCGCGGGTGTGCGCCTCGACGTGTGGACGGTCAACGACCCCGACGAGATCCGTCGACTCGTCGCCGCCGGCGTCGACGGCGTGATCACCGACGTGCCTGACGTCGCGAGGGTCGCGCTCGGCGACGCTCAGGGCACCACGAGCGTGAGCGAGTCCGGTTCGTAGGAGATGTCGAGACGGTCGGCGTCGCCGAGGTCGTCGCCGTCGACCTGGTGGGGGAACGGGCCGTGGCCCTGCACCGCGCACGACAGCACGCCGGTGCGGTGCACGATGCCGCGTCGATGGTGCAAGAAGCGGCCCGATCGCATCGCCGAGAGCGCGGCGCCGATGATCGTCGGGGCGTCGAGTCGTTGGAACGCGGTGACCGTGAGCGCGCTCGCGAGCCCGGCTTCGGGCGCGACCGTGATCGGGATGTTCCCGAGGTACGTGTACGGGGAGGTCTTCGACACGATCGCGAAGCGGCATCCTTCGATGCGCTCGCCGGTACCGAGCACGAGGTCGAAGCGCGGTCGCGACCGGTCGTAGTGGCGCATCCAGGTGTCGAGCGCGGCGACCACATGCAGTGGATGCGACGCGTAGCGCTTGAGGTCGCCGTGGCGTTCGACGCGCCGGATGACCGCGGCGTCGAAGCCGAGGCCCGTGTGGAACAGGAACCGGCGACCCGCGACCTTGCCGAGGCCGATGCGCCGGAACGACCGCTGCTCGAGCGACCCGAGCAGCACGCCGGTCGCTTCGACGAGGTCGAGGGGCACGCCGATGGTGCGGGCGTACACGTTCGTCGACCCGCCGGCCAGCGGGGCGAGTGCGGTGTCGGTGCCAGCCAGGCCGTCGGCGGCCTCGTTCAACGTGCCGTCGCCGGCGAGGACCGCGACCACGTCGACGCCGTCGTTCGCCGCGGCGCGGGCGAGGCGGGTGGCGTGGCCCCGTCGCGACGTCTCTGCGACCTCCACGTCGTGGTCGGCGCTCAGCGCCTTGCGGATCACGACGCGCTTGCGCGCGGTCACCGACGACGCAGTGGTGTTCACGAGCAGGAGGAGTCGCACCGCCGGCGAGGGTAGCGAGGTCGCGACTCGTACCATCGCCGGCGTGGTCGAGACTCGAGCGCGCGACCTGACCGAGCTCACCGCCGAGGTGGTGCGGTGCCGCGCGTGCCCGCGCCTCGTCGAGTGGCGCGAGCGCGTCGGGGCCGAGAAGCGGGCCGCCTTCCGCGACGAGACCTACTGGGCGCGGCCCGTTCCCGGGTTCGGCGATCCGGACGCGCGCGTCCTCGTCGCGGGGCTCGCTCCGGCGGCCCACGGCGGGAACCGCACCGGGCGGGTCTTCACCGGCGACCGCTCCGGCGACTTCCTGTTCGCGTCGCTGCACCGGACCGGGTTCGCGAACCAAGCGCACGCGGTCGCGATCGACGACGGCCTCCGACTCCACGACGCGTACATCGCGGCCGCCGTGCGCTGCGCGCCGCCCGCGAACGCACCGACCCCCACCGAGCGCGACGAGTGCCGCCCGTACTTCGTGCGCGAGATCGAGCTGTTGACGAGCCTGCGCATCGTCGTCGCCCTCGGATCGTTCGCCTACGAGTCGGTGTGGCGCGCGCTGCGTGAGGCCGGTCACGATCTCGGGCCGCGCCGGCCCCGCTTCGGTCACGGCGTGGAGCACACGACGGGTCCCGTCGCCGTCGTGTGCTCGTTCCACCCGAGTCAGCAGAACACGTTCACCGGCAAGCTCACCCCGCCGATGCTCGACGCCGTCTTCACCCGCGCCCGCACCCTCGCGACGATCAGCTGACGAGGGCGACGAGCTCGACGATCGCGTAGAGCACGCCGATGACGCCGAGCCCGACGCCGACGATGAGTCGGACGTTGCGGTCGCTCGCGCCGATGGTGATGCCGGCACCGATGCGAGCACCGGGGACGACGCCGATCGCGAGCGGGATCGCGAACGACCAGTCGATGTGGCCGAGTCGCGCGTGGTTCGCCATTCCCGGGACCGCGATGATCGCCACGCACGCGAGCGACGTCGCGATCGTCTGCTTGAGGGGGAGGCGGAGCCATCCACTGAACGCGGGGACCATGAGCAGCCCGCCGCCGATGCCGAGCAGCCCCGAGAGGAACCCCGCGGCCAGACCGATCACGACGAGGCGCCACGGCTCGAAGCGCGCGGGCCCCGACTCCGGTTGCAGCATCTCGACGTCGGCTTCGGGCGCCGGTGGCGCGGCGGGTCGGCTGCGGGCGGTGCGCACCGCGGTGTACGCCATGAGGACCGCAACGCCCATGGTGAGGAGGTGGCCGTCACCGGGCAGCACCGCGGAGAGCTGCGATCCGCCGATCGACGCGGCCGCACCCGCCGCGCCGACCCAGGCGATCATGTCGGTGCGCAGCAGGCCTTCGCGGCGATAGCGCATCGATCCCGCGATCGCCGACGGGATGATCGACGGCAGCGTCGACCCGACCGACTCGATCGGCGAGGCGCCGAGCGCGCGCACCGACGGGTTCGAGATGACCGCACCCCCGATACCGAACATGCCCGAGAGCACTCCGGTCCCGATGCCGGCGAGCACGGTGAGCGCGATCTGCACGGCATCGGACACGGCGGGCGAGGCTAGCCTGGCCTCGTGACGAGCTCGCTCGACCTGCGCGGCGTGTGGATCCCGTTGATCACGCCGTTCGACGCCTCCGGCGCGGTCGACGTCGAAGCGATCGAGCGCCTGTGCCGCGAGTACCTCGACGCCGGTGCCGCCGGGATCGTCGCGCTCGGCACGACCGGCGAGTCGGCGGCGCTCGACGCGACCGAGAAGCGCGCAGTGATCGACGCGTGCGCGCGCGTCTGCGTCGAGCGCGGGGCCCCGCTCGTCGTGGGGACGGGCACGAACAGTACGCACACCACGATCTCCGCGACGGTCGCGCTCGACGGTGTCGCGTCGGTCGTGGCCGCGCTCGTCGTGGTGCCGTACTACGTGCGACCGTCGGAGGCCGGGATCGTCGCGCACATGCGCGCGGTCGCCGCCGAGAGCCCGGTGCCGATCATCGTCTACAACATCCCGTACCGCACCGGCCGCGGGCTCGGCGCGAGTGCGTTGCTCGAGCTTGCCGACGTCGACGGCATCGCCGGGCTGAAGCAAGCCGTCGGCGGGCTCGACGTCGACACGCTCGAAGTCCTCGCGAATGCGCCGCGCGACTTCCATGTGCTCGGTGGTGAGGACCCGTTCCTCTTCCCCACGGTCCTGCTCGGCGGGAGCGGCGGCATCACCGCGGCTGCGCACGTGTGCACCGACCGGTTCGTGGCGATGGTCGAGTGCGGGCTCGCGGGCAAGATCGACGACGGGCGCGCCCACGCCGAGGCGTTGCTCCCGGTCGTCCAAGCCGGGTTCGCGGAGCCGAACCCGTGCGTGTGGAAGGGCGTGCTCCACGCGCAGGGTCGGATCGCCACGCCTGATCTGCGCGCGCCCATGACGCCGGCGTCTGACGCCGCGGTCGCGCACTGCCTCGCCGCGATCGCCGCCGCTTCCTGATCGCCCGGCCCCCGTCGGTACCGTCTCGCCCATGACGCTGTCGCGACGAGCCGCTGTCCTCCTGCTCGCGGCCGGTGCCTGGACGCTCTACGTCTGGGTCACCCGGCTCTGGATCATGACGGGCCAGGACGAGTCCACCGGGTTCAAGGTCGTCCACGGGGTGCTCGCGGTCGTGTCGATCGCGTTCGGGATCGCGGTCGCGCGGCTCGGCTGGCGGGCGCTGCGCGCGGCGCGCCCGGAGTCGGCCGCGACGCGCGACGGCGCGCCGGTCTGAGGCGTCTCCACCGATGACGGCGGCACCGAATCCCGCGTTGATCCCGTTCGATCGTTCGAGTCGCGCGTACCACCAGCGGTGGTGGGTGCTCGGCGTGATGTGCCTGAGCCTGCTCGTCATCATCGTCGACAACTCGATCCTCAACGTGGCGCTCCCCACCCTGGTGCGCGAGCTCGACGCCACCAACAGCGAGCTGCAGTGGATGGTCGACTCGTACACGCTCGTGTTCGCCGGGCTGCTGCTCACCGCCGGCAGTCTCGGCGACCGGTTCGGTCGGCGCGGCGCGCTGCAAGTGGGGCTGGTCGTGTTCGGGCTCGGGTCGCTGCTCGCCGCGCTCTCCGACACTCCCGCGCAGCTCATCGCCACGCGCGGGCTCATGGGCGTGGGCGGCGCGTTCATCATGCCGGCCACGTTGTCGATCATCACGAACGTCTTCCCGCCCGAAGAGCGCGGGCGCGCCATCGGGATGTGGGCCGGGATCGCGGGCGTCGCGACCGCACTCGGCCCGATCACCGGCGGCTTCTTGCTCGAGCACTTCTACTGGGGCTCGGTGTTCACCGTGAACCTGCCGATCGTCGTGATCGCGCTCGTCGCGGGCGTGCTGATCGTGCCGACGTCGTCGGACCCGTCGCGCCCGCGCCAGGACCCGATCGGGGCGCTGCTGTCGATCGTCGGGCTCGTCGCGCTGCTGTACGGGATCATCGAAGGACCGGAGCGAGGATGGACCGACACGGTCACGCTGTCGGCGTTCGCCCTCGGCGCGCTCGTGCTGCTCGGCTTCGCGTGGTGGGAGGCCCGCAGCGATCACCCGATGCTCGACGTGCAGTTCTTCAAGAACCCGCGCTTCACCGCCGCGAGCCTCGGCATCACCGCGGTCTTCTTCGCGATGTTCGGCGCGACGTTCCTGCTGACCCAGCACCTGCAGTTCGTCATGGGGTACTCGCCGCTGCAGGCCGGGGTGCGGCTGTTGCCGTGGGCGGCGGTGATGCTCGTCGTCGCACCGTCGAGCGCGCGTCTGGTCGAGCGCTTCGGCACGAAAGCGGTGGTCACGACCGGTCTGGGTCTGGTCACGGTCGCGCTGGCCCTGCTCGCCACGATCCCGGTCGATTCCAGCTACGTCGGCGACGTGTTGTGGCGGATGATGCTCATGGCGACCGGTATGGCTCTCGTCATGGCGCCCGCGACGGAATCCATCATGGGATCGCTCCCGCGAGCGAAGGCCGGTGTCGGGTCCGCGGTGAACGACACGACGCGCCAGGTCGGCGGCGCACTCGGGGTGGCGATCGTGGGCAGTGTCATGTCGTCGATCTACCGCGGCGAGATCGGAGCGTTCGTCGGGCGCAGCGGGCTGCCGACCGAGGCGGCCGAACAGGCGAGGGCGTCGCTCGGCGGCGCGCTGCAGGTCGCCGGTCAGCTCCCCGCTGAGACCGGAGCGCTGCTCGTGCGCACCGCGCAGGAAGCGTTCGTCACCGGCTTGCATCGCGGCGTGCTCGTCGCGTCGGGTGCGGCGCTGATCGGCGCCGTCGTGACGTTCGTGTGGCTCCCGGCTCGGGGCGACGACCACGTCGAGGTGGCGCCGGCGGAACCGGCGGAACCTCTCGTCGATCGCTAGTCGGGGATCGCCTGCGTGAGCAGTGCGAGCTGCTCACGATCGTGCACGATCTGGCTGCCGGTCGCGGGGCTCGGGCTCGGGTCGCGTCCGATCGTGTGCAGCGCGACGCCGCGGGGGAGGACCGGACGGACGAACGCGGAGACGAACGGGAGCGCGCCCATGTTCTCGGGCTCCTCTTGGACCCAGAGCAC
>DASUMP010000018.1:0-21952 GCA_036277635.1 Acidimicrobiia bacterium | reverse complement strand
GCGCGGGCAGCGCGTGCGGAACCGACACCCGCTCGGCGGCGCGACCGGCGACGGGATCTCGCCGCCGAGCACCGGCCGTTCCGCCGGCGCGATCGACGGGTCGGGGATCGGGATCGCCGCGAGCAGCGCGGCGGTGTACGGGTGCGACGGCTGGCGGTACAGCAAGTCGGGCGGACCGACCTCGCACACCTTGCCGAGGTACATGACGACCACTCGGTCGCTCACGTTCTTCACGACCGCGAGGTCGTGGGCGATGAACACGAGCGTGAGCCCGTAGCGCTCCTTCATCTCCTCGAGCAGGTTCAGGATCTGCGCCTGCACCGACACGTCGAGCGCGGACACCGGCTCGTCGCAGATGATCACCTTCGGCTCGGTGATCACGGCGCGCGCGATCGAGATGCGCTGACACTGGCCGCCCGAGAACTGGTGCGGTCGGCGGCCCCGCGCCACGGTGGGATCGAGCCCGACCGCGTCGAGGACCTCGTCGATCTTCGCTTCCCGGCTCTGCTCGTCGCCGATGTCCCAGATGCGCAGGCCTTCGCCGACGATGTCTTCGACCTTGCGCCGCGGGTTGAGCGACGAGATCGGGTCTTGGAAGATCATCTGCAGCTTCGGGCGGATGCGGCGCAGGTCTTCGCCCTTCAACGCCGTGATGTCGACGCCGTCGAAGGTGACGGTGCCGCTCGTGGGGCGCGGCATCTGGATGATGGCCCGCCCCGTGGTGGACTTGCCGCAGCCCGACTCGCCGACGAGACCGACGGTCTCGCCTTCGCGGATGTCGAGGCTGACGTCGGTGACCGCGTTGACCTTCAGGCCGCGCCGCAACGGGAACTCGACGACGAGGTGCTCGGCGCGCAGCAGCGCGTCGTCGCTCGGTCGCAGGTGGGCGGTGCCGCTCCCGGCCATCTCAGGCCCCCGCCGCGGTGCCGGCGAGCGGTGCGCTCCCGGCGGCTTGGTTGCGCGCGAGCGCCTCGCGACCCTCGGGCGTCCCCACCGGGAACCAGCAGGCGAACTCGTGACCCGACGTTCCGTGCTCCACGAGCGGGGGCTCCTCCTCGCGGCATTGGGGCTGTGCGTACGGACAGCGCGGCGCGAACTTGCAGCCCGGCGGCGGGTTCACGAGATCGGGCGGGCGCCCGCCGATCGCCTGCAACCGGGTGTGGCTCGGATCCGCCAGCTTCGGGATCGACTTGAGGAGCGCTTCGGAGTACGGGTGGCGCATCTCGGTGAACAGCACCCGCGTCGGCGCCTTCTCGACGATGCGGCCGGCGTACATCACCGCGATGTCGTCGGCGCGGCCCGCCACGACGCCGAGGTCGTGGGTGACGAGGATCATCGCCATGAAGCGCTCGCGCTGCTGGCTGGCGAGCAGGTCGAGGATCTGCGCTTGCACGGTCACGTCGAGCGCCGTGGTCGGCTCGTCGGCGAACAACAGCTTCGGGCCGCACGCGAGCGCGATCGCGATCGTGACGCGCTGGCGCATCCCGCCTGACATCTGGTGCGGGAACTCGTTGAGGCGCCGCCGGGGTTCGGGGATCCCGACGGAGGCGAGCAACGCCTCGGCGGTGTCGCGCGCGAAGTCTTTCGACACGTCGAGGTGGTACTGGAGCGACTCGGTGATCTGGCGACCGACCTTCATCACCGGGTTGAGCGACGTCATCGGGTCTTGGAACACCATGGCCATCTGGGTGCCCCAGAACTCCTGCATCTGCTTGGTCGAGAGGTTCGCGATCTCGCGGCCTTCGAAGCGGATGCTGCCGTCGCGGATCACGTTGTGGCGTGGGAGCAGGCCCATGATCGAGCGCGACAGGACCGACTTGCCGGATCCCGACTCCCCCACGACGCCGAGCGTCTTGCCCCGCTCGAGCCGGAACGACACGCCGTCGACGGCGCGCACGACGCCGCGTTCGGTGCGGAAGTGCGTCTTGACCCCGTCGACCTCGAGCAGCGGCGCGTCGGTCGGCAGGTCGTAGGAGCGCTCGGCGGCGTCGTGACCGCTGCTCACAGCAGGCCCTCCCGCACGTCGTAGTGGGCGCGCAACCGGTCGCCGGCGAAGTTCAGCGCGAGCACCGTGAGGAACATCGCGCCCGCGGGGACGAAAGCAACGTGAGGTGCCTGTTCGAGTGAGTCCTTGCCTTCGAACACGAGCTTGCCCCACGAGATGGCGTCGTCGATCCCGACGTTGAGGAACGAGAGCGTGCCTTCGGCGACGATGACGATGGCGACGCCGATGAGCGCGAGCGACGCCATCGGCATCAGCACGTTCGGCAGGACCTCGCGGAAGAGGATGCGCCGGTTGTTGGCACCGAGCGTGCGCGCCGCGAGCACGAACTCGCGTTGCGACCACTGGAGCGTGTTCGCGCGCGACAAACGGGTGATGGGCGCGATCGACAGGATCCCGAGCGCGAGCACGATCTTCCACATGTCGCGCCCGAGGAAGGTGACGATCGCGAGCGCGAGGATCAACGCGGGGAACGACAACAAGATGTCGGCGAGCGCGATCACGATGCGCTCGAACCAGCCACCCTTGAACCCGGCGACGAGGCCCAAGAACCCGCCGACGACGAGGCCGCCGGCTACCGCGGCGAAGCCGACCACCAACGACACCCGCGCGCCGTGGATCGTGCGCGACATGACGTCGCGGCCGAGGTTGTCGGTGCCGAGCCAGTGCTCGCCGCTCGTGCCCTCCCACTTCCCGCCGCTGCCGACCGCGTCGGGATCGTCGAGCGGGAGCACCGGGGCGAAGATCGCGAGCAACGTGATCAGGACCAGCCATCCGACCGCGATCCAGAACGCCACCCCCAGGCGTCGCTTGAGCGCGCCTTCCACTTCCCCGGCCACGCCGCCCGGCTCCGCCACGAGCGCGTCGGCGACGACCTCCGCGGGCGCCTCGTGGAACACCGCGTCGGAGGTCAACGGTTCGGACAACGCGGAGTCAGGTAGCCGCTCGGGCATGACGCACCCTCGGGTCGAGGTAGCCGTAGACGAGGTCGACGGCGATGTTGACCGCCACGTACGCGGCGGTGATGAGCAGGATCGCTCCCTGCACGACTTGGTAGTCGCGGCTCAGCACCGACTCCACGATGATCGTGCCGAGACCCGGCATGGAGAAGATGCGCTCCACCACGAGCGCGCCGCCGATGAGCGCGCCGATCTGGATGCCGGCGACGGTGATGAGCGAGAACGTCGACGGGCGCAGCGCGTGCCGCAGCAGGATGTGCCACGTGGGCATGCCCTTCGCCCGCGCCATGAGGATGAAGTCTTCCTGCAGGGTCGCGACGAGGTCCGTGCGCAGGAGGCGCGCGTACACGGCGGCCAGGCCGAGTCCCAACGTGAACGCGGGCATGAACATCGAGCGCAGTCGCTCGACCGCTTCGGCGTCGGGGTCGTACACGGTCGGGAACCACCCGAGCTTCACCGCGAAGAAGTAGATCAACAACAGCGCCAGGATGAACGGTGGGATGGCGATCACGCCGAACGACGCGGCCGTCGCGCCGCGGTCGAACCAGCGACCGACTCGATACGCCGAATAGATCGCGACCGGGATCGCGATCACGAAGGCGATGACCTGTGCGTAGACCATCAGCCACAACGACGTGGGGAGCGCCTCGTTGATGATGTCGAAGACGGCGACGCCCTCCTGACGGTACGACGTGCCGAAGTCGCCGGTGAGCGCGTTGCCGACCCATGACACGTAGCGCTCGAAGAACGGCTTGTCGAGGTTGAGCTTGTCGCGCAGGTCGATGGTCTCTGCGCATCCACGCGCGAGATCGCCGGTGGGAGTGCCTTCACAGAGGCTCAGGTCTTCGACGTAGAGCGGCCCGAGGTAGTTCACCTCCGGCCCGCCGGGCAGGAGGTTCATCAAGAGGAACGTCAGGAACGACACGACGACGAGGACGACCACCATGCTGCCGAGACGCCGCAACACGAACCTCATCGTGTCCGCCCCGCCATGGTGTCGTCCTCGTCGTCCGTCGTCTGTCGGTCTCGGTTCGTTGCGTCGACGACTACTGGCTGATCCAGATCTGGGCCAGGTTGTGGCGTCCCTCGGCGATCGGCCAGCCCTTCGACCCGTCGGGGAGCTCGAAGTCGGTCACGCTCTGGACGTTGTCGCCCGCGACGATCGCCCAGATGGAGTGCGTGTACCAGAGGTAGTCGCCGTTCTCCGCGAACGTCTCGTTGATCTGGTGCCAGATCTCCTTGCGCTCCTCGAAGTCCTGCGTGGCGCGCTGCTCGTCGATGAGACGGTCGAGCTCGGGGTTGTCGATGCGACCCCAGTTGATGGAGATCGGTCCGATCTTGCGGGAGTCGAACCACACGGTGTCGTAGTCGGGGTCGAGGTTCCCGAACTGGCGCCACGCGGTGGCCTGCCATTGACCGAGCGCGACCTCGACGATGTAGTTCGCCTGCTCGATCAGCTCCTTCTCGATGACTGCGACGTCCTTCCACTGCTCCTGGAACAGGTCGAAGTCGGCGTCGCTGTCGGGGCTCGGCGTCGAGCTCCACTTGAACTTGATCTTGCCGTCTTGGCAGTTCTCGGGGAAGTCCCCGCAGTAGTCGGTGGCGAGCTCGATCGCGGCCTCCGGGTCGTGCTGCGGGTAGTTCTCGATCTCGGTGTAGAAGGGGCTGTCGGGATGGAAGATCCCGTTCGGGATCTCGGGCAGGCCGGCCGAGCGCAGATCCACGTACTGCTGGCGGTCGGTGGCCTGGATGATCGCCTTGCGGGCCCGCACGTCGTCGAACGGCGGGATGCTGTGGTTGAACATGAGGAACCCCTCCTCTTCGGTGGGGTCCTCGTACAGCTTGATCGAGTCGTCGTCGCGGAAGATCTTGATGTCGTCTTCACGCGTCGTGTGGATGATGTCGAAGTCGCCCGTCTTCAGGCTCTGGGCGCGCACCTGACCGTCGGTCGACACCACGAAGGTGACGGAGTCGAGGTAGGGAAGCCCTTCCTGCCAGTAGTCGGGGTTCTTCACGAACTTGGTGCGCGCGTTGACCTGGCGCGCGTCGAACTTGAACGGACCGGTGCCGACCGGCTCCTGGTTCAGGGCCGCGTCCTCCTCGGCGGCGCGGATCCATGTGGGCGAGCCGATGAACCCGAACTGCGCGGTGAGCCACGCAGGGAAGTTGCAGTTCGGACCGTTCATCGCGACCGTGGCGGTGAGGTCGTCGACGATGGTGATCGGCGTGTTGGTGTCGGAGACCGGCTGGGTCTGGTCGAAGCGGAAGATGTCCTTCGGGACGAGGCCGACGAGCGCCTCGGCGAGGATCGTCTCGAAGTGCACCTTGATCGCTTCGGAGGTGAGCGGCGTCCCGTCGTGGAAGGTGATCCCGGAACGCAGGGTGATCGTCCACTCGGTGCAGTCGGCGTTCGGCTCGATCGACTCGGCCAGGTACGGCTGCGCCACACCCTCCTCGTCGAACTGCGCGAGCGGGTCGAACACGGCGCGGCCCATGATCACGGCCGCGATCGCGAAGTTGTTCGCGGTCGGGTTGATGCCGTCGGCTTCGGCTTCGATCCCGTAGACGAGATCGCCACCCGGCACCGGGTCGCCGGCGTCGTCCTCGGGGACTTCGCCTTCACCCTCCGGATCGTCGCTGCCACCGCCGCACGCGGCGAGCACCAGCGTCAGCGCCACGAGTACGGCGACGATGCGCCCGAATCCCCACGTGCGAGCCCGAACCTGCGAGTTGATCACCAACGCCCCCCTGCTCTCGACCCGTTCACGGAACGGGGTCGTCGCACGGGCCCCCCGGCCCGAACGTGTGCTGTGACCGGGATCACAGCGGACGGAATATAGCCCTGTCGTCGCGTGGACGACCGTCGTCGCGCGCGTGCACGCGCGCCGTCACTCCTTCCAGAGCTCCATCAGCTCGAAACGCCCGTTGCTGATCTCCCGGACCGTCGGTTCCCCGTCGGGGAACGACATCCCTTCGACGCCGTGCACGTCGCGGTCGGCGACGATCCCCCACAGCGTGTGGTTCAGCCAGATGTACGGCAGGTCGACGTTGAGCTTCGCGGAGATCTTCGCCCACAGCTCCTGGCGCTCCTCGAGGTCGAGGGACACCCGCTGCTGGTCGAGCCACTCGTCGATCTCGGGATCGACGTTGCGGGCGAAGTTCAGCGAGATCACGCCGATGTTCTCGGAGTCGAGCCACAACATGTCGCTGTCGGGGTCGACCGCGCCGAACTGGCGCCACAGCACGGCCTGGTAGTTGCCGAGCGCGACCTCCTGGATGAACGCGGCCTGCTCGACCGGGACGCGCTTCACGGCCACGACGTCGGACCACATCTCCGAGAGCGTCTCGTAGATCTCGTTGTTGTCGGCGCTCGGGGTGGTCTTGTAGTCGAACTTGATGCGGTCGCCGTCGCACATCGTGGGCTCGTCGGCGCAGTAGTCGGCCGCGATCTCCGCCGCCCGCTCCGGATCGAACTCGGGGAACTCGACATCCGAATAGAACGTGGTCCCTTCGGCGAACATCCCGTTGGCGACCTGGGTGATGCCCGAGCCCAGCAACTGCACCATCGTCTCGCGATCGGTCGCGTGAGCGAGCACCTGGCGGGCACGCACGTCGTCGAACGGCGCCGCCTGGGTGTTCAGCATGACGAAGGTCTCCTCGCCGCTGTCGTCCTCCCAGAGCTGGATCGCGTCGTCCTCGCGGAACGTCACGATGTCTTCGTCGCGGTTCGTGTGGATGATGTCGAAGTCGCCCGCCTTCAGCGACTGGGCGCGCACCTGCGCGTCGGTGCTGACGACGAAGGTGATCTCGTCGAGGTAGGGCAAGCCGTCGCGCCAGTAGTCCTCGTTGCGCTCGACCACCGTGCGCGCGTTGAGCTGGCGGCTCTTCATCTTGTAGGGGCCGGTCCCGACCGGGAACTGGTTCTTCTCGGGGTCGGCCTTCGCCTCCGCCAGCCACTTCGGCGACGCGATCATCCCGAGCTGGGTGGTCACGTACGCCGGGAAGTACGGCAGCGAACGCGTGAGCTTCACGGTGGCGGTGAGCTCGTCGATGATCTCGACGGGCGGGTCGGCGAGCACGGGGCGCACCGCGATGCCGACGAGGGCGTCGGAGCGCTGGGCCTCGATCGTCGCCTTGATCGCCTCCGAGGTGAGCGGCGTGCCGTCGTGGAACGTGATGCCGGGCCGCAGCGTGATCGTCCACTCGGTGAAGTCGTCGTTCGGGTCCAGCTTCTCGGCGAGATACGGCTGGGGCTCTTCGTTGTCGTCGAACTTCGTGATCGTGTCGAAGACCGCGGTGGCCATCAGCGTGCCCGACACCGCGAAGGAGCTCGAGGTGGGGTTGAGGCCGTTCGACTCGGCTTCGATGCCGACCGTGAGGCTGCCGCCCGGTTGGGGCGTGCCGACCGTGGTCGGCGTCGTGTCGTCGGAGTCGGGATCGCCGCTGTCGCCGCCGCCGCACGCCGCGCCGGCGAGCGCCAGCACCGCGAGCACCGCCACCAGACGGACCGTCGTGCGGCTGCGACGGAACCTTCGTGCACTCGACTCCACGGATCCCCCCGGATGTGGCTGGGCTGCGAGGCGGGCGAACCTACGAGCGGGCGCGCGCCTCGTCAAGCGAGGGCCATCGTGTCACGAACCCGAGACGATGTTCGCGCGACCCTCACCGAGCGCGGTCGGCACGACGCGCGGCGCGACCCGCACGGTGCGCCCGACCAGCTCGTGGCGCTCGGCGTCGGCGAGGAGCGCGGGGTCGAGCACCTTGGCGTAGGCGCGTGCCCCGTCGGCGAGGTCGGCGACGACGAGGCCCCACTCGGGCGCTCCGTCGCGGCCGTGGACCACCGAGTACGCCGCGACCGTCGCCGCGCCGTCGTACTCGTCGACGATGGTGGGAGGAGGCGCGGACGGAAGGCTGACGGCGATGCGGTCGGAGTCGGGCGGTGCCACCGGTCCGGGCGTCGTGGAGTACACGCCGTACGCGTGCTTGGTCATGTGCATGCCGACACCGCTCACGAGACCGCACGCGCCGGGATCGCGCCGCAGCACCTCGACCATCGCCGCGATCGAGTGCGTGAGGTACCCGCTGCCCGGCCCCCCGTGGTACGGCAGTCCCCCCGTGACGGTGAGGGGTCGCGTGTCGTCGGCGGCGAGGCCGAGCGCGTCGAGCGCGAAGTGCACGGAGCTCGCGAAGCAGCTGTAGAGATCGAAGTGCGCGACGTCGTCGAGCGACACCCCCGCGCCCCGCAACGCCTCGCGCGCGGCGGCGCCCATCGCCGGTGACCGCGAGAGGTCGTGGTGCTCCGCCACGTACGTCGGATCGGTCGCATACGCCCAGCCCCGCAGGTAGACGCGCTGGTACTGCGGAACACCCAGCGCGTCGGCGCGCTCGTGGGTCGCCACCACGAGCGCGGCCGCCATGTCGACGTCCATCACCGACACCGTGTACTTCGTGTACGGATAGCCGACCATGCGGTTGTCGGGCCGCACGGTCACGAGCTCGGTCGCCGAGCGCTCGACCGGGAACCACGCGTGCTCGCTCGCAGCCGCGACATGGGTCATCGGGGCGAGGAGCTCGCCGATCGCGTCGCGGTACTCGTCGAGCCCGAGCCCCAGACGAGCGCGGCGGGCGTTGTCGAACAGCGCGAAGGTGAGCCACGCCTGGAACACCTCGTGCGCGACCTCCGCCGGGTGCATCGGCGCTTCCCAGGGGAACGGTCGCTTCTCGGCGGGACGGAACGAGTACGACGGCCGTTCGCCGCGCTGCTTGTGCGCGCGCTGGGTCGCGAGCGCCTCTGCACTGGTCACGAGCGCGAGGTCGAGCTCGCCGCGCAGCATCGCTTCGGCGGTGGACGCCACCAACTGCTGGGTCGTGGTCCCGCCGATGCCCGAGTAGTGGCGGTGCTTCGGCGCCGCACCGATGCGCTGCGCGAGCCGTTCGACCGGATCGTCGTACTGCCAGGTCTGGCAGTAGACGATCTGGATCGAGTCGAGCGCGCCGAGGAGGTCGGCGACGCCGGCGTCGAGTGCGGCCGCGCGCGCCACCTGCTCCCACATCAGCAGCGGTTCCGGCGCGCCGACCTCGCCCGTGTCGGCCCGGTGCCATGTGTGCCGCGCGACGCCGATCAGGCACGGCGTGCGCGGATCGATCCCGCTCACCGGCCCTGCCACCGCGGCGGCCGCTTCTCGGCGAACGCCTGCGGTCCTTCCTTCGCGTCATCGGTCTGGAAGATGAACGACGAGTGTCGACTCTCCTTCTCGAACGCGGTGCGCAGCTGCTTGCCGAGCCCGGCGAGCGAGTCGCGTGCTGCGGCCACACCGGCTGTCACGCTGGCGGCGTCGGCCGCGTCGATCCCGTCGAGGATCGCGGCGAGCTCGCGCACCGCGGCGCGCGTGGCGCGGGTCGTCGCGTCGTCGACGTAGAGCCCCTCGAGCGCGCTCTGCTTCGTAGCCTGCACCGCGAGCGGCGCGTTGGCGGTGATGCGGTGCGCGTATTCGTAGGCCTTCGCGAGCAGCTCGTCGCGTGGGACGACCGCGTTCAGCAGTCCCATCTCGAGCGCCCGCGGCGCGTCGATGAGGTCGGCGCAGAGGAGGAACTCCATCGCGAGCGCCCACGGCAGCTGGCGGGGCAGGCGCACCGTGGTGCCGCCACCGGCGAACAGCCCGCGCTTGGGCTCCATGACCGCGAACTTCGCCTCGGGACACGCGACCCGGATGTCGACGCCGCCGAGCATCTCCATCCCGCCCGCGGTGCAGAACCCGTTGACCGCCGCGACGACCGGCTTGTACAGCTCGACGTTCCGCAGCACCGCCTTCGTGCCGTCGTCGAGCCGGTAGCCGTTCAGCTCCTCGAGCCCTTCCTCGGCGATCTGGCGCTGGAACTTCGTGATCTCGGGGACGTAGCGCTTCAGGTCGGCGCCGGTGAAGAAGGCGTCGCCGACGCCGGTGATGATCGCGACCCAGGCGTCGCCGTCGGCGGCGAAGCGGTCCCACGCCTCGCGCAGCTGCTTGAAGTGCTCCATGTCGGCGGAGTTGCGCGCGTCGGGGCGATCGATCGTGATCAGCGCGACGTGGTCGTCGCCCAGCTCGTAGTGGATGGGCATCGCTCCCCTTCGTCGTTCTCGCGGGATCGGCGGGCACGCGCGAGCGTCTCGCCGAACCTGACACGGTAGTCAGGTTTCGCGCGAGGATGCCGCGGTGGACGAACGCACGCCGCGGCATCGAGCACTCGTGACCGCGCCGTTCCGCGGCGCCGGCCTCGCGACGCTCGAGTCGGTCGCCGATGTCGTCCTCGACCCGTGGATCGACCAGCGCCCGCTGCGCCTCATGAACGGCGAACAGCTCGCAGCGCGTCTCGTGGAGGAGCGCGCCGACATCCTCGTCGTCGAGTCCGACTTCGTGCAGGGCCCGGTGTTCGACCTCCCGCTCGTGGCGATCGGCTCGTGTCGCGGCGACCCCAACAACGTCGACGTCGCCGCGGCGACGGCCGCGCGCATCCCGGTGCTGCGCGCCCCCGGGCGCAACGCCGACGCGGTCGCCGAGATGACCCTCGCGCTGCTCTTCGCGGTGAACCGCCACGTGCTCCCTGCCGACGCCGACGTGCGGACCGGGCGCGTCTACGCCGAAGGGCTCATCCCGTACCAGCGCTACCGGGCCTGGCAGCTCGCCGGCCGCACCGCGGGCGTGATCGGCCTCGGCGCAGTCGGGCGCGCCACGGCGTGGCGGCTCGCGGGCATCGGCATGCGGGTGATCTCGTGCGATCCGTACAACGACGACGCGACGCACTCGCTCGACGCCCTCCTCGACGAAGCCGACGTCGTGTCGATGCACGCGGTCGTCACCCCCGAGACGACCGGCCTGATGGGCGCGGCGCAGTTCGCCCGCATGCGCGACGGCGCGATCTACCTCAACTCCGCCCGCGCCGCGCTCCACGACCAGGACGCGTTGGTCGCCGCGCTGCAGTCGGGTCATCTCGGCGGCGCCGGCCTCGACCACTTCCCGGGCGAGCACCTCCCGGTCGACCATCCGCTCTGCACGATGGCGAACGTGGTGCTCACGCCGCACATCGGCGGCGCCACCTACGACACCGAAGCGAACCACTCGCGCACGATCGCCGACGACCTCGTGCGGCTCCTCGCCGGCGATCGCCCGCTCCACATCGTCAACCCGGAGGTCCTCGACTGATGGCCGGCGTGAAGCTCACTGCGGACGAGACGAAGGAGCTGCTGCTCGCGACGGCGAAGGAGCTCGTCGCGCGCAACCTCGTCGAAGGCACCGCCGGGAACTTGTCGGCGCGGCTGCCCGACGGCAACGTCGTGCTCACACCGTCGTCGCTCGACTACGGCACGATGACGCTCGACGACCTCGTCGTCACCGACCTCGACGGCGCCGTCGTCGAGGGTCACCGCTCCCCCACCACCGAGAAGGCGCTGCACCTCGCGTGCCTGCGCGCGCACCCCGACGTGCACGCGGTCATCCACTGCCACGCCATGTTCTGCACGATGTTCGCGATCACGCGCACCCCGATCCCGTGCGTCATCGAGGAGTTCGACGTGTACGTGGGCGGCGACGTCCCCGTCGCCGAGTACCGGCTGACCGGCTCCGACGAGCTCGCCGAGGAGGTCGCGCGGTGGGTGGGCGACCGGGCCGCGGTGCTGATGGCGAACCACGGGCTGCTCACCGTCGGCAAGGACCCGCGCGACGCGTTGAAGGTGGCGGCGCTGGTGGAGCGCACCGCGCAGATCGTGTGGGGGGCCCGGGCGCTCGGGCCGTTGGTACCGCTGCCACCCGAGACCCTCGAGCAGTTCGCGCCGATCTACAAGCTCATGCGCTCGATGTAGCGGTGTCCCGATTCTCGGGAGGGCCAGGGGTACACTGCACACCCACCTGAACGACCGGCATCGCGCCGGCGACGAACGGGTGAACACCGTCTCAGCCAGGGAGAATCAGTGCGCAGCCTCGCCTATCTCGACGCCGCTTCCGGCAGTCTCATCGTCTCTGTCATCGCCGGCGGCATCGCCGGCGCCGCCGTCGTCTTCAAGATGGGCTTCCGTCGCTTCATGGCGCTCTTCTCGTCGACGCAGCGCGCTGCCCTCAGGGCTGAGAAGGCGGCAAAGGAAGCCGAGCACTCCGCGCAGCTGGCGCGAGAAGCCGGCCGTTCCGGCTCCTGAGCGACCTCACTCCTCATGACGGACACCGGCGCTGAGCCGGCATCGTTTCGCGACCCCGACTCCGCGGTCTTCTACGCCGACGGGCGCGTCCTGCGTGGCCTGTCCGAGCGCGCGGCCGCCGACTGGGAGCGCTTGCGCGCGACGCAGTTCTTCCCCGCCCTGCTCGCCGACGGGCGCGTCGTGGGCACCGAGCAAGTCGACGGCGACGCACCCCCGTCGCCGCGCGGCGACGCGTGGTCGCTCGTGCTCGAACACGAGCGCGTGCCGGTCATCTCGTACCCGTTCGAGTGGCCGTTCGCGATGTTGCGTTCGGCCGCCGAGCTGCACCTCGAGATCCTCCTCGCCGCGCTCGGCGAGGGCTTCTCGATGAAAGACGGCTACGCGTACAACGTGCAGTTCCGCGGCGCGCTCCCCACCTTCATCGACGTCGGGTCGTTCGAGCCCGCGACCGGTCCGTGGCCCGGCTATCGCCAGTTCTGCATGACCTTCCTCTATCCGCTGCTCCTGCAAGCGCACCTCGGCATCGCGTACCAGCCGTACCTGCGCGGCGCCGTGAACGGCCTCGAACCCCGCGACGTCGCCGGGATGTTCAAGGGTCTGCGCAAGTGGCGCAAGGGCGTGTTCCGCAACGTCGTGCTGCACGCGGCCGCCGACAAGCGGGTCACCACCAGCACGGAGCAGATGAAGCGGCAGCTCAACAGCGCGGGCTTCGGCGTCGAGCTCGCCAAGGCGACCACGTCGAAGCTGCTGAAGCTGGTGCGCAAGCTCGACGTGGGGAAGCGCAACACCACGTGGGCCGACTACCGCGACACGTGCTCCTACTCCGACGCCGACGCGCTGGCGAAGCAGGCGTTCGTGGGTGCCGCGGTCGCCGAGACCGCACCGCAGCTCGTGCTCGACCTCGGGGCGAACGACGGCGAGTACTCGCGCATCGCCGCGCAGCACGCACCGCACGTCGTGGCCGTCGACGGCGACGAGCAGGTCATCGATCAGCTCTACCGCCAGCTCCGCGCCGAGGGCAACGATCGCATCCTGCCGCTCGTGATGAACCTCGTGGACCCGTCGCCCGGGCTCGGCTGGCGCAGCCGCGAGCGGGCCCCGTTCGCCGAGCGCGTCCGCCCCGACATGGTGTTGAGCCTGGCGCTGGTGCACCACCTCGCGATCAGCGCCAACGTGCCGCTCCCCGACGTGATCGCGTGGCTGCACTCGTTCGACGCCCCGCTGGTGGTCGAGTTCCCGCACGTCGAGGACCCGATGGTGCAGCGCCTGCTCGCGAACAAGCCCGCGGGCCTCTTCGACGACTACCGGATCGACGCGTTCGCGAAGCTCGTCGAGGCCGCGTTCGACGTGCGCCGGCGCGAGGTGCTGCCCGGCGGCACCCGCACCCTGTTCCTCGCGACTCCCCGCTGAGCGGTCGCGGCGCGCTCAGCGCCGGCGGATGAGCGTGAGGCCGTCGCTCACCGGCAGCATCACCGCGTCGACCCGCTCGTCGCCCGCCACGAGATCGTTGAACGCCCGGATCGCCACGGTGCTCTCGTCGGTCGCCGCCGGATCGACCACCGCGCCACCCCACAGCACGTTGTCGACCACGATGACGCCCCGCGTCGACAGGCGGGCGAGCAGCGCCTCGTAGTACTGCGCGTACGACGGCTTGTCGGCGTCGATGAACGCGAAGTCGACCTCGACGTCGGCCGGCAACGCGGCCAGCGTCTCCACCGCGGGCGCGATGCGCAGGTCGATGCGATCGGCGACTCCGGCCCGCTCCCACGCCCGCTGTCCGATCGCGGTCCACTCCTCGCTCACGTCGCAGCACAGGAGCCGACCGCCCGGCGCGAGGCCGCGCGCGATGCACAACGCGGAGTAGCCGGTGAACGTGCCGACCTCGACCGCGACGCGCGCGTCGAGTGCGGCGACCAGGAACGTGAGGAACGCACCCTGCTCGGGCGAGATCTGCATCGCCGCGATCGGACCGAGCGCGGCCGTCTCCGCGCTGAGGTCGCGCAGTACCTCGTCGGGCGGCGACCCGTGGGCGACGAGGTACTCGTGGATCTCGGGGGCGAGGAAGAACGACTTCGGCGCGTCGGGCATGCGCCACCGTACCGACGGCGGTGGGTGGGAGGCCGTGACGACCTCCCACCCACGGCCCGCGTCTACTCGGCGAAGCTGATCTCGACCGCTTCGGCGCGCTGGGCGTCGGCGTCGGCGACGAGCTCACCGACCGAGATCACGCACGGGCCATCGACGCCGCACGTGACGTTGTTCGCACCGAAGGGACCCTTCACGACCGTGAACTCCGTCGGCGGGACGTTGCCCTCGGCGTCGACGACCGGCGCCACGATCCCACCGAGGTTGCAGTCGCCCGCCCCGGTCGCATCGCCCTTGTCGACGCACAGGTTGATGCCCAAGGCCGTCTCGCCGAAGATCACGCGATCCGACGCGACGAAGCCGGTTGCGCTGACCGTGACCGTCTGGCCGTCGGTGAGGCCTTCGCTGGGCTCGACGGTCATCGTCGGGCCCGTCGCTTCGGGCTCGGTCGTGGTCGTCGTGTCGTCGACCGGTGCTTCCGTCGGGGCCGTCGTGGTGTCGTCGGCTCCCTCGTCATCGTCGTCGTCGCCGCACGCGGCGAACGCGAGCGACGCGATCGAGACCGCGACGATCGCCATTCTCCAGGACCTACGCATGTTCCCCCCTGGGGTGTCGGTTGCTGGTGCGGCGGGCGGGGCGCCCTCCGTGCTCGGATGCCATCTACGCACCGGCTCGCGCTCCGGTCAACACGGTGACGGGAGCACCGGCGAGGCGCGGTCCGTCGGTGTGCAGGTGGCAGTGCACGGTCGTGCCGCTCGCGTCGGTGAACGCGTCGGGGACGACCGTGCGACAGATCTCCATGACGTGGGGACAGCGGGTGTGGAAGTGGCAGCCGCGCGGCGGGTCGAGCGGACTCGGCACGTCGCCCTGCAGCACGATCCGTTCCCGGGTGCGCTGCACCGTGGGGTCGGGCACCGGGATCGCGGAGAGGAGCGCCTCGGTGTAGGGGTGCCGAGGCCGGGCCGACAGCTCCTCCGCCGCGCCGATCTCGACGATCCGTCCGAGGTACATCACCGCGATGCGGTGGCTGATGTGCCGCACCACCGAAAGGTCGTGGGCGATGAACAGGTACGCGAGGCCGAGCTCGTCCTGGAGCTCGGTGAACAGATTGATCACCTGCGACTGCGTGGACACGTCGAGCGACGACACCGGCTCGTCGCACACCACCAGCTTCGGGTGCAGCGCGAGCGCGCGTGCGATCGCGATCCGCTGCCGCTGCCCGCCGGAGAACTCGTGGGGGTAACGCCGCAACATGTGCCGGTCGAGCCCGACCTGTTCGAGCAGCTCGGCGACCCGCTGGTCGCGCTCGGCACGACCGACCCGCTCGTGCACCTCGAGCGGCTCGCCGACGCTCTCCGCGATCGTGGCGCGGGGATCGAGCGACGAGTACGGGTCCTGGAAGACGATCTGGAGGTCGCGGCGCGCGTCGCGCAGCGCCCGGGCGCCGAGCGTCGCGAGGTCGACGCCGTCGAGGGTGACCGTGCCCGCCGTCGGCTCGGTGAGCCCCACGACGAGTCGCGCGACCGTCGACTTGCCCGAACCGCTCTCGCCGACCAGGCCGAGCGTCTCGCCCGGCGCGATGTCGAGATCGATGCCGTCGACCGCGCGCACCGAACCGATCGTGCGCCGCAGCACCGTGCTGTGCACCGCGAACGACTTCGTCAACCCGCGCACCGAGAGCAGCGGCACCGCTCGCGGCGAACGGGGCGGGACGTCGGCCGGCGCTCTGGGCGACTCGGTCGCGACCCGACGTTCGCTCGCCGCGCCGAGCAGCAGCAGTCCGGGCTGGCGGGCGCAGCGCGTCAGCTGGGGCCCGTCGCCGTTGCGGGCGATCGGCACCAGCGCGACGGGTCGCTCCGCGCACTCGGCGACCGCGTGCGCACACCGCGGGTGGAACCGGCACCCGCTCGGCAACGCGTCGGGTCGGGGCACCTGCCCCGGGATCACCCGCAGCCGTTCGTCGGTAGCCGCCATCTGCGGCATCGAGTCGAGCAGCGCTGCGCTGTAGGGGTGGGCCGGCGCCGCGAACAGCGCCGCGACCTCGGAGCGCTCCACGACCTCGCCCGCGTACATCACAACGACGCGATCGCAGATGTCGGCGACCACGCCGAGATCGTGGGTGACGAAGATCACGGCCATCCCGAGCTCGTGCTGGAGTCGGCGCAACAGCTCGAGGATCTGCGCTTGGATCGTCACGTCGAGCGCCGTCGTCGGCTCGTCAGCGATCAGCACCTTCGGTTCGCACGCCAGCGCCATCGCGATCATCGCCCGCTGGCGCATGCCGCCCGAGAACGCGTGCGGGTACGCCCGCGCTCGTCGCGCCGGGTCGGGGATCCCCACGAGGTCGAGCATCTCGATCGCGCGCGCGTTGGCCTGCGCACGCGACACCTTGCTGTGGGCGCGCACGGTCTCGGCGATCTGGTTGCCGATCGTGAACGCCGGGTTGAGGCTCGACATCGGCTCCTGGAAGATCATCGACACGTCGCGCCCGCGGTGCCGGCGCATCGCTTCGCCCGACAGCTCCGTCAGCTCGCGGCCGTCGAGGCGGATCGATCCGCGCACGCGCGTCGACTCGGCCGGGAGCAGACCCATGACCGCGAGGGACGTCACCGACTTGCCCGAACCGCTCTCCCCGACGAGACCGAGCACTTCACCGGCCCGCAGGTCGAAGGTCACGCCGTCGACGACCGACAGCCAGCGCCCGGCGGTCGCGAACGCCACGTGCAGGTCGTCGACCGCCAACACCGGGGCGCCCGGTACGACCGCGGCGCCGGTGCCGGTCACGCGGCGTCCTTGGCCGAGTGCACCTCACGTCCGAGCGCGTCGCGCAGCCCGTCGCCCACGAGGTTGAACGCGAGCACCGTGACCGCGATCGCGACGCCGGGCGGCACGAGCGGCCACGAGTCGCGCGTGATCGTCGTGTAGGCGTCCTGCAGCATCGTGCCCCACGACGGGTCGGGCGGCTGCACCCCGAAGCCCAAGAAGCTGAGTCCGGACTCGGCGAGCAGCGCGTAGCCGAAGCTGAGCGCGATCTGGACGATGAGCGGAGTCGCGACGTTCGGGAAGATGTGGCGAGCCATCATGCGGCCCGAGCTCGCGCCGACGGATCGCGACGCCTCGATGAACGTCTCCTCGCGGACTGCGAGCACCTGGGCGCGCACGACGCGCACGAGTCCAGGGACGAACACGATCGCGATCGCGATCGACGCGTTGAGGAGACTGGGGCCGAGGAGCGCGGCGACCGCGAGCGCGAGTGTGAGCGCCGGGAACGCGAACAGGGCGTCCATGCACCGCATGATCACCGCGTCGACGGCGCCCCGGACGTAGCCCGCGACGAGGCCGAGCGGCAGCGCGACGAGCAGCGCGAACACGACGACGAGCGCGCACACCTCGATCGACGCGCGACCGCCGTAGAGCAAGCGGCTCAGGATGTCGCGACCGTCGCGGTCGACGCCCAGCCAGTGATCGCCCGACGGGCCGGTGAGGCGGACGTCGCTGAAGGTGGTCGCCGTCGGGTCGTGGGGGGCCAGCCAGGGCGCGAAGACCGCGCCGATCACGATGAGCCCGAGCACCACGAGGCCGGTCATCGCGGCGGGGTTGTGGCGGAACCGGCGCCACACCCGCTGCCGGGGCGACTCGCCCGCGTCGACGTCGTCGAGCACGAACGGGCCGCCGCCCGGACCGCGTCCGTCGACGAGCGGGACGGGCTCGGCCGTCATCCGAGTCGCACTCTCGGGTTCACGTACGCGTAGAGGACGTCGACCGCGAGGTTCACGACCACGAAGGTCGTCGCCACCACGAGTGTGACGCCTTGGATGATCGGCAGGTCCTTGTTCACGAGCGCGGTGTAGAAGTACTGCCCCATGCCCGGGATCGAGAAGATCCGCTCGAGGATGACCGTCCCGCCGAGCATGTACGCGAACTGCAGGCCGAGCACGGTCAGCGGCGCGATCGATGCGTTCTTCAACGCGTGCTTGCCGACCACGAGCCGGCGGCGCAGCCCTTTGGCGGCGGCGGTGCGGATGTAGTCCTGCTCGAGCACGTCGGCGAGCGCGCCACGCAGCTGGCGAGCGAGCGCGCACGCGCCCGCGAGGCCGAGCGCGAGCCACGGCAACACGAGGTGACGCGCCCACTCCACGACGCTCTCGGCGGGCGGGACGTAGCCCTGCGACGGCAGCCACTGGCGATTCACCGAGAAGAACACGACGAACACCATCGCGAGCCAGAAGTCGGGGATCGCGATCCCCGCACTGGTGCCGAGGGTGATCGCCCGATCACGGCGGCGGCCGGGTCGGGTGCCGGCGAGGATGCCGAGCGGCACGCCGATCAGCACGGTCACGAACAGGGCGCCGATGGCGACGCTGAACGTCACCGGGAACCGGTTCGCGATCTCGTGCGACACGTCGCTGTTGCGCAGCAGCGACTCGCCGAGATCGCCACGCACGACGTCGCCCAGCCACGCTCCGTAGCGCACGAAGAACGGGTCGTCGAGGTCGAGCTTGTCGCGCACCTCGGCGATCGACTCCGGCGTCGCCCGCGTGCCGCCGGCGAGCGTGACCGCGGGATCACCCGGGATCAGCGTCGAGAGCGCGAAGACGACGAACGAGATGATGAAGAGCAACGGGACGAGCGCGAGGAGGCGCCGGACGACGAATCCGATCACCGCGCACCCGTCACGGCGTGACCGTCGCCCGTCGGAGGTTCGGCGGGTCGCAGATGTTCGTCTGGCCGCCGACCTCGCCACCGACGCGTTCGCGGTCGTAGGCCAGGAACTGCGGCATGAACGCGATCGGCACGTCGAGCGCCTCTTCGACCGCGATGCGCACGCCCTGGCGCACGAGCTCGTAGGTCTCGTCGAGGTCGGCCGTGGCCTCGGCGTCGAGCATCAGCTCGGTGATGTCGTCGCGCTCGGCGCCGTCCCAGATCGCCACGTACTGGTCGTTGCCGTAGTTGTTCTTCAGCTTGCCGGTGGGGAACGTCGTGTCGAGCTCGGCGGCGGCGAACGCGTCGCCGCGACCCACGATGTAGAACTGCGTGCCGATGTCGCTCGCGAGGATGCGCTCCACCTGCGGGCGCAACCCCACCGCTTCCAACATCGGCACGAGCAGGTTGATCTGGCTCTCCATGTTCGCGATCCCGCCGCCGGGGATCGCCACGATGAACTCGAAGCCGTCGGCGTAGCCCGCCTCGGCGAGCAGCTCGCGGGCGCGCTCGGGGTCGTACGGGTAGCGGTCGGCGAGCTCGGGCACGTACGCCGGAGAGTCCTTCGGGAACGGCTGGCTCGCGACCTCACCCAGCCCGTTCTGGACGACCTCGTTGATCTGCTCACGGTCGATCGCGTGGTTGATCGCCTGACGGACGCGCACGTCGGCGAACGGCGTCTCCTCGCCTTGGTGGGCCTGGCGGAACTCGAATTGCAGGTACGCGCCGGTCGGCTGGGCGATCACTTCGAACGAGTCGTCCCCCGCGAGCTCCTCGTACGACTCGGCCTCGAAGCGGATCAGGTCGACGCCACCCGACTTCAGCGCGGTCACCGCCGGCGGGCCCGTGCCGGTCTGCACGAAGTCGATCCCGTCGAACGCGTACGCGTCGGCGTCCCAATAGTCGGCGTACTTGCGGACGCGGATCTCCGACCCCTCGTCCCAGCCGTCGAACACGAAGGGGCCGGCGCCGATGGGGTCTTCCGCGGTGGATGCGGCCGCCATGATCATCCCGTCGCGGCCGGTGAACGACGCGGGCATCTGCCCGGCGATCGGCTCCGACATCACGAGCTCCAGCGTGAGGTCGTCGACCACCCGGAACTCCTCGATCTTGCCGAGATCCACGAGCTGCTCGCTCGTCGCGTTGTGCTCGAGACCGTCGGCGACGGCTTGCGCGTCGAACGTCGTCCCGTCGTGGAACGTCACGCCGTCTCGGATCTGCAGGCGCAGCGTGCTCGGGTCGACGACCTCCCAGCTCTCCGCCAACCCGGGCTCGAGGACGTTGCCGGGCGCCTTGTGCACGAGGGTGTCGAAGATCTGCGCGAACACGATCGAGTCGCAGTCGCCCGTGCTCTGCGCGATGTCGAACGTGTTGGTGAACTGCGCCTCGGCGTCGTAGCCGTAGCGCAGGATCGCGTCGCCACCGCCACCGCCGTCACCGTCGTCGCTGTCGTCGCCGCCGGCGCTGCACGCGGCGGCGCTCAGCGCCACCGCCAGGATCAGGGCAACCACCGACGCGCGGTTGCGCGCTCGTGCACCGATGCGCATGGGAACCCCCCTGGTCCTGGCGCCTGCGGGCGCCGGCGATCGCGCGCGCACTCTATGACGCCAGCGTCAGTTTGTCTCGACATTCGACTCAGGCGAGGGCGACGAGATCGAGCAGGTCGTCCGACCAGTAATCGAGGGTGCCGTCGGGCATCAGGAGGACGCGATCGGGGGCCAGCTCGGCGACGAATTCCGTGTCGTGACTGACGAGCACCATCGCGCCGGTCCAACCCCGCAGCGCAGTGCCGATCGCCCGCCGCGACGGCGGGTCGAGGTTGTTCGTGGGTTCGTCGAGCAGCAGCACGTTGTGACGGCCGGTCACCAGGATCGCCAGGGCGAGCTTCGTCTTCTCCCCGCCCGAGAGGGTGCTGGCGTCTTGGAACGCGATGTCGCCCGACAGGCCGAACATTCCGAGGAGGCCACGCAGCTGCTGATCGCCGAGCGCGGACGACTCGCGCAGGTGGTCGAGCACGCTGCGCCCCGGCACGATCCCTTCGTGCTCCTGCGCGTAGTAGCCCGCCGACACACCGTGACCGAGCTCGTGCGAGCCGCGATCGGCGATGATCTCGTGCATGAGGACGCGCAGGAGCGTCGTCTTGCCCGCACCGTTGAGCCCGAGGACGAGGAGTCGCTCGCCGCGCCCGACGTCGAACGTGACGTCTTCGAAGACCGGCGGGCCGCCGTAGCCCTTGGTCAGGCCGTCGGCGCGCAGCACGACCTCACCCGGGCGCGGCGGATCGGGCAGCCGCACCTGCAGCGACCGCTCCCGCCGACCGACCTCGACCTTCTCCGCCCGCAGCCGCTCGACCCGGCGGTCGAGCACCTTGGCGAGGCGCGCCCGCTTCTCGGTCTGGTGGCGCATCGAATCGGCGAGCGCCCGCAGGCGGCGGATCTGGTCTTCTTGCCGGGCGGCCAGCCGGGCGCGCCGCTCCTCGTCGGCCTTGCGGGCGACGAGGTACTGGCTGTACGTGCCGCGGTACTCGATGAGGTCGCCCTCGTCGAGGTGCAGGACACGCGTGATCGCCCGGTCGAGCAGCGCGAGGTCGTGGCTCACCACCAGCAGCGCACCGCGGTACGACCGCAAGAAGCCCATGAGCCAATGCTTCGCGTCGACGTCGAGGTGGTTGGTCGGTTCGTCGAGCATGAGCGCGTCGGAGCCCGCGAAGAGGATCCGGGTCAGCTCGACGCGTCGCCGTTCGCCTCCCGACAGCGCGCGGATCGGCAGGTCGAGACGATCCGACGACAGCCCGAGCCCGGCGGCGATGCGCCGCACCTCCGACTCCGCGGCGTAGCCGCCCGCGGCGCGGAACTCGTCTTCTGCGTTCGCGAACTTCCGGACGTTGCGCTCGGAGTGGTCTTCGTCGAGTCGCAACCGCAGCTTCTCCAGCCGCAGCGCGGCGGCGTCGAGGCCGCGTCCGGAGAGCACGTGCGAGAGCCCGGTGGCGTCGACCCCTTCGCCGCGGGTGCGCGGGTCCTGGGGGAGGTAGCCGAACGC
>DASUMP010000017.1:0-5817 GCA_036277635.1 Acidimicrobiia bacterium | reverse complement strand
GCACCTCTGGCGTCACGCGCGCTACCGGCTGCGGCGCGGGCTCCCGCTCGCGTGACGTGATGGCGTCGTGACGCGGCGCGGGCGATCGCTGCTGCGACTCCTCGCGAGCGTGCTGCTCGTCGTCGGGGTCGGGATCGCCGGGCGGGCCACGCGGGTCTCCGACGGCGCGGCCCCCTCCCGAGCGACCGGCACGAGCGTCGACACCGCACTGGTCTCGCCGCGGCGACTCCCGCTCGTGGTGCAGCAGCTCGCGGGCGCGCAGCTCCTCCAGCGCGACCTCGACGCGACGCTCGCGCCCTACGAGGCGTGCGCGGCGGTCGACGCGGCGGTGGGCCCGGTCGGACGCAGCGATGCCGATCGCGCCCTCACGCCCGCGTCGACGTTGAAGCTCGTCACCGGCGCGGCGGCCCTCGCGACCTTCGGCGCCGAGCACCGCTTCACGACGCGAGTGGTCGCCGCAGCGCCGCCCGTCGACGGCGTGGTCGACGGTGACCTCGTCCTCGTGGGCGGCGGCGACCCGGTGCTGTCGACACCGGAGTACGAAGCGTTCCTGCGCGCTTCGCCCCGCCATCGCCTCGAACCGGTGACGCGCCTCGACGACCTCGCGCAACGCATCGCGTCGGCCGGCGTCCGTCGTGTCGCTGGTGCGATCGTCACCGACGACTCGCGTCACGACGACGTGCGGTTCCTCCCCGAGTGGAAGCTGGAGTACTTCCTCGACGGCGACGTCGGCCGCCTGTCGGCGCTCACCGTCGACGACGCGAACGCCAGCTTTCCCGGCGAGACCCGCGTCGACGATCCCGCGGCACACGCCGGCGCCGAGCTCGTGCGACTGCTCGAAGCGCGCGGCGTCGTGGTCGACGGCGGGTCGGTGCGCGGCGTCGCGCCCGCCGACGCCGTCGAAGTGGCGCGGATCGAGTCGCCGCCACTCGCCGAGATCGTCGAGGCGATGATCACCTCGTCGGACAACCAGACCGCCGAGCTCCTCGTGCGCGAGATCGGCACGACCGCGGGTGACGGCTCGACCGCGAGCGGCACCGCCGCAGAAGTCGCGGCGCTCGACGCGCTCGGGGTCCCCCTCGACGGGACGACGATCGTCGACGGATCGGGGCTCGCGCGGGCGAACGCGGTCTCGTGCTCGACGTTGGTGCGGGTCCTGACGTTGCGCACCCGCGCGGGCTTCGAAGCGCTGGATCGCGGCCTCGCGGTGGCCGGTCGGACCGGCACGCTGGCCGAGCGACTCGCGGATCCGGCCATCGCGGACCGCCTCCGGGCCAAGACCGGCTCGCTCGATGGTGTCTCCGGACTCGCCGGTGTCGTCGACGGCACGTCGCCGATCGAGTTCGCGACGCTCGCGGTCGGCGACTTCGGAGAGGACGGCGGGCGCGCGATCCAGGCTGCGGTCGCGACGGTGCTCGCGCGCTTCCCGGCGGTGCCCGTCGATCTCGTGCCGGTACCGTGACGGCCGTGCGGCGCGCCGAGGGTGCCGACGCGCGAGACTCGCCCCCCGGTCGGACCCCCCGTCGGAATTGGAGGTGACGTGGCCGACACGTCCCCGCAGCAGACGATCCAGGAGCTGAAGGAGCTCGTCGTCGCGTACTTCCGCCAGGAGGCGGTCGACCCGCTCAAGCAGCTCGGTCGCTACCTCGGCTTCGGGATCGCCGGTGGCCTGATGCTCGCGATCGCGGTGTTCGCCGGCGCCATGGCCCTGTTGCGTGCCCTGCAGACCGAGACCGGCGACACGTTCGCGAACAACTGGTCGTGGGCCCCCTACGCCATCGTCGTCGTCGCTCTCGTGGCGGTCTCGGCACTCTTCTGGCGGGCGCGCACGAAGAGGAGCGACGCGACGTGAGCACCGACACCGACCCCCGCGCCACCGCCAACGGACGCGGCCCGACCGACCGCATCAGCCGCGCCGACATCGAAGCGAAGTTCCGCGAGCTCGAGGCGGGCTTCAGCGATCGCGCCGAACGGGCCAAGAACGGCGCGCTCGTCGTAGGCGCGGTCGCAGTCGGCGTCGTGGTCGTCGCGGCGTACTGGTTCGGTCGCCGCAGCGTGCGCAAGCGCCGCACCGTGCTCGAGATCCGCCGGCTCTGACGCGTGCCCGCCCGCCCTTCGCTCCTGCGCCCGCTCAGCCCCGCGGGGTTCTCCCGCGCCATGGGCGGCTCGCGCCTGTGGAGCGTGCTCATGGTCGTGGCGGTCGCCGTGCGGGTCGTGCGCTGGCTGCGCCGCGACGACGAGCGGCCGCTCTACCGCACCGTCGTGCGTCCCGGCGACCGCTTCGAGATCGTCGCCCGGGCCCCGCGCTGAGCGCGTTCATCGGCTCGCCGCAGTGCGGCCGGTACCCTGAGCCCCGATGAAGGTCGTGCTGCGCAACCCCAAGCGCGAGCTCGACGTGGCCGCGCCGCCGAACGTCGACGAGCTGCTCCGGCGGCTCGACGTCGTGCCCGAATCGGTGCTCGTGATCCGCAACGACGAGCTCGTCACCCGCGACGCGCGCTTGCACGACGACGACGTCGTCGAGATCCGTCCCGTCGTGTCGGGCGGAGCGAACCCGTGAAGTGCCGGCGGTGTCGCGCGCCCGCGATCATCGAGCTGCGCCGCCACAACGCCGGCTTCTGCGCCGAGTGCTTCGTGCACCACTGCCGCGAACAGGTGCGGCGCGCGATCGACGAGTTCGAGATGATCGCCCCGGGCGAGCGGGTGCTCGTCGCGGTCTCGGGGGGCAAGGACTCCCTCGGGCTCTGGCACCTCCTGCGCACCCTCGACATCGACGCCGACGGCCTCTACGTGGGTCTGGGAATCGGCGAGTACTCCGACCGGTCCGCCGAGTTCGCACGGAGGTTCGCACGCGACCACGGCTGGCCGCTCCACGAGATCGACCTGCCGGGCGAGTTCGGCTTCGACGTCCCCGACGGATCCCGTGCGGCCAAGCGCGCGCCCTGCAGCGCGTGCGGCCTGTCCAAGCGGCACCTCTTCGACGACGCCGCGCGCACACGGGGTTACGACGCGCTCGCCACCGGACACAACCTCGACGACGAAGCCGCCGTGCTGTTCGGCAACGTGCTGCGATGGGAGACCGGTTACCTCGGTCGTCAGCACCCGGTGCTGCCCGCCACCGACGGGTTCGTCCGCAAGGTGAAGCCGTTGATCCGCCTCGGGGAGCGCGAGCTCGCCGCGTACTGCGTCGTGCAGGGGATCGACTACATCGTCGAGGAGTGTCCGATGGCGCTCGGCAACCGCCACCTCGGATACAAGGAAGCGCTCAACGCGATCGAGGAGCGCTCGCCGGGGTCGAAGGCCGCGTTCGTGTTCGGGTTCTTCGAACGGGTGCACGAGCACTTCGCGAGCGAGACCGCCGACGAGCGGGCCGCGCTCGTGCCGTGCCGCGAGTGCGGCGCGCCGACTCCCGGCGACGTGTGCGCGTTCTGCCGCCTGCAGGCGCGCGCGACCGGTCGCACGATCCCCGTGCGCGTCGTCGAGCACGCGGAGACCGCGTGACCACAGCCGAGCAACGCCCGTTCGTCGCCGGTGAGCGGGTGCTCCTCATCGACCACCGGCGCCGGCGTCACCTCGTGACGCTGGCCGAAGGCGGTCAGTTCCACACGCACGCCGGCATCGTCGAGCACGACGCGATCATCGGTCGGCCCGAAGGCATCACCGTGCGGACGAGCCGGGCCACGCGCCTGGTCGCGCTCCGCCCGACGTTGAGCGAGTACGTGTTCGAGATGCCGCGTGGCGCGCAGGTGATCTACCCGAAGGACCTCGGGCCGATCCTGATGCTCGCCGACATCTTCCCCGGTGCGCGCGTGCTCGAGTCGGGCGTCGGGTCCGGGGCGCTCACGATGGCGCTCCTGCGCGCCATCGGGCCGACCGGATCGGTCACCGGCTACGAGATCCGCGACGACTTCGCCGACCGGGCCCAGCGCAACGTGGCCGCGTTCCTCGGCGACGACCTCCCGCTCACGGTGTCGGTCCGCGACGTCTACGCCGGCATCGACGAGACGAACCTCGACCGGATCGTGCTCGACCTCCCGGAGCCGTGGCACGTCGTGAAGCACGCGACCACCGCGCTGCGCCCGGGGGGCATCCTCGTGGCGTACCTGCCGACGATCCTGCAGGTGGGTCGCCTGCGCGAGGAGCTCGCCGGTTCGCCGTTCGGTTTGGCGGAGACGATCGAGGTGTTGCAGCGCGGCTGGCACGTGGAAGGCCAGTCGATCCGTCCCGACCATCGGATGGTGGCGCACACGGGCTTCCTCACCCACGCCCGTCTGCTCGTTCCCGAGGCGTGAGCACGGTCGACGCCGTCATCTTCGGGGTCGCCGCGGTCGCAGCGGTGGGCGGCTGGCGCTTCGGCTTCCTGCCGCGGCTGCTCGCGTGGGGCGGCGTCGGTCTCGGCCTGGTGATCGCGGTGCCACTCGTCCCGCCGATCGTCACGGCGTTCGGAGGGACGAGCCCCGACACTCGGGTGACCGCGGCGCTCGCGTTCTTGGTGCTCACCGCCATGGTGGGGCACGGCATCGGTCTCGCGCTCGGCGGGCTCGTGCGGCGGATGACGGGTGCCCAGCTCCCGAAGTGGGACAAGGGCGCCGGTGCGATCCTCGGGGTGCTCGGTGTGCTCGTGCTGGTGTGGATGACCACGCCGTCGTTCGCCGCCGCGCCCGGATGGCCCGCACGCGCTGCGCGCGACTCGTGGATCGTCGACGTCGTCGATTCACTCGGTCCCGACCAACCGGATCGCTTCGCGGTGTGGGGCCGCGAGATCGCCGAGGCGCCGTACCCGTTCGCGTTGGACCCGCTGTCGGATCCGGGCGACGTGGGCGCGGCGCCGACCGCCGGCCTCACGCTCGACGTCGACGCCCGGGTCCGCCCGTCGATCGTGAAGGTGTCGGGATTCGCGTGCGACCGGGTGCAGGAGGGGAGCGGCTGGGTCGCGCGCCCCGGGATCGTCGTCACCAACGCGCACGTCGTGGCGGGGGAGCGCGACACCGAAGTGACCGATGTCACCGGCCGTCGCCACGACGCCGCGGTGGTGGCGTTCGACCCGACGAGCGACCTCGCGGTGCTCGCCGCGCCCTCACTCGGCGCGCCCGCGCTCGCGCTCGCCCGCGGTGACGTCGACACGGAAGGCGCGGTGTACGGACATCCCGGCGGCGGGCCACTCACGGCGTCGCCCGCGCGGGTTGCGGAGCGGATCACGGCCGTGGGCACCGACATCTACCGCACGTCCGACAGTCGCCGCGACGTGTACGTGCTCGCGGCCGCACTCGAGCCGGGCGACTCCGGCGGCGCGCTCGTGGATCAGGACGGCCGCGTGATCGGCACCGCGTTCGCGATCGATCCCGGGCGTGCCGGGGTCGCGTACGCGCTCACGCGCGACGAGATCGACCGCGTGCTGGAGTCGGTGTCACCCCTGGCCGTCGACCCGGGCCCCTGCCTCGTCGACTGAGCCCGGCCGTGGTGCCAACGGTTGGTGCACAACTCCACACAACCGCGGCGTTGGTGCAGTTCACCCACACGCCGTGTGGGAAGACGCACCAACGGTCGGTGCAGCTACTCGACCTCGATGAAGATGCACTCGCCGGGGCACTCTTCGGCGGACTCGATGACCGCCTCTTCCTGGCCGCCGGGCACGTTCGCGAGACCTTCGGCGCCGCCGGGGTTCGAGAAGACCTTGTCGCCTTCCTTCACGTAGGCGAGGCCGTCGTCGAGCAGGGTGAAGACGTCGGGAGCGATCTCTTCGCACAGCCCGTCGCCGGTGCACAGATCCTGGTCGATCCAGACCTTCATGCCGGAGCCCTCTCTGTCGATGAGGCG
>DASUMP010000016.1:0-13947 GCA_036277635.1 Acidimicrobiia bacterium | reverse complement strand
CGCCACGCCTTCGCGTCGGCGATCTCGCGGGCCTCCTCTTCGGCGGACTTCTCGTCGAGCACGCCGATGCGGTCGGAGCCCTGCCCCCAGGCGAAGCGCTCCTCGCGCTTCGGCTCGGCGTGTTCGTCGAGGAAGGCACGGGCCTCGGCGCGGAACTCGTCGACGGTCGGACGGTCGGTCATGGGTGCTCCTCGGGCGGCGACGGGCGGATGCTACGGCGCCGGTTCGGGGAACTCCGTCGCGGCGCGCAGCTCGGCGAGCAGGTCGCCGAGACCGGCGAGCGCGTTGGCGTGCACGCCGAGGGCGCCGACGTCGCCGGAGATGCGCCATGTGCCGCGAGCGAGTGCCGCCTGGGCGTTGACGGTCCCGCGGGCGAGCGCCACGGCCGTGACGTGGTCGCACTCGATGCGCACCGTCGCTGGCGCGGCGGAGGTATCGGGCGCGGGATCGGCAGAGACCGGCGCCACGCGGGCGCCGTCGGCGTCGCAGGTGAGGCGGTAGGCGACGTCGATCGGCGCGGCGGCGCCGGTCAGGTGCACGTTTCGGACCACGTGCTCGATCACGATCGCGCGTGCAGCGCCGATGTCGGCGAGCGCTCGTGACTGTCGCGCGGCGGCGTCGAAGCTCGCGATCCACGCCTCGGTGAGGAACTCGGGCACGAGCGGGAGACTACGGTTCGGACGAGGTCCGCTCGGATCGAGGCGAACCCGTGCGGCGGTCACGTCCGGGCGGACGTAGCCTGCCGGCGATGGACTCGCATGGTCGCGCGGCGCGCTTTCCGGCCGCGCTCGACGCGGTCGCGCAACGCGTCGAAACCCGAGTGTTGCGCCTCCTCGACGACGAGCTGGTGCGGTGGAGCGCGATCGACGCGGCCCTCGCGGCGCCGTTGCGCTCGCTGCACGCGCTCGTCGTCGCGGGCGGGAAGCGTCTCCGCCCGGTGTTCGTGCACTGTGCGCACGTCGGAGCCGGCGGCGATCCCGACGCGCTGCTCGCGATCGACGCCGCGGCGGCGATCGAGCTCGTGCACACGTTCGCGCTGATCCACGACGATGTGATGGACGGGTCCGACCGGCGCCGTGGACGAGACGCCGTGCACCGCGAGTTCGCGATGCACCACGTCGCGCACGACTGGCGCGGCGAGCCGCGTCGCTTCGGCGACGGCATCGCGATCCTCGTCGGCGACTTCGCGTTCGTCTACGCCGACCAGCTGATGCGCGACGCGCCCGACGATGCCCGGTCGGTCTACGACGAGCTGCGCGTCGAGCTGTGCGTCGGACAGAGCCTCGACCTGATCGGCGCGGCGCGCGCCGACACCGACGTCGACGCGGCGGCGCGGATCGTCACCTACAAGTCGGCGAAGTACACGGTGGAACGTCCGCTGCACCTCGGTGCTGCGATCGCCGGTCGTCTCGACGAGCTCGCCGCGCCGCTCAGTGCGATCGGACTCCCGCTCGGAGAGGCGTTCCAGCTGCGCGACGACGTCCTCGGCGTCTTCGGTGACGAAGCGGTCACCGGCAAGCCGGTCGGGGACGACCTGCGGGAAGGGAAGCCGACGCCGCTCGTTGCCGTCGCCGCGTCCCGGATCGCGCCGAGCGATCGTCCACTGTTGGATCGCATCGGCGCGACCGAGCTCGAGGACACCGAGGTGAAGGCGCTGCAGGAGCTGTTCGTGCGTACGGGCGCGCTCGACGCCATCGAGGCGCAGATCGCCCGCAAGGTGTCGGAGGCCCACGCGGCCATCGCGGCGGCCGGCTTGACCCGCGCTGCGACCGACGAGCTCGACGAGCTCGCCGACTACGTCGCGTGGCGCGACCGCTGAGCGTCGTACGGCCGCGCTCGGGGTCCGGTTCGTCGCGGACCCACCGGTAGGCTCCCGTCGATGGTCGGCCCGGCGGATCCGCCCGCGATCTCCGTCGCGGGACTCGAGAAGCGCTACGGGTCGGTGACCGCCGTCGACGGTCTCGACTTCGAGGTCCGGGCGGGTGAGGTGTTCGGCCTGCTCGGACCCAACGGGGCGGGCAAGACGACGACCGTCGAGATCCTCGAGGGCTACCGGCGTCCCGACGCTGGTGAGGTGCGGGTCCTCGGCCTCGACCCGTGGAGCGAAGGCGACCGCCTCCGGCCGCGGATCGGCGTGATGCTCCAAGAGGGTGGCCTGCACCCCGCCATGCGTCCACGCGAGCTGGTGCGCCTGTTCGCGGCGTTCTACCCGCACGCCGAGGACCCCGACGGGCTGCTCGAGCTCGTCGGACTGCCGGTGCGCTCGCGCACAACGATCCGTCACCTCTCCGGCGGTGAGCGTCAGCGGCTCTCGCTCGCGTGTGCGCTCGTCGGGCGGCCGCGGGTGGTGTTCCTCGACGAGCCCACGGCGGGCATGGATCCCCATGCCCGTGCCACCACGTGGAACCTCGTGCGCGAGCTGCGTTCGCTCGGCAAGACGGTGTTGCTCACGACGCACGCGATGGACGAAGCCGAGCAGCTCTGCGACCGGGTCGCGATCCTGATGGACGGTCGCCTCGCGGCGCTCGGTGCGCCGCGCGAGCTCACCCGGCGCGCCGCCGCCGAAGAAGTGCGCTTCCGCACGGTCGCCGGACTCGACCTCCGGGCGCTCGCCCGCGCGCTCGGGATCGACGCCGGGGCGGTCGTGGAGGAGCACGCCGGCGACTACCTGATCCGCGTTGCGGGCACGCCGCAGCTCGTCGTCGCGCTCGCGATGCACCTGCACGCGCACGACGTGCTGGTCCACGACGTGCACGTGGGTCGGCGGTCGCTCGAAGAGGTGTTCTTGCAGCTGACCGCGGACCCGACATCGTGACGCGCCGGGCGATCGCGGCGCAGAGCCGCGTCGAGCTGCTGCTCTTGCTGCGGCGCGGCGAGAACGTGCTCGTGACGTTGCTCATCCCGATCGCGACGCTCGTCTTCTTCACGAAGGTGGACGCGGTCACGACCGACTACGACGATCCCGTCGACTTCCTCGTCCCCGGCATCCTCGCGTTGTCAGTGATGGCCGCGGCGATGGTCGGGCTCGGGATCTCGACCGCGTTCGAACGCCGATACGGCGTGTTGAAGCGTCTCGGGAGCACGCCGCTCGGGCGCAGCGGACTCCTCGCGGCGAAGACCACGACCGTGCTCGCACTCGAGGCGATCCAGGTGGTCCTCGTCCTCGTGACCGGTGTGCTCCTGGGATGGGAGCCCCAGGGCTCGCTGCTCGTCGCCCTCGCGGTGATCGTCGTCGGCACCGTCGCGTTCGCCGGGCTCGGCCTGCTCATGGCCGGGACGCTGCGGGCGGACGCGACCTTGGCCGTCGCGAACGGGCTGTTCCTGGTGCTGCTGTTCCTCGGGGGGATGGCCTACCCGCTCGACGACCTGCCGCGTGCGCTCGAACAGCTCGCCGGTCTGCTCCCCGCCGCCGCGCTCTCCGAGACGCTGCGGTCGGTGCTCACCGACGGGGCTGCGTTCCCGACGGGCAGCTTCGCCGTGCTGGTCACGTGGGCGGTCGCGACCCCACTCGCCGCCTCGACGTGGTTCCGCTGGGAGGAGTGACCCGGCGGGTCGGCGTCGACGCCGATCACGATGCTGCGAGCAACGCGTCGAGCGGTGCGCGCAACCCTGCCGCGGTCGTGATCCCGAACACGCGATCCCGGATCACGCCGTCGGCGTCGATGAAGAAGGTCTGCGGGATCGCCCGCACCCCGTAGGCGAGCGCGACCTCGAAGTCGGGATCCTGCAGCGACGGGATCGTGATGTCGTGCTCGGCGAGCCAGTCGGCGTCGTCGCTCGGCAGGTTCCGGAACCCGATCGCGAGCACCGAGAACGCGTCGCCGTGCTCGTCGAGCGCCTCCTGGAGCAGGGGGAGCTCGTCGAGGCACGGGAGGCACCACGACGCCCAGAACGTGACGACGACCGGCCGGCCCTGGACTCCGGCGAGGGAGTGGGTCGCGCCGTCGATGGTCTCGAGCACGAACCCGGGGGCCCGGCTCCCGATCTCGGCGACGCCCGGCACCGCGGGGTCTTCGACGACGCCGGTCGTGGGGGCACCGCGGTCGTCGTCGAGCGATCCGTCGTCGGTGTCGCGCGTCGCCACCACCAGCAACACGAGCGGCACGAGCACCGCGAACGCGACGACCGCGGCGAAGCGCGGCTTCGACACACGCGCCCGCGCGTGCGGCTCAGGTGATGAGTGCGTCGACGGCAACGGCGGCGAACAGCAAGGAGAGGTACACGTTGGAGTAGCCGAAGAACGCGATCGCGCGCCGGGGCGTGGCGTCGGCGACCAGGCGCAGCGACGCGGCGACGAAGAGTGCACCGGCGATCATGGCGACGCCGACGTAGACGACGCCGACGTCGGTGGTGGCGCCGAGCGCGAGGCTCGTGGCGACCGTGACCGTCGCGTAGCCCGCGATCTGGCGGGTGGTGGCCGCGACGCCGCGCACGACGGGGAGCATCGGGATGCCGGCCGCCGCGTAGTCGTCGCGGTACTTGAGCGCGAGCGCCCAGAAGTGGGCGGGCGTCCAGAGGAACACGACCGCGAACAGGACGACCGCGGGTGCACCGATGTCGCCAGTGACCGCGGCCCAGCCGACGAGCGCCGGCACCGCGCCGGCCGCGCCGCCGATGACGATGTTCTGGACCGTGCGCGGCTTCAGCCAGATCGTGTACACGAACACGTAGAAGATGGTCGCCCCGATCGTGAGCGACGCAGCGAGCACGTTGGCGACGGTCGCGAGCACGGCGAACGCGACGACGTTCAACGCGATCCCGAACACGAGCGCGTGGCTCGGGACCACCTCGCCGCGCGGGAGCGGTCGGCCTTCCGTGCGCCGCATCAGCTGGTCGCGGTCGCGCTCGATCCAGCAGTTGATCGTGTTGGCGCCGCCGGCGGCCAGCGCGCCACCGACCACGACGGCGAGCAGCAGTCCGATCGACGGGAAGCCGCGTTCCGCGAGGAGCATCGGCGGGACCGCGGTCACGAGCAGCAGCTCGATCACGCGCGGCTTCGTGAGCCGGATGTACGCCGCGACGCGCGTCATGATCGTGCGGGAGGACCGAGTCGCGGCGATCACCGGCTGCGACGCGACCGGCTCCGAGCCGGGTGCGGGGAGTGCACCCACGGGGCGACGTGAGGTCACTGCACGACGAGCGTTCCCGCCATCCCCTGGCCACGATGGCCCGGGACGTCGCAGTAGTACTCGTACTCGCCGGCCTCGAGCTCCACCACCCCGCGATCCTCGCTGCTGCCGCCCGAGACCTCGAGCTTGAAGCCGTCGACGCCGTCGACCACGAACGTGTGGGCCTGGTTGCCCTCGTCGCGGAGGGTCACCTCGAGCTCGCCCGCCGGCGTCGTGATGCGCTCGACGTCGAAGTACACGTCGTGGGCGGCGACGCTGACCCGGGCGGGTCCGCCGCCGGCGCCGGTCGTGACCGTGACGGACTCGCCGCCACCGCCGCCGTCGCCGCCACCACCGCACGCGGCGAGCGCGCTCACGCCGATGAGCACGACGAGCGCTCCCCGGACCCGTGGACGGACGAGACGACCCATGACGACCCCCGGTGGTCGAGGCGGTGGCCGGTGAGGCTACCGACGAAACGCCGATCCCTCCGAATCGCGATGCACGGCCGAGGACCGCGCGACGCGCACCGGTAGCCTGCCTGCGCATGGTCGACCCTGACGACGTGAAGCACTCGATCCGCATGACCGCGGACCGCCTGCTGGTGCTCCCGCCGAGCGAACACGGGGAGCGCAAGTCCCGGGCCGGGATCCTCATCCCCGCGACCGCCAACGTGAACCGCCGGCTGGTGTGGGGCGAGGTCGTCGCGGTCGGACCGACGGTGCGCACGATCGAAGAGGGCGATCGCGTCCTGTTCTCGCCCGATTCGGGCTTCGAGGTCGAGATCCGCGCCGAGGAGTACCTGATCCTGCGCGAGCGCGACGTGCACGCTCTCGCGTCGTCACGGGTCGAGGGCCAGACCGGCCTCTACCTCTGAGCGAACACCCGTCGTGACGATCGATCCCGCCACCGCCCTGCGTCTCGACGGGCGCGTCGCGATCGTCACCGGCGGCACGAGGGGGATCGGACGAGCGATCGCCGAAGCGTTCGCACGGGCGGGCGCGGGCGTCGTGGTCGTCGCCCGCAGGCCGCACGAGCTCGCGGAGACGGCCGACGCGCTCGCCGCACACGACGTCGGGGTCGCGACGGTGCAGGGTTCGGTCGGAGACCCCGACACCGCCGACGCCGCCGCCGAGGTGGCGGTGCGCGAGCTGGGCCGTCTCGACGTCCTGGTGAACAACGCGGCGGTCAACCCGGCGTTCGGTCCGCTCACGACCGTCGAGCTCGGTGCGGTGGAGAAGGTGTTCGACGCGAACATCGTCGGACCGTTGCGCTTCACCCGCGCCGCGTGGGCGCGGTGGATGGCCGACCACGGCGGGGTGATCCTCAACGTGGCGTCGATCGGTGGGATCCGCCCCGGCCCGTTCATCGGTGCGTACAACGTGTCGAAGGCCGCACTGATCCACCTCACCCGGCAGCTCGCGTTGGAGCTCGCGCCGACCGTGCGTGTGAACGCGGTCGCTCCGGCGCTCGTGAAGACCGACATGGCGCGAGCGCTGTGGGAGCCGAACGAAGCTGCGATGGCCGCCAGCCACGCGCTCGGCCGACTCGGCGTCCCCGACGACATCGCGTCGATCGCCTTGTTCCTGTGCTCCGACGCGGCGTCGTGGATGACGGGTGAGTGCGTCGTCGTCGACGGCGGCGCGGGCGTCGTGGCCCGCGGGGGCTGATCGGTCGGTCAGCCGACCTGCGCGATCCCGGTGGCGTGTCGCTGGGCCAGCTCCGCGTACGCGCCCGGGTTCACCTGGACCCAGAACTCCGCCGCCGAACCCGCGACCGGGCGCTTGACCTCGGCGGGCGTACCCGCGGCGAGCATGCCGGGAGGGATCTCGGTGCGCGCGGTGACCACCGATCCGGCGGCCACCAGCGCCCGCGCGCCGATCGTCGCGCCGTCGAGCACGATGCTGCCGTTGGCGACGAGGCACTCCTCGCCGAGCAGCGCGCCGTGCACCACGCAGTTGTGTGCGACGGTCGCGCCGCGTCCGATGTCGGTGGTGAGACCCGGCGGGCCGTGGATCACCGCGTTCTCCTGCACGTTGGCGCCGGCGCGCACGATCACCGGCGCGTAGTCGGCGCGGATGACGGCGCCGTACCAGACCGACGCGCCCGCTTCCAGGATGACGTCGCCCACGAGTGTCGCGGTCGGCGCGACGAACGCCTCGGGATGCACGCGCGGCACCAGACCTTCGAACGAGAACAAGGGCACGGGTTCCTCCTCGGGTCGTGGTGGGTGGCGGTCCGCTCAGAGGTACGCGCGCGCCACCTGCAGAGCACTGATCGCGGCGTCGCCCTCGGCGACGAGATCGCTGTCGGTCCAGGCGCGCCGCTGCACGAACACGCGACACAGGTGGGCCGCGGAACCGCGCACCTGTGCGGCCGCGTCGGGAGGACCGAACTCCCACAGCTCCCCGTTCGGGGCAACCAGCTCGAAGCGCACCGGTTCGGCGGGCGGTTCGCGCCCGGCCACCGAGTACGCGTAGGGCAGCGCGCGGATCGCGATCCACGCGACGTGCCGGAGGCGATCGGTGTCGACGAGCCCCACCCCGAGTGCGGTGTGCACGTCGAGGCTGTGCGCCCACGTCTCCATCAGCCGCGCGGTCACGAACGACGGCGCCCGCATGCCCAGCCCCCACGGCACTCGGGTGTCGGGCCGCAGCGTGAGCAGCGCGTCGCGCTGTGCCGCAGTGGTCGCCCGACACCAGTCGAGGACGGCGCGGCCGGAGCGCCGGCGCCCGCGCAGCACGCCCGTGAACGTCACGTCTTCGGAGGACGCGCGCGTCGCCGCGAACCGGGCGAGCGCACGGGGCCCGTCGAGCATCGTGTCGATCGCGACCTCGTCGGTGTCGGCGAGGTGCGCGACCGCGTCGCGGATGTCCCACCCGTGCGCGGCGGTGGCGCGGAACCAGTCGTCGGGATCGATGGTCGCGACGGCACCGAACAGCACGGCGCGCTCGGCGTCGAGGTCGTCGACGAGCGCCCGCAGCTGGGTGTCGGCGTCGGTCACCGTCAGCGGGCGCGGCGGGTCTTGCTGAGCTCGACCGGCACCTCGGCGGGATGCGGCAGTGGGGCCAGACCACCCGTGGTGCGACCGTCGAGGTACTTGGCGAGCTCTTCGTACACGTCGTCGCCGAGCGTCTTGCGCAGCTCCGGTTCCATCGACTTGTAGACGGGCTCGGCGCCGGTGAACGCCTCGGGCGCTTCGGTGCACCACCACGCGAATTCCTCGCCGCCTTCACCCCAGCCGTCGCGACCGAACTCGGTGAGCACTTCGACCGTGGTGCCATCGTCTTCTTCGCGCTCCCAGGTGCGCAACGGGAGCTGCCAGCACACGAGCGGCTTCGTGTCGCTGAAGTGGACCCCGGCGTTGAGGGCGTGCAGGTGCAGCGCGCAACCGGGGCCCGCGCCGAAGCCCGGTCGGTTGAGGAAGATGCACGCGTCGTCGACGAGACGCGTCTTCCACTCCTGCTTCTTCTTGTTGACGGTCTTCCAGACGCCGCGAGAGAGGCCGACCTCGCGGTGCTGCCACTCGTCGTCGGTGAGCTCGCGTGCGATGCGCTCGACCTTCTTCTTGTCGGCGGCGTCGTGCGCGTGGGCGCCGTAGGAGCAACAGCCGTGGATCAGCTCGGGAGCCGGCTCGGTGAGCACGCCTTGGCACCCGGCGCCGAAGATGCACTGCCACGACGACGTGAGGAAGGTGACGTCGATCTCCCACCGCCGGCGTTCTTTGCCCGCAACGGGGATCGTCACCCACTCGCGACTCGGACCGACCATGGCTGCTCCTCCTGTGCCGTCGCGGAGCGTAGGCGACACCGTCGGTAGGCTCGCGCCATCGCCACCGCCGACGCGCTCATCTCCGATCTGCGCGTGGCGCTCGGCCCCGACCGCGCCCGCGCCGAACCCCTCGAGCTCGCGTTGTACGCGCGCGACGCCGGCACGTCGGAAGGGCGCGCCGCGGCGGTCTGCTTCCCGGCGACCGCGGCCGACGTCGCCGCCGCGATCCGCGTCGCGCGCGCACACGGGCGACCGTTCGTCGCTCGCGGGAGTGGCACCGGTCTCGCCGGCGGCGCCACCCCGGTCGACGACCCGGTCGTGATCGTGACGACCGCGCTGAACCGGGTGCTCGACGTCGACGTCGAGCACCGCGTCGCGTGGGTCGAGCCCGGCGTCGTGAACCTCGACCTGTCTCGCGCGGTGGCGCCGTTGGGGCTCCACTACGCCCCCGACCCGTCGTCGCAGCAGGCGTGCACGATCGGCGGGAACGTCGCGACCAACGCCGGTGGCCCGCACTGCTTGTCGTACGGCGTCACCGCGGCGCACGTGCTGGCGCTCGAGGTGGTGCTCCCCGACGGCGCCACCACCGTGCTCGGAGGACTCGCGCCCGACACGCCAGGGTTCGACCTGCGGGGGTGCTTCGTCGGCTCCGAGGGCACGATGGGGATCGCCACTCGCATCGCCGTCCGCCTCACGCCCGATGCGCCCGCGGTCGCGACGCTGCTGCTCGCGTTCGATTCGGTCGACGCCGCCGCGGCGACGGTCAGCGGCACGATCGCGGGCGGCGTCGTGCCCGCGGCCCTCGAGATGATGGACGCGCAGATCACGCGGGCGGTCGAGGACTTCGTGGGCGCGGGCTACCCGCGCGACGCCCAGGCGGTGCTGCTGGCCGAGGTCGACGGGCTCGACGGCGGGGTCGGCGCGCAGGTCGACCTGCTGCGCGAGGTGGCGCGCACGAACGGGGCGACGTCGATCCGGGTCGCCGCCGACGACGCGGAGCGGACGCTCCTGTGGAAGGGCCGCAAGTCGGCGTTCGGGGCGATCGCCCGCATCGCCCCGAACTACTACCTCCACGATGCGGTCGTGCCGCGCACCAAGCTGGTCGATGTGCTGCGCACCGTCTACGCGGTCGCCGACGAGTACGACCTGACGATGATGAACGTGTTCCACGCGGGCGACGGCAACCTGCACCCGTTGATCGCGTTCGACCGTCGGGTACCCGGCGTGTGGGAGCGTGTGCACGCGGCCGGCACCGAGATCCTCACCGCGTGCATCGCGGCCGGTGGCGTCCTGTCGGGTGAGCACGGTGTGGGGCTCGAGAAGCGCGACCTCATGCCGCTGCTCTTCGGTCCCGACGATCTCGACGCCCAAGCCCGGGTGCGCGACGCCTTCGACCCCGACGGCGTCGCCAACCCGAAGAAGGTGTTGCCGCGCGGGAGCCGCTGCGCCGACGTCCAGACGATCCCGGACGGCACGTGGATCTGATCACGCTCGACGCCGAACCGGTCCGGGCCGCGTTCGCCGACGCCGGCGCGGTGGTGCCGGTGGGTGCGCGCACGCACTGGGAGGTCGGCGGTCCGCCGCCGCAGGGGCGTGAGGTCGCCGCGCCAGCCGGCGTCGTCGCGTACGACCCGGCGGATCTCACGGTCACCGTCGGCGCGGGCACGCCGGTCGACGCGCTCGATCGTGCGCTCGCCGAGCACGGCCAGCACTGCCCGCTCGATCCGCGCGATCCCGGTGCCACGGTGGGCGGCGTGCTCGCGACCGGGCTTTCGGGGCGGCGTCGCCTGCGGTACGGACCCGTGCGCGACCAGGTGCTCGAGGTGCGCCTCGTCACGCCCGCCGGTCGGCTGGTGAAGGGCGGCGGACCGACGGTGAAGAACGTGACCGGCTACGACCTGCCGCGCCTCGTGGTCGGGTCGTTCGGCACGCTCGGCGTGCTCGTCCAGGTCACGCTGCGCTGCTGGCCGCGGCCTCGCGCCGCTCGGTGGGGGACGACCACCAGCGATCCGTCGACAGTGCGGGCCGCGTTGTTCCGTCCGTCGGCGATCGTGTGGGACGGGCATGCGACGTCGGTGCTCGTCGAGGGTGAACCGGCCGACGTCGACGCCGAGCTGCGCGCGGGCGCGCTCGCACCTGCCGAGGCGCCACCGTTCCCCCACGGGGCGCATCGCGGACGCGTCTCGGTGCCGTCGGCCGCGCTCGTCGCGCTCGCGAGCGACCTCGACGCGATCCACGGCTGCCGGTGGGCGGCCGAAGTCGGCGTCGGGACGGTGCACGTCGCGGGCGACTCTGCCGACGTGTTGCGTGACACGCGCGCGGCCGCGCACGCGCGCGGCGGCTGGATGCTGCGCGAGGCGGGTGGCGCCCCCGACGACGACGGGTTCGGGGTGCCGGTCCCGAACCCGCAGCTGCACGCGCGCCTGCGCGACGCGTTCGATCCCGACCGCCGCTGCAACCCCGGCCGCGTCCCGTGGTAACACCTCGTCCATTGCAGATCCTGCCCGACATGTCGAGGAAACCGCTGCAATGAACGTGGGTGGAGGGCCGCTGGGGCTCGACGACGACGAGCTCGTGAGCTGTGTCGCGTGCGGGTTGTGCCTGCCGCACTGTCCGACGTACCGGGTGACGGGGCAGGAGATCGCCTCGCCCCGCGGTCGCATCGCGGCGATGCGCCTCGTCGAGTCGGGTGGCGCACCGATCGACGACGCGTTCGTCGCGGCGATGCACGAGTGCGTGCAGTGCCGTGGGTGCGAGGCCGCGTGTCCGTCGTCGGTGCCGTTCGGTCACCTCATGGAGTCGACGCGGGCGGCGCTGCACGGCGCGCGGTCACCGGCGACACGCGCGCACCGCGTGCGGCGCGCGGTCGAAGCCGTCGCGTACCGCGTCGTGCTCCCGCGCCATCGCGTGCTGCTCGCGTTCACGTGGGGGCTCGTCGTCGCGCAGCGACTGCGCCTGGTGCCGCGGCGGTTTGGTGTCCCGCGCCTCGATGCGCGGGCGCTCGCCACTCGACTCGACCTCCCGGTGGGCGAGCGAGGCGACGGTGGCGCGACCGTCTGGCTGTTCACCGGGTGCGTGATGGACGCGTGGCAGCGCGACACGCACCGGAACGCCGCGCGAGTCCTCGCCCGACTGGGTGCGCGCCCGGTCCGTCCGGCACGCGGCGCCGACTGCTGCGGCGCGCTGCACCTGCACGCCGGTCGGCGCGACGACGCCCGCCGACTCGCGTTGCGAGTGATGCGGTCGATGCCGGGCGACGCGCCGATCGTCGTCGACAGCGCAGGCTGCGGTGCCGCGTTGGCCGCCTACGGCGATCTGCTCGGCACGCCCGACGCCCGCGTGTTCGCGACGCGTGTCGTCGACTTCTCGACCTACGTGGCGCGCCATCCTCCGGTGGCGGTGCGCGCGACTGGCAGCTCCGTCGTCGTGCAGGATCCTTGCCATCTCCGGCATGTGCAGCGAGCGCACGGCGCGGTGCGCGAGATCCTGGGCGCTGCCTACGAGCTGCGGGAGACCGACGACGACGGCCTGTGCTGCGGCGCCGGCGGCGCGTACAGCGCACTCGAGCCCGAGCTCGCGTCGGACATCCGCGTCCGCAAGATCGCGGCGCTCCGGCGCGCCGGCGGTCCGAACCCCGTGATCGCGTCGGCGAACCCGGGCTGCACGTTCCACCTGCGGGCCGCAGGGATCGACGCCCGTCATCCAGCCGACCTGCTCGCCGACGCGCTCGTCGCCGACCCGCCGGTGACCGACCCGGGAGCTCCTCGTGCCTGACTACGACTCGATCCTCGAGCGCCTCACCGCGATCGAAGAGGAGCTGCGCGACCTAGCGCTCGACGTGCTCACCAGCGCCGTGCGCGATCCCGACAGCGATGACGCGCTCGCGGCCCGCACGGAAGAGAAGCGTCTGCTCCAGGCACGTCGCGCCGTCGCCAAGGCGATCGGCGCGCTCGGCGGCAGGCCCGACCTCGATCCGTAACAGCTCGCCACCCCGCTCCGCACCGTGCCGCCACATCACAATTCGGGCTTTGTGCGCCCAGGACGCGCGATTTCGACGGCCTCAGCGCACAAAGCGAGGAGATCGCCCGCCGAGACGGGAGGGAGGACCTCGACGGCAGCGTGGGGGAGCTGACCTCTCCGACGTGACGCGTCAGTTGCGCGCGCCCGGGCTGGGGGAGAGCTCGTCGGGCGGCGTGCCCGTGACCGCGGCGGGCGGGGCGTCGGGATCCGGGCCCACCGAGCGCGGAGCCCGCCCGTTGACGCGGTCGATCAGGTGCCGGAGACGGGCGTACGAGTAGCGGTTGAACCGGAACCGCAGGCGCGGCAGCTCGGGCACGTCGAGATCGGCGATCTCGGGCTTCGTCGCCTCGGCGCGCTCGATCGATCCCTTCACGACGATGTCGGAGAACTCCGCGTTGATCGCATCCATCGAGGCGTCGTCGAGCTCGTGACGCAGCCGGATGACGAGGTCACCGTGGACGAAGCGCAACGAGTGGTAGTTCGCGTAGAAGCCCGTGAGCTCGTCGAGCGCGTCGGCGCAGCTGTCGGTGACGCGCACGAGGTCGAGGTCGTCGACCGAGATGTAGTGCCGCCCGACGAGCTCGCGCTGCACGAAGTCGAGCCACGAGCTCCAGTAGGTGCCGCCGGGCACGTCGAGGAGCACGATCGGCGACGGTTGCGCCTTGCCGGTCTGCACCAGGGTGAGGAGCTCGAACGCTTCGTCCATCGTGCCGAACCCGCCGGGCAGCAGCACGAAGCCGCTCGACTCCTTCACGAACGAGAGCTTGCGCGTGAAGAAGTACCGGAAGTTGAGGAGCTTCGGGTCGCCGGTGAGGAACTGCGTGGTCGTGGCCTCGAACGGCAGCCGGATCCCGACGCCGAACGAGTTCTCGGAACCGGCGCCCTCGATCCCCGCTTCCATGATCCCCGGACCGGCCCCGGTGATGACCATCCAGTCGGCCTGCGCGAGGTCGTGCGCGATCTGCACGGTCTGCGCGTAGAGCGGGTCGTCGCGTTCGGTGCGGGCGGAACCGAAGATCGCGGCCTTGCGCGCCGAACGGTACGGTGC
>DASUMP010000015.1:0-13477 GCA_036277635.1 Acidimicrobiia bacterium | reverse complement strand
GGATGCGCTTTCGCTTCGGGATCATCGTCGGCTTCGGCCTCGGCTACTACCTCGGCACGAAGGCCGGGCGGGAGCGCTACGAGCAGCTCCGCAAGGTCGTCGAGAAGGGCACCGCGCTCGTGAGCCTCGGTCGGGAGCGGCTGCGCCCGCAGGAGCCGGCGCAGGTGATCGAGCTCCCCCGCGCCGCGATCTGATCGCCTGATCGGCTACGACTCTTCGAGGTAGTCGCGGAGGCGCTGCGAGCGCGTGGGGTGCCGCAGCTTCGCGAGCGTCTTCGACTCGATCTGGCGGATCCGTTCGCGCGTGACGCCGAACTCCTTGCCCACCTCTTCGAGCGTGCGGATCTGACCGTCTTCGAGACCGAACCGCAACCGCACCACTGCCTGCTCACGTTCGTTGAGCTCTTGCAGCGCTTCGTTCAGGTCTTCGAGCAGCAGCTTGCGCTCCGCGTCGAGTGACGGCGCGATCGTGTTCGGGTCCTCCACGAAGTCGCCGAGCAGGCTGTCGTCTTCTTCGCCGACCGGCGTCTCGAGCGAGACGGGCTCCTGCGAGATGCGCTGGATCTCGCGCACCTTGTCGGGGGTCATCTCGACCTTCGCGGCGATCTCTTCGATCGACGGCTCGCGACCGAGCTCTTGCAGCATCTGCCGCTGGATGCGCAGCACCTTGTTCATGGTCTCGACCATGTGCACCGGGATGCGGATCGTGCGCGCCTGATCGGCGATCGCGCGCGTGATCGCCTGGCGGATCCACCACGTGGCGTAGGTGGAGAATTTGAAGCCCTTCGTGTAATCGAACTTCTCGACCGCGCGGATGAGCCCGAGGTTCCCCTCTTGGATGAGGTCGAGGAGCGCCATGCCGCGACCGACGTAGCGCTTCGCGATCGACACGACGAGCCGGAGGTTCGCCTCGGTGAGATGACGCTTCGCGAGGTCGCCGTCGCGTGCGACCGCGAGACGAGCGGTGCGCGCGTTCTCGTTGATGCGCCACTCCGACGGGTCGACGCGGCAGAGCGGCAGCGGGAGCCCGAGGTCGTAGAACCAGGCGAGCACCGTGGGGAAGCCGTCGCAGAGGTCGAGGACGGTCTGCGCCTCGACGCCGGCCTCGATGCGCTTGGCCAGGCTGACCTCTTGCTCGGCGGTGAGCAGCGGGACCTTGCCGATCTCCTTGAGGTACATCCGCACCGGGTCGAACGAGCCGCCCTCACCGGCGGCGTGGCGCACCGCGCGCGGCAGCGGTGGCTCGTCGCCGACCTCGGGAGTGGTGGGGCGATCCGACGACGCGGCACCCGGACGGTTGACCGGACGGCTCGGTCCGCGGTGGTCGACGCGGCGGCGCGCCGGCGCGACGTCGGACTCACGCACCTGGTCTTCGCGTTGGAGCTCTTCTTGGATCTCGTCGATGATCGTGATGTCGTGCGCTTCGATCGTGTCGTAGAGGCGGCGCAGCTCGTCGGTGGCGGGCTCGAGGTCGGGGAACGTCGCGAAGATCTCCGCAGTCGTCACCAGCTTCTTCTCGCGACAACGTGCGAGGAGCGCGACGAGCTCGACGGGCATGTCGGTGCTGCCATCGGTCGACGCCACGACGTCGTGCTCCGCCTCAGTCATCCTCGCCCTCGCCCCGAGCGGGCACCCACTCCATGTTCCACGCTACCAACTCGTTCGCGACGTTCTCGGCCGATGACCAATTGCCCGCGTCGCGCTCGCGCACGAGCGCGTCGACGAGCGACTTCACCTGCGACGATCGCTCGTCGCCCGTGCGCACCATCGACCGGACGAGGCGCTGACTTGATGCTTCGACGAGGTTCACCACGACACGGGTGACGAGCTCTTCGGGCGTCGCGCCCCTGGGCTCCTCTTCCACCGCGAGGCGGCGGAGCAGGTTCGCGATCGCGTCGTCGGCGCTCGCGATCGCGTCGTCGAGCTGCATCTCGGTGAGCGCAGCGAACGCGGTGCGCGCGATCGGATCGGCGAACAGCGACACGTCGAGTCGACCCTGCACGAGCTGCGGTTCGTGCACGGCCCAACGCAGCGCGTCGAGCTCGCGCCGATCGACGGGACGGTCGGGACGCGTCGGGTTCGTCGGTTCCGCGCCGCTCACGTGCGCGCGCCGACGTTGCACGGCCCGCGCGACCGTGTCGCGCAGACGGTCGGCGTCGATGTCGAGGCGCCCGGCGAGCTTCATCACGTACTGGTCGCGCACGAGGTCGTTCGGGTGCTCGGCGACGAGTCCGGCCGCGCGCTCGGCGGCGTGCGCGCGGCCCTCGAGAGAACGGAAGTCGGCGGCGGCGAGGAGTCGGTCGAGCCGGAACTCGAGGAACGGCGTCGCCCGATCGACCGCGGCGACGAGCGCGGCCGGGTCGTCGCGCCACACGTCGGCGGGGTCGCGACCGGCCGGGAGGTCGGCGACCTGGAACTGCACCTCGTAGCGCTGCTCCCACTGGTAGCAGCGTTCCGCCGCCGCTTGGCCGGCGGCGTCGGCGTCGTAGGCGAGCGTGACCTTGCGCGCCAGGTTCTTCAACACGAGGAAGTGCTCGTCGGCGAGGGCGGTGCCGCACGTGGCGACGGCGGTCGGCACGCCTGCGAGCGCGAACGCCATCACGTCGGTGTAGCCCTCGCAGATCACCACCTCGCCGCGCGCGACGATCTCGCCCTTCGCCCAGTGCAGCCCGTAGAGCAAGCGGCTCTTCTGGTAGATCGGTGTCTCCGACGAGTTCTTGTACTTCGGTCCGGTGCCGCCCTCGAGGATGCGCCCGCCGAAGCCGACCGGTTCGCCGCGCCCGTCCCAGATCGGGAACAACAATCGGCCGCGGAACGCGTCTTGCAGCTTCTGGGCCCGGTTCACGAACGCGAGTCCGGCGTCGACGATGTCGTCGCGCTTGATCTTCTTCGCGAGCAGGTGCTTGCTCAACACGTCGTACGCGTCGGGCGCATAGCCGAGGTGGAACCGACGCGCGACGTCGCCGTCGAAGCCGCGGCTCCGCAGGTAGCGGCGCGCGCCGCCTCCCTCGGGCGAATCGAGCAGCAACGAGTGGTAGAACGCGATCGCTTCTTGCACCGCGTCGTGCAGACGTTGCTTGCGGGCGCGGTCTTTCGAGAACTGCGCGTCGCTGTAGCGCAGCGTGATGCCCGCGCGCGCCGCGAGGCGTTCGACCGCGTCGACGAAGTCGAGGTGCTCCACCTCGCGCACGAACGTGATCGCGTCGCCGCTGCGCTGGCAGCCGAAGCAGTGCCACAGGCCGGCTTCGGGGTTGATGGAGAACGACGGCGACTTCTCGGTGTGGAACGGGCACAGCCCGGTGAAGCGGCGCCCGACGCGCTTCAGCGCGACGTGTTCACTTGCGAGCGCAACGAGGTCGGTCGCCTCCCGGACCCGCGCGACGTCCTCGTCGAGGATTCCCATCCGCGTCCACCTTAGGACCGCGTGCCCCGATCGCCCGGGGGCACGGCGCGGCGCGCGCTCACACCCCGCGGGGCAGGTCTTCGGGGCGCCAGCCGAGCAGCTCGACCCCGAGGGCGAGGGCGTAGCGGTCGGTCATGCCGCTCACGTAGCGGACGGCGACCGACGCCGCCTCGGTGGACCCGGCGACGAGATCGGCGTGCACGCCGGTGGTCTCGCTCGGCATGCGGGCGGGTGCATCGGTGAAGAAGTCGACCAAGCCGCGCAGGAGCGCGATCACCCGCGCCGCCTGCTGGCGGGACGCGGGCCGCAGGTAGATCCGCTCGAAGTTGAACGCCCGGAACGCCGCCAGCGCCGAGGCGGCCGACTCGGTCATCCCCACCCGCCCCGTGCGGTCGATCGCGTCGAGCACCGCGTGCACGAACCCGCCGAGCTGCTCCGAGCGCTTGCGGCCGACCACGTCGGCGACCTCGTCGGGGAGGTCGCTCGGCACGAGGATCCCGGCCCGCACCGCGTCCTCGAAGTCGTGGCAGACGTAGGCGATCCGGTCGGCCCACGCGACCACCTCGCCTTCGGGCGTGGCCGGCGGCGGGCGGCGCCACGAGTGGTTGCGCACACCGTCGAGCGTCTCGCGGCACAGGTTCAGCGGCTCGAGCGTGACGTCGGCGCCGTAGACCGCGTGGTCGTAGCCGCCGTCGGGGAGGTAGGGAGAGAACGCCTCCTCGGAGGCGTGGCCGGCGGGGCCGTGCCCGCAGTCGTGAGCGAGGGCGATCGCGTCGGTGAGCGGGACGCACAGGTTCGCGATGCGGGCGATCCCGGTGGCGACCTGCGCGACCTCGACCGCGTGCGTGAGCCGGGTGCGGAGGTGATCGTCTTCGGGGGCGATGAAGACCTGGCACTTCCCCGCGAGGCGCCGCCACGGACGCGAGTGCTTGATGCGGTCGAGGTCGCGCTCGAAGCACACCCGGAAGTCGTCGGGCTCCTCCGCCCGCGCCCGCTCCCCCGCGCCCACCGGCCGCGTCGCCCCCGGCGCCAACGTCGCGTGCAGCTCGGCCTCGCGCTCCTCACGCCGCCGGATCCGCCCACCCACCGGCGCCCGCACCCCCGGATGCGCCTCGCGCACCACGAGGTCGACCACCTCGGGGTCGGTGACGATCGTCAGCGGCGCGACTTCCTCCACCGGCTCAGGGTACCGACCCCCTACGACACCAACGCCTGACGTCGATCAGGGCTGCTGTGCGCCTGACGGGATCGAGTACGTGACGGTGGCGCGGGCGACGGGGGCCGAGTCGTCGCCGTCGGAGTACATGAGGACGTCGCCGACGGCGAGGCGCGAGCCGAGGCGGTGGATGCGGGCGTGGGCGATCACGTCGACGAGCGCGGGCTTGCGGAGGAAGTCGATCGCCAGGTGCTGGGTGACCGACAGTGCGACCGGACCGATCATCGCGAGGACCGCCATCCACATCGCGGTGTCGGCGAGCGCCATCAACGACGGGCCCGACACGGTGCCACCCGGGCGGACGTTCGTGTCGTCGACCTTCAGCCGCACGCGCGCGGTCATGGGCCCGACGTCGAGCACCGCGATGCGGTCGGTCGCGCCCGGCATCGCCGAAGCGAGGAACGCCTCGAGCTCGGCGGCGGCCATCACCGGCGCGCGCATCGCGGTCGCGCCGGTGGTCACGGGTCAGGCGGACGCGGCCGGACCGCCGACGCCGAGCGCGGCGTGCGCGGCGGCGAGGCGGGCGAGCGGCACCCGGTACGGCGAGCACGACACGTAGTCGAGGCCGACCTCGTGGCAGAAGTGCACCGACGCGGGGTTGCCGCCGTGCTCGCCGCAGATGCCGAGCTTGATGTCGGGGCGCGCGCGCCGCCCGTCTTCGACGGCCATGCGCACGAGCTTGCCGACACCGCCGCGGTCGAGCTCCTCGAACGGGCTGATGTCGAGCAGCTTCTGCTCGAGGTACGCGGGCATCATGCGGCCCTCGACGTCGTCGCGGGAGAACCCGAACGTCATCTGGGTGAGGTCGTTGGTGCCGAACGAGAAGAACTCGGCGTACTCGGCGATCTCGTCGGCGACGAGCGCGGCGCGCGGCGTCTCGACCATCGTGCCGACGAGGTACTCGACGCGCTCGCCCTTCTCCGCGAACACCTGCTCGGCTTCGGCGCGCACCCACTCGTCCATCATCGCCATCTCGGCTTGGTTGACGGTGAGCGGGATCATGATCTCGACCTGCGGGTCGCCGCCCGCCTGCTTGCGCTCGACCGCGGCCTCGACGAGTGCGCGCACCTGCATGCGATAGAGACCGGGCTTGAGGATCCCGAGCCGCACGCCGCGCGTGCCGAGCATCGGGTTCGACTCCTCCCAGTGCTTCAGCGCGTTCCACACCGCGTCGGCTTCGTGGCTCGGCGTGCCGGCCATGAACGCGCGCACGCGGTCGGCGAGCACTTCGTCGTGCTTGGGGAGGAACTCGTGCAGCGGCGGGTCAAGGAGACGCACGGTGACGGGCAGGCCGTCCATCGCTTCGAGCAGCTCGAGGAAGTCGGTCTTCTGGCGCGCGAGCAGCGCGACGAGGGCTTCCTCTTCCTCTTCGGGCGTGTCGGCGAGGATCATGCGTTGCACGATCGGGAGCCGGTCGCCGAGGAACATGTGCTCGGTGCGGCACAGGCCGATCCCCTGCGCGCCGAACTCGAGCGCCTTCTTCGCGTCTTCGGGGAGGTCGGCGTTGGTGCGCACCTTGAGCCGGCGGAACTCGTCGGCCCAGGCGAGGACGATCCCGAACGGGCCGCTCGGCTCGGGCGTGACGACGGCGACCTCGCCCTCGACGATCTCGCCGCTCGTGCCGCTGATCGAGATCACGTCGCCTTCGTTGACGGTGACGGTGATCGTGGTCTCGACACCACCGCGGATCACCGTGCGGTCGGCCTCGAACGTGCGCTTCGCGAGGTCGATGCGCACGCCTTCGGCGCCGCAGATCGCGGGCTTGCCCATGCCGCGCGCGACGACGGCGGCGTGGCTCACGAGACCGCCGCGCGACGTCAGGATGCCCTCGGCGGCGATCATGCCGTGCAGGTCTTCGGGCGACGTCTCCGGGCGCACGAGGATCACGCGCTCGCCCGCCGCCGCGGCGGCCTCGGCGTCGTCGGCGGTGAAGTAGACCTTGCCGACCGCCGCGCCCGGCGACGCGTTCAGGCCCTTCGCGAGCACCTTGTAGCTCGCCTTCGGGTCGAACTGCGGGTGCAGCAGCTGGTCGAGCTGCGCGGGCTGGATGCGCAGCACCGCTTCGCGCTTGTCGATCATCCCGTCGGCTTCCATCTCGACCGCCATGCGCAGCGCAGCGAGCGCGGTGCGCTTGCCGACGCGCGTCTGGAGGATGAAGAGCCGGCCCTGCTCGATCGTGAACTCGATGTCGCACATGTCGCGGTAGTGCTGCTCGAGCTGGTCCATCACCGCGATGAGCTGCTGGTGGCACTCGGGGAAGTGGTTGCCCATCGCGTCGAGCGGCTCGGTGATGCGGATGCCGGCCACGACGTCTTCGCCTTGCGCGTTCGTGAGGAAGTCGCCGTACGCGAGGTTCTCGCCCGACGCGGGGTTGCGGGTGAACGCGACGCCGGTGCCGGAGTCGTCGCCCTTGTTGCCGAACACCATCGTCTGCACGTTGACCGCGGTGCCGAGGTCGTCGGGGATGCCTTCCATCTTGCGGTAGTCGCGCGCGCGGCGGCCGTTCCACGACTTGAACACCGCTTCGACGGCGTAGCGCAGCTGCTCGCGCGGGTCGTCGGGGAAGGCGACGCCCGCCTCGGTGCGCACGATGCCCTTGAACACGCCGACGAGGTGGCGCAGGTCGTCGGCGGTGAGCTGCGTCTCGACCGACAGCTGCTTCTCTTCGAGCATCTCGTGCAACGACTCTTCGAAGAGGTCGCCCTTCACGTCGAGGACGATCTTGCCGAACATCTGCACGAAGCGGCGGTAGGAATCGAACGCGAAGCGCTCGTTGCCGGTCTGCTTCGCGAGCCCCTGCACCGACTCGTCGTTGAGTCCGAGGTTGAGGACGGTGTCCATCATCCCCGGCATCGAGAACGCGGCGCCGGAGCGCACGGAGACGAGCAGCGGGTCGTCCGCGTCGCCGAGGCGCTTGCCCATCTTGGCTTCGAGCGCCTCGAGCGCGGCGGCGACCTCGTCGAGCAGCCCGTCGGGGAGCTGGTTGTCGGCGGCCATGTAGGCCTTGCACGCGTCGGTGGAGATCGTGAAGCCCGGCGGAACCGGCAGGCCGAGGTTCGTCATCTCGGCCAGGTTCGCCCCCTTGCCCCCGAGCAGGTACTTCTGCTCCTTGGAGCCCTCTTCGAAGGCGTACACGTACTTCATCGGTTCCTCCGCAGCGATCCGGGACCCGCGAGCCTACTGATCGGCATCCACGACGACCGTCTTGGCGAGACGGTCGTGCAGGCCCTGCTCGTTCGGGTTCCGCATCCACGCGAGCACCCCGAACAGCACGATGAGCAGCGCGAGCTCGCGCAGCACGGGATACAGCACCGCCATCGCGAGGACCGGCGCGCCGTAGCGCAGGATCGCGCCGCCCCAACCCAACGGCGACCCGTCGGCCCTGACCGCGCGCACGCCACGCAGACGCTTGCCCAGCGTCTGCCCGCCCAGTGCGCTCGGCACGACGAGGTAGACGAGTCCGATCAGGAACGATCCCTCGAGCACCGCGATCTGGAACGGGACCAGCTCGGTGCCGACGTCGAGCAGGCACTCCTCGAGCTGGTTCGTGACCGTGTCGGGGTCGTCGTCGGGGACGGTCGTGTCGTACCCGCCGGCCTCGCACTCGGCGACCGCCTCGCGGCCTCGTGCGCGCTCGTCGTCGAGCGCGGCGGCCAACGCTTCGTCGTCGGGGGCGTCGTCGACTTCGGCCTGGGCGTCGTCGAGCGCTTCGAGGCGATCGGTGACGCGCTCGATCAGGTCGGTCTCGTCGGGGTACTGCGAATCGGCGAGCGCCGGCAGCGCGGCGAACACGACGACCATGTACACGAGCACCAGCACGGTGAGGTCGAAGACCATCGCGAGCACGCGGGCGCGACGCTCGGCCGGACGGGCGCCTGCGGGCAGGGCGACGGTGCGCTGCGGCACGGGGCGCGCGGGTTGACCGTCGCGCGCGGGCGGCTCGAACAGCCGGCGCCGCCGCGGCGGGCCGTCGTCGATCCCGTCGGGGACGACGACGTCGGCACCCTCGGCGCGCGCGTTGGCGAGCTGCTCGTCGTAGCGGCCGCGTTGATACGCGTCGGAGAGCACGTTCCACGCGCGGTTCACACGCGCCGCCTCGGCGCGCGCCGAGTCGGTGCCCTGCGCGTCGAGCGACGCCTTCTTGTCGCGATACGCGTCGCGGATCTCCTCGGTCGACGCGTCAGGAGCGACCCCGAACAGCGCGTAGTAGTCGTCGACCGCCATCAGATCCCCAGCTTCTCGTGCAGGACGGGCACCAGCCCGTCGATCGGGACTCGCACCTGCTCCATCGAATCACGCTCGCGCACCGTGACCGCGGCGTCGTCGAGGCTGTCGAAGTCGACGGTGACGCACAGCGGCGTGCCGACCTCGTCCTGGCGGCGGTAGCGCCGGCCGATCGACCCGGCGTCGTCGAGGTCGATCTGGAATTCGCCGCGCACGAGGTCGGCGACCTGCTGCGTCAGCGGCGCGAGCTTCTCGTTGCGTGAGAGGGGAAGGATTGCCGCCTTGGTCGGCGCGAGCCTCGGATGGAGGCGCAGCACCGTGCGCTTCTCCCCCTTCACCTCTTCCTCGGCGTACGCGGCGAGGAGGAACGCGAGGGTGGCGCGGTCGGCGCCCGCGGCGGGCTCGATCACGTGCGGCAGGTAGTGCTCGTCGCGCTCCTGGTCGAAGAAGCGGAGGTCTTCGCCGGAGAACTCCTGGTGCTGACCGAGGTCGTAGTCGGTGCGGTTCGCGACGCCTTCGAGCTCGCCCCAGCCCCACGGGTACTCGAACTCGATGTCGCTCGTGCCCGCCGAGTAGTGCGACAGCTCGTCGGGGTCGTGGGGTCGGATGCGCAGCATCGCTTCGGGGATCCCGAGATCCGTGTACCAGCGGTAGCGCTCCTGCACCCAGTACTCGAACCACGTGGCGCCGTCGGCGGGCGGCACGAAGAACTCCATCTCCATCTGCTCGAACTCGCGCGTGCGGAAGATGAAGTTGCCGGGCGTGATCTCGTTGCGGAACGACTTGCCGACCTGCGCGATGCCGAACGGCGGCTTCTTGCGCGTCGAGGTCTGCACGTTCTTCCAGTTCACGAAGATGCCTTGCGCGGTCTCGGGGCGCAGGTACGCGATCGACGCGTCGTCTTCCACCGGACCCACGTAGGTCTTGAACATGAGGTTGAACTGGCGGGCGTCGGTGAACGACTCCTTCGCGCCGCAGTTCGGACAGGCGCCCGAGGTGGGCAGCTGATCGGCGCGGAACCGCTCCTTGCAGCTGCGGCAGTCGACGAGCGGGTCGGTGAACGTGGCGACGTGCCCGCTCGCCTCCCACACCCTCGGGGCCATCAGGATCGCCGAGTCGAGCCCGACGACGTCGTCGCGCAGCTGCACCATCGCGCGCCACCAGGCGTCCTTCACGTTGCGCTTCAGCAGCACGCCGAGCGGCCCGTAGTCCCAGGTGGAGCGGAACCCTCCGTAGATCTCGCTGGAGGGGAACACGAGCCCGCGGCGCTTCGCGAGGTTGACGATGCGGTCCATCAGGTCGTTGCGGGCCATGGGGCGGCAGGCTACCGGTCGACCGATTTCGACCCCGGGGCCGGCGGGAGGCTCAGAGGAGCGCCGCGGACCGCAGGCGCCGCTCGAGGTGGTGCTCCATCGCCGCCACCGCGAGCCGCTCGACCTCCGACGCGGTCGGTGGCGCGACGGCTTCGGCGAGCACGCCGCGCAGGTCGCCGCCCAGCACCCGACCCAACAGCACGAGCGCTTCGGGCGACACCGCACGGCCGCCGGCGTGGGCGCATCCGGTGCACAGCACGCCGCCCTCGTGGAGGTCGAACACCACCACCCGAGTGCGATCGGGCTCGTCGCCGCAGTGCGCGCACTGGTCGAGGACCGGATGGAAGCCTTCGAGCGACAACAGCTTCCAGAAGAACGCGGGTGTCACGAGCGGTGAGCGCGACTCGCCCAACGCGCGCAGCGCACCGGCGAGCATCCGGAACAGCGCCGGGTTCGGCTCGCGCTCCTGGGCGACCTGGTCGACCGCTTCGAGCATCGGCACCGCGTGCACGAGCACGCCGTAGCCCTCGCGCAGCACCCGGTTCGCGGTGATGGTCTCGGTCTGGGTGACGACGTCGAGCTCGCGGCCCTTGTAGCACTGCAGCGCGACGTGGCTCGCGGGTTCGAGCCGGGCACCGAACTTGCTCGTGGTCTTGCGGATGCCCTTCGCGACGGCGCGGATCCGGCCGTGGCCGAGGGTGAAGATCGTGACGATCCGGTCGGCCTCACCGAGCTTGATCGTGCGCAGCACGATCCCCTCGTCGCGGTAGAGGCTCATATGACACGAGTGTAATTCGCGGGCTACCCCTCGTCGACGGCGCCGAAGCGCCGCTCCCGACGCTGGTACTCGGCGATCGCCGCGAACAGGTGCTCCCGGCGGAAGTCGGGCCAGAGCACGTCGGAGAACACGAGCTCGGAGTAGGCGAGCTGCCACAGCAAGAAGTTCGAGATCCGGAACTCCCCCGAGGTGCGCACGAGCAGGTCGGGGTCGGGCATGTCGGGGGCGTAGAGGTGGCGGGCCACGACGCGCTCGTCGATGCGTTCGGGGTCGAGACGACCGGCCGCGACGTCGCGCCCGATCGCGCGCGCCGCGTCGACGAGCTCGGCCCGCCCGCCGTAGTTGAACGCGAACGCGAGGTTCATCGTGCGGTTCTTCCGGGTGAGCGCTTCGGTCTCTTCGATCCGCCGCCGCACCCGCGCCGGCACCCGGCCGGCGCGCCGGCCCACGAAGCGGACGCGCACACCGCGCTCGTGGAGCTCCTCGCGCCGCTTCACGAGCAGCCGCTCGTTGAAGCCCATCAGGAATCGAACCTCGTCGAGGGGGCGCCGCCAGTTCTCGGTGCTGAACGCGAACACGGTGATCCATCGCAGACCGATGTCGAGCGCACCCTCGACGGTGTCGAAGAGCGCTTCCTCGCCCGCAGCGTGGCCGTCGGTGCGCTTCAGGCCACGGCGCTGGGCCCACCGCCCGTTGCCGTCCATGATGATCGCGACGTGGCGCGGGAGGCGGTGCACATCGAGATCGGCCACGGGCGCAGAGGCTAGAGCGGTGGGCGCGCGCACCTCCGCTTCCCGCGCCGCTCTGCACACAACCTTCACGCCGCGCGCCGCGCCGGTAGCCTCCGCAGCCGATGCCGTGGACCGCTGTCGTCAACCCCGCCGCCGGTCGCGGCCGCACCCGCCGTCTGCTCCCCGAGCTCACCGCCGCGCTCGGCGCCGTCGACGACGTCGAGGTACACGTCTCCGACTCGCCCGACGCGCCGGTGGCACTCGCCCGCCGCGCCGCCGACGCGGGCCGCGACCTCGTGGCGGTCGGGGGCGACGGGCTGGTCGGGACCCTGGCGGGCATCGCCGCGTCCACCGGACGCCGCCTCGCGGTCGTGCCGTCGGGGGCCGGCAACGACTTCGCCCGCAACCTCGGCTACGACCCGAAGCGCCCGCTCGACGCGCTCCGCGTCCTCGGCGACGCGGGCACCGACCGCACCGTCGACCTCGGGCGGGTGAACGGCCGCGCGTTCACCACCGTCGCCGCCATCGGCTTCGACGCGGAGGCGAACCGCTGGGCGAACACCGTGACCCGCCTGTCGGGGACGCCCCTCTACGTCGCCGCCGTGCTGCGCACGCTCGTGCGCTACCGGCCGAAGCGGTTCCGCCTCACGATCGACACCGCCGAGATCGAGCTCGACGCGTGGTTGATCGCGAGTGGCAACGGACCCGCGTACGGAGGCGGCATGCGTATCGCGCCGCGCGCGTCGCTCGACGACGGCCTGCTCGACGTCGTGGTCGTCGGTCCGATGTCGGTCGGCAAGCTGCTGGTGACGTTCCCGAAGGTGTTCCGCGGTGCCCACGAACGCCACCCGGCCGTCACGATCCAGCGCGGCCGGCAGGTGCGCATCGAGGCGCTCGACGCCGACCTCGAGGCCTACGCCGACGGCGAGCGCGTCGGTCCACTCCCCGCCGCGATCGACGCGTGGCCCGACGCGCTCGTCGCCCGCGTCCCCCACTGACACCCGTCGCCCGTCACCCCGGCGTTGGTGCGATATCCCACAGCGCGCGTGGGCGTACTGCACCATCGGCGCCTCGGCAAGGTGTACTGCACCAACGGTCGCGGGGTCAGGACGCGGGTGCGTCCTCCGAGGGGGTTTCGCCTTCGCCGCCGCCCTCGATGGGGGTGGCTTCGAGGGTCTCGTCGACGGTCAGCGTGCCGATCATCCCGCCGGCCTCGTGGCCGGAGATGTCGCAGTAGTACGTGTACTCGCCGGGCTCGGTGAAGCTCACGCGCACGGTGTAGTCGCCCGGTCCGGTCATCGTGAGCTTGCCGCCCTCGACCGCCGCGGTGGGCTCCTTGAACAGGAACGTGTGGGTCTGGCCGACGTCGGTGACCGTGAACTCGGTGACGCCCACCGGGAGCGCGTCGGGGGTCAGGTCGCGGAAGCCGATGTCGAACGCGGTGAGCGAACCGGTCGCGACGACCGGCTCGAACACGACCTCGTCCTCCCCGCCGTGACCCGCGGCGTCGCCGACCGTGAGCCAGCCCGCGAGGGTGATCGACGCGAACACGCCAGCCACGATCAAGACCGTCGACGACGTGCGCAGGTTGGGCGCCGCCGACAGCACCGTGGCGCCGATGAGGATCGTGAGCGTCATCACGATCGCGGCGACGACCGCACCGCTGCCCTCGGCGGCGAGGAACACCCGCGACACGTTGAGCACGTAGTAGATGAGCACCGCGACGACCGTGACGGGCAGCACGAACGGCACGCCGTAGCGCTCCCACCGCGTGTACTCGCGCTCGGGTGCGGGCAGCGCCGCCTGCTCCGCG
>DASUMP010000014.1:0-16351 GCA_036277635.1 Acidimicrobiia bacterium | reverse complement strand
CCATCGCGTCGGCTGGCTGCGGGCGGCCGTCCTCGGCGCGAACGACGGCATCGTGTCGACCGCCGGCCTCGTCATCGGCGTCGCCGCCGCCAACACCTCGCGCACCGAGGTCGTCACCGCCGGCATCGCCGGCCTGGTCGCTGGCGCGTTCTCGATGGCCGCGGGCGAGTACATCTCCGTGAGCTCGCAGCGCGACACCGAAGAAGCCGACCGCCGCATCGAGGAAGAGGCGCTCGCGGCCGATCCGGCCGCCGAGCTCGCCGAGCTCACCGAGATCTACGTGGGTCGTGGGCTGTCGCGCGAGCTGGCCGCCGAGGTCGCGCGCGAGCTGATGGCGCGCTCGCCGCTCGAAGCGCACATGCGCGACGAGCTCGGCATCACGGAGGTCACGAAAGCCAACCCGCTCCAAGCCGCGTGGACGTCCGCACTCGCGTTCGTCATGGGTGCGATCGCTCCCCTGCTCGCGATCAGCCTCCCGCCCATCAGTGCGCGCATCCCGGCGACCGTGGCGGTCGCACTCATCGCGCTGATCGCCCTCGGCGCGCTCGGCGCGCGCGCCGGTGGCGCACCGTGGAAGCGCGCCGCCACGCGCGTCGTCCTCTGGAGCTCGCTCGCGATGGCCGTCACCTACGGCATCGGCCGCGCCGTCGGCGCCGCCGTGTGAGGGTCGCGCTCAGTCCAGGCGGCGGAGGTCGGTGCGGTAGCGGCGGCCGTTGTCGACGTAGCGGCCGACGAACTCCATGATCGTCTCCGCGCTCACGCGGTCGGGGAAGATCTTGGCCGGCACACCGAGCGCCATCGCGCCGGTCGGCACCTCGGTGTCGTTCGGCACGAGCGCCGCCGCGCCGACGAGCGCGCCGCTGCGCACCACGCAGCGGTGGAGCACGATCGACCCCGACCCCACGAGCGCACCGTCTTCGATCGTGCAGCACTCCATGTGCACGAGGTGGCCGATCGTGCAGTCGTCGCCGATCGACGTGGGGAGCCGCGCCGTCGCGTGGATCACGGAGCCGTCCTGGATCGACGTGCGGGCACCGACGGTGATGCGTCCGTAGTCGCCGCGCAGGACGGCCTGCGGCCACACCGTGCTGTCGGGACCGATCGTGACCGCGCCGATGACGGTGGCGTCGGGGTGCACGAACGCGTCGGGGTGGATGTCGGGGACGCGGTCGCCGAGGGCATAGATCGCCATGCGCGACGACGCTACCCTCCGCCTCGTGCCCGACCCTGCGGTCGTCCCCGCCCACCGCGTCCTCGGTCCCGACGAGATCGCCGCGCACGTGGCCCGCGTCGCCGAACAGGGCTACACGATCGTCGAGGACGCGATCTCACCGAAGCTGCTCGACGGGCTCGCGAGCGACCTCGAAGCCTTGGAGCGCGCGCTCGACGTGCAGCCGTCACCGAACAGCTTCGAAGGTCACCACACGCTGCGCGTGTACAACCTCCTCGCGCGGGGCACGCGGTTCGAGGTCGTACCCGTGCACCCGAACGTGCTGCCGATCGTGGAAGGCGTGCTCGACCGCGGCTGTCTGGTGTCGTCGCTGTCGTCGATCACGATCTTGCCCGGCGAACGGGCGCAGCCGATCCACGCCGACGACCAGCTGATCCCGATCCCGAAGCCGCATCCGCCGACCGTCTGCAACTCGATGTGGGCGCTCACCGACTTCACCGACGCGAACGGAGCGACGCGGCTCGTCCCGGGTTCGCACCTCGCCGACGACCACCCGGAGTACGGCGGCACCTACGAGACCATCGCGGCCGAGATGCCGCGCGGCTCGGTGCTCGTGTGGCACGGCAGCCTGTGGCACGGCGGCGGTGCGAACCGCACCGACCGGGCGCGCGTCGGACTCGCGATGAACTACTGCGCGGGCTACGTCCGCCAGCAGGAGAACCAACAGCTCGGCATCCCGCGCGATGTCGCCGCGCGCTTCTCGCCCCGACTGCGCGAGCTGGTCGGCTACTCGGTCTACAACGGGCTCATCGGCCACATCGACAAGCGGAGTCCCGTCGAGCTGCTCGACGAGGTCACCGACGGCGCGAGCCCGATGGTCTGGGACCACATCTGACCGGGTGATCGACGCTCGGCGCGCGCCGGCGTCGTGGCTCCTGCTGACGGGGCGCCCCGCCGCGCGCGTACCGGCACGACCGCGCGCAGGCGGGACGCCCGCATCAGGGCTCCCCCGGCGACCCGCCTCTCGACTGCGTCGGGACTCGTGCGCCGCGCATCACAGCACCGTGTCGAACGGAACCGCGTACAACTGCGAGCGGACGACCGCGGTCTCGTAGCCAGAACCGAGCTCGGTGCGGCAGTCGAGCGCGACGTCGGTGGCCCCCGCGGGCACGAGCGATGTGACCCCGACGTACTCGTTCAGGAACTCGGGTCCGGCCGCGGTGCCGTTGTCGTCGCCCACGTCCTTGTAGACGATCTCGTCGAGCGTCGCGCCGGTCGGCAACGACACGACCCGGCAGCGCAACGTCGCGGCTTGGGGCGCGTTGTTCACCTGCGACACGGTCCACGTGATCCGCACCCGGCCGACCACGAGGTGGGCGCGGGCGGTGTCGAGGGCCACCGCGCCGGGCATCCGCACGTACGCGTTCGAGCACACCGCGGGATCGACGCCGGCGACGCAGGGTGGCGCGAGCGTGCGTTGGCCGACGGTGCCGGCTCGCACGGTCGCGACACCCGCCGGACCTTGCGGCCCGACGGGACCGACCGGACCCGCAGGACCCGGCGCGCCGTCGGCGCCGTCGCGTCCGTGCTGGCCGTCCTGTCCGTCGCGCCCGTCCGCACCAGCTGGGCCTGCGGGACCGGCCGGACCGGAAGGACCGGAAGGACCAGCAGGACCCGCGGGACCGGGTGCACCGGGTTCGCCGGCGGGACCTTGCACGTTCCACCGCAGCGTGGTCTCGCCCTTCTTGCACGCTTCGAGCGCGGGATCGACGACGCGCACCGCGCCGTTCGCGCCCCAGCACGCCGTGATCTCGGCGGTCGGTGCGGTGCGCTTGACGACGCCCGCCACCGCGATCCCGCCGCCGGCGAGCAGCGCTCCCACCACCAAGCCGCTCACGACCAGGGTCCAGCGTGACCGTGCGATCCGTCCGTGGATCCGCATGTCGTCGTCTACTCCGCGAGGTCGGGCCCGCCGACCAGTACAACGACGGATCGGCCGATCGCGGTGCGCGCTGTAGCCCCGAGCCCACGTAGCCTCCCCGCCGGACCGATCGTCGGGGCGGCAGCGCGCCCCGCCGCACGCCCGCAGCGTCCAGGAGCACCGATGACGATCGTCGACACCCGCGCCGGCAAGGTCGAGGGCTTCGAGCGCGACGGGATCCACCAGTTCCGCGGCATCCCGTACGCCGCCCCGCCGGTCGGGCCGCTGCGGTGGCGACCGCCGGTGCGCGAGGAACCGTGGAGCGGGGTGCGTGACGCCACTCGGTTCTCGGCCGAGTCCGCTCAGGGTCCGTTCCCCCTCGCCCAGATGATGGGCGGCACGCCCCCTGAGCGCAGCGAGGACTCCCTCACCCTCAACGTGTACACGCCCGGCACCGACGAGCCGCGCCGACCGGTCCTCGTGTGGATCCACGGCGGGGCGTTCATGAACGGGTCGGCATCGACGCCGTGGTACGACGGCACGCGGTTCGCGCAGCACGGCGACGTCGTCGTCGTCACCCTCAACTACCGCCTCGGCCCGTTCGGCTTCTTGCACCTCGCCGACCTCGTCGGTCCCGAGCTCGCCGGCTCGGGCAACGCCGGCATCCTCGACCAGATCGCGGCGCTCGAATGGGTGCGCGACTGCATCGGCGCGTTCGGCGGCGATCCCGACCAGGTGATGGTGTTCGGCGAATCGGCGGGCGCGGGCAGCGTCGGCACGCTCCTCGGCACACCACGCGCGCGCGGCTTGTTCACCGCGGCCGTCCCTCAGAGCGGCGCGGCCTCCTGGGCGGTGTCGAGCGACGACGCCACCGCGGTGGCCGAGCTGGTGTGCGCCGCGCTCGGTGTGAAGCCCGGCGATCTCGATGCCTTGTACGCGACGACGACCGACCAGCTCGTCGACACCGTGCAGCAGTACCGGTCGTGGGTCGCGAACCGTCCGCGCATGCCGTTCGCCCCCGTCGTCGACGGCGTCGTCCTCCCCGCGCCGCCCCTCGACGCGATCCGCGCCGGCAGCGCCGCGGGCGTCCGCCTCCTCACGGGCACGAACACCGACGAGATGACGCTGTTCCACCTCGCCGATCCGGGCTACGCCACGATCGACGAGGCCGAGCTGCGCCGGCGCGTGGGCGAATGGCTCCCGTTCGCGGATCCCGACGCCGTCGTCGCGGGCTACCGCGCCGCGCTCCCCGACGCCACCGCGCCGTTGTTGTGGAGCGCGATCTCCACCGACGCGGTGTTCCGCATCCCCGCGATCCGCTTGGCCGAGGCGCAGTCGGCGCACGCCCCCACGTGGATGTACCTGTTCTCGTGGCCGAGCACGGCGTTCGGCGGGGCGTTGCGCTCCACCCACGCGCTCGAGATCCCGTTCGTGTGGGACAACTTGCACAAGCGGGGCAGCGAGATGTTCACCGGCCCCGGCGAGGAGCGCCAGGCCATCGCCGACGCGATGCACCGGGCGTGGCTGGCCTTCGCGTCGACCGGAACGCCCGACCACCCCGGGATCCCGACGTGGCCCACCTACGAGCCGACCCGTCGGGCCACGATGGGCTTCGACGAGACGATCGAGGTCCTCGACGATCCGAGCGGCGACACCCGCGCCCTGTGGGACACGCACGCCCCCGACGCGTGACCGGCGACGCTGCGAAGCCCCTACAGCCAGGGCTCGCTCGTGCCGATGGCACCCATGTGGAGGCACCGGCGGCTGCGGGCTTGTTGATGGACACCGACCTGGCGCCCGAGCGCATGGGCGTGCTCCTGCGCGAGGCCCGTCAGAGCGTCGGGCTGTCCCGGCGCCGGGCCGCGAAGCGCACCGGCGTCGAGATCGGCGACCTGCGCGCGTACGAGCGCGGCGACCGCGCCGTGCCCGACGACGACCTCGCCCGGCTGCGTTCCCTGTACGGCGACGCGCTCGACGACCTCGTCGCGCCGCGCGCGCCCGTGAGCGTCGACTCCCATCGTCTCGTGATGGGTGGCCTCGAGACCACGCTCGACGCCGACAACCGCGACGCGTTGCTGAGCGCGTACGCCCACCTCGTGCTGCGCCTGCGCGGCGTCGGTCCCGGCGAACCCCTGCCGCTGCGGGCCGACGATCTGGCCGTCTTGGCGGTCGCGCTCGGCAGCGACCCCGACGACGTCGCCCGGCGCGTCTCCGAGGTGGTCGGCTGCACCCGCGCCGAAGCGGCCGCCCTGCACGACGAGGTGCTCCGCCGCCGCGTGCTCGTGCCCGCCGCCGGACTCGCGATCGGCGCGGTCGCCTTCGCGAGCGCGGTGCTCGCCGCACCGGGTTCGCCCGCCGAGCCCGCGGCGCCCGCGGTGCCGCTCGCCGAGGTCGCCCGGACCGCGGCGACGGTGCTCGTCGCGGATCCGGCGCCGCGCGCCGTGGTGACACCGGCCCCGGACTCCGTGTCCGCACCGGCACCCGCGGTCGACGTCGTCCCCGAGCACGCTCCCCCCGCCGCGGACGACGCCGACCACGCCGACCACGCCGCCCCGCCCGCTCCGGCGCCCGTCGTCACGACCGTCCCGCCGTCGGACGACGTGACCGTCGGGATCCCCGCGGGCGAGACGTTCATCGAGATCGGCGAGCCCCTCGTCGTCGAGGCGCCCGGCTACGAGCCGCTGCCCGACGATCCCGCCCCCGCGGGCTGACGGCGACTCAGCCGCCGCGCTCGTGCGGTGGCACCTCGTGCCACGCCTTCTCGCGCACGAACGCGCGCACGCCCGCCTCGGAGAGTGACACCCCGAGCCCGCTGTGGCGGCGCCCCGCCCACGGCAACCTCGTCGTGGTGCGGTCGCTGCAGTTCCAGTACACGGTGCCGGTGTCGAGTCGGGCGAGGATGCGCTCGGCGCGCGCACGGTCGCGGGTGAACACTGCCCCGGTCAGCCCGTAGTCGGTGTCGTCGAGCGCGACGAGCGCGTGCTCGTCGTCGGCGACGCGCTGCACGCCGATGATCGGACCGAACGACTCGTCACGCATCACCCGCATCGACGGCGTCGCGTCGGCGATCACCGTCGGCCGGTACCACCCCGCACCGCGTTCGTGACGACCTCCACCCGCCACGACTCGAGCGCCCTTCGCCACGGCGTCGGCGACCTGCGCGTCGAGCACGTCGAGCTGCTCGAATCGCGCGAGCGGACCGATGTCGGTGCGCTCGTCGAGCGGATCACCGACCACGTACGCGTCGGCGATCTCCACCAGCGCGGCGACGAACGCGTCGTGTACCGCGTCGTGCACGTAGAGCCGCTCGATCGCGCAGCAGCTCTGCCCTGCGTTGTAGAACACGCCCTCGGCGACCGCGGCCGCCGTCGCGGCGATGTCGACGTCGTCGCACACGTAGGCGCCGTCCTTGCCGCCGAGCTCGAGCTGGACCCGGGTCAGGTTCGCGGCCGCCGCCTGCGCGACCGCCACGCCCGTGCGGTACGAGCCGGTGAAGCAGACGACGTCGACGGCGCCGGCGGCGAGCGCGCCGCCCGTGGGGCCCGCCCCGACCACGAGCTGCACGACGTCGAGCGGCACGCCCGCCTCGTGCAACAACCGCACGATCCGCGTCCCGGTGCGCGTCGCGTGCTCCGAGGGCTTGTAGAGCACCGCGTTGCCGGTGAGGAGCGCGGGCACGACCGAGTTCAGCGCCACGAAGTAGGGGTAGTTCCACGCGCTGATGTGGGCGACGACTCCCGCCGGCTCGTACGTGACGCGCTCCACGAGATCGACGCGCTCGGTGACGGTGGAGGGAGCGGTCGCCGCGGGGACGTGGTCGACGAACCACTCCACCCGCTCCCGGGCGGCCCTGATCTCGTTGCGCGACTGGCGGATCGGCTTCCCGGTCTCCTCGGTGGTGGTGCGGGCGAGCGTCTCCTCGTCGCGTTCGAGGAGGTCGCGGAACGCGAGCAGCGCGAGCGCGCGGTCGTCGTAGGCACGCGCCGCCCAGTGGGGCTGCGCCGCGCGCGCGCGTGCGATCTTCCCGTCGACGGCGCGTTCGTCGTCGACGTCGAGCTCGTCGAGCACCGCGCCGGTGGCGGGGTCGCGCACCACGAGACGTCGCGCCATCGGAGCGGCGCTCTGGAGGGTCCGCGCGTCGTCGGTGGCGACATCGGGTTCGGGCGTTGCGTGGGTGGCGACCGGTGACGACTCCGGCGCGGACACCGGCGTGAGCAGCTGCGTCCACCGCGCTTCCTTCTGGCCGGGCCGGCGGGCCAACACGGCCACGAGTCCCCGATCGGCGAGCTCGCGCAACGTCGCGTCGATCTCGTCGGCGGTTGCGAAGGTGTGCCAGCGCTCGGTGCGGGCGCGCAGCTCGCCCGGGGTCTGCTCACCCCGCAGCAACAGCACGCCGAGCACCGCCCGGGCGCCCGCATCGAGCGACAGGGCCTCGTCGACCACGTGCGAGTACTTGATGACCCGCGCGCCCGCCGCCTTGATCCGACGCGCGAGGCCCCGTTCGCGCAGCGAGGTGAGCGCGGCTTCGGCCGTGTCGTCGTCGTAGTGGACGACGGGATCGCGGTTCGTCGACTGGTTGCACGCGGTCACGACCGCGTTGAGCGACAGCGGGTAGTGCTCCGGCGTGGTCGCGGCCTTCTCCATGAGGCAACCGAGGACACGGGCCTCGGTCGCGCTCAGCGCCGGGACGTCCACCGGGTCAGCCGAGCACCAGCTCCGCGACGCGGCGGAGCTGCGCCGCGTCGCCGCTCACGAGCAGGGTCGTGACGACCGACTCGCGCCACGCCTCGAGATCGTCGCGGATCTTCTCGGGCGGCCCGATGAGCATCGTGTCCTCGATGAGCTTCGTCGGCACCGCGGCGGCGGCCTCCGCCTTCTTGCCGTCGAGGTAGAGGTCTTGGATCACCTTGGCCTCGGCCTCGTAGCCCATCCGTGCGAACACCTGGTTGTGGAAGTTCACCTCGCGCGCGCCCATGCCGCCGATGTAGAGCGCCATCATCGGCCGCTGCCAGTCGGCGGCGGCTTCGACGTCGTCGTGCACGATGACCGGCACCGTGCACGCGATCTCGAACTCGTCAGGGGTGTGGCGCGCGTTCGGACGCGCGAATCCTTCCGCCAGGGCGTCGCGGTAGAAGCCGTCTTCGCGCGGCGCGTAGAAGATCGCCATCCACCCGTCGGCGATCTCGGCCGACAGGGCGACGTTCTTCGGACCCTCGGCGGCGAGGTAGATCGGGAGGTCGGCTCGGAGCGGGTGCGTGATCGACTTGAGCGGCTTGCCGTAGCCGGTGCCGTTCGGGTTCGGGAGGCGGTAGTGCTCGCCTTGGAAGTCGACGGGCGCGTCGCGGGCGAGGATGCGCCGGACGATCTCGATGTACTCGCGCGTGCGCGCGAGCGGCTTGCGGTAGTCGTCGCCGTACCACCCCTCGGCGACCTGCGGCCCCGACGTGCCGAGCCCGAGGATGAACCGACCGTTCGAGAGGTGGTCGAGCGTCAGCGCCGCCATCGCCATCGCGGCGGGTGAGCGCGCCGACAGCTGACAGATCGACGTGCCGAGCTTGATGCGCGACGTCGCGGCACCCCACCACGCGAGCGGGGTGAGCGCGTCGGAGCCGTAGGCCTCCGCGGTCCAGAACGAGTCGTACCCGAGGTCTTCGGCGACGGCGAGCGTCGCGGGGAGGTCGGCGGGCGGCCCGGAGCCCCAGTACCCGATCTGGTAGCCGAGCTTCAGGTCCTTCGCCATCACGCCTCCCGCTCGTGGACGCCGGATCCTACGCCCGCGAAGGTCACGACCGCCGAGGCGCGCACGTCGCCGGCGACGCGCATCCAACACCGCAGCGACGCGTCGTCGCGGACGTACGCGAGCGTGACCGGCTCGTCGAGCGCGAGTCCACCGCGGTACTCCAGCTCCGCGCGCGAGAGGCGCTCGGCGCGCCCGGTGCGCTCGCCCACCAGCTCCTCGACCGGGGCCCAGTACGCCGCGTTGTTGACGTGGGCGAGCACGTCGATGTCGACGCGCCGCAACGGCCACTCGCGCTCCGGCGCGTCGGCAGGCGGATCGGGATGGAGCAGTCGTGCGCGCACGGTCCGCCCGGCCGCGGACGGCCCGTACACCTCGGCGAAGCGAGGGTGGAGCCGAACCGGACGCCCCGTCGCGAGGTCGACGTGCACCCACAGCGCGACCGCGGTCGCGAGCACGTCGCCGGCGCGCGATTCGAGCCGCGTGCTGCGCTCGGCCCAGCGCGCGCCGGTGCCGCTGCACCACGTCGTGAGCGTCACCGGGTCGCGCAGGCGCGGCAGCGCGCCGAGGGCGATCGTGGTGCGGCGCACGACCCACGCTGCGTCGCCCGGCATCGCGGCGTCGGCGGCGTCGTCGCTGGCGACGTCTTGCAGGTAGCGGGCGAGCGCGTCGAGTCGGAGCCGACCCGAGGCGGTGACGTCGCCGAGGCGGACCCGGCGGGACGCGGTGAACCGGCGACCTTCGACGGCAGGCGCGGTCATGGCGGCGGACCGTACCCTGCGACCCCGAACCAGCCTGCGTGGGAGGAGTCGCTCCGTGTCCGCCGTGTCCGAGGACGTGCCCGAAGAAGGGATCCGGCAGTACCGCTTCGAGGCGCCCGCGGGCGCGACGACGATCCTGCTCGTGCGCCACGGCGAGTCGCAGCCCGCGCACCCCGAGCGGCCGTTCCCCACCGTCGACGGCCACGGCGACCCCCCGCTCGACCCGGTCGGACACGAGCAGGCGGAGCGTCTCGCCGATCGGCTGCAGCACGAGCGCATCGACGCGATCTACGTGACGACGCTGCAACGCACCCACCAGACCGCCGCCCCGCTCGCGCAGCGCATCGGACTGGAGCCCATCGTGGTCGCCGACCTGCGCGAGGTGTTCCTCGGCGACTGGGAGGGCGGCGCGTTCCGCCTGCGCGCGCTCGAAGGCGACCCGGTGTTCGAAGCGATCTGGCGCGAGGAACGCTGGGACGTGATCCCCGGGGCCGAGCCGCTCGACGCGTTCGATCTCCGACTCCGGCGCGGCCTCGACCACATCGTCGCGCAGCACCCCGACGAACGTGTGATGGTGGTGGTGCACGGCGGCGTGATCGGCCACGTGCTCCACCAGGTGACGGGATCGCGCCGCTTCGCGTTCGCGGGCACCGACAACGCGTCGATCAGCGAGATCGTCGTGCACGCCGACCGCACGACGTTGCGGCGCTACAACGACACGTCGCACCTCGGCTGAGTGCGCCGACGCGCCGACGCGCCGACGCGCCGACGCGCCCGGGGCGAACGCCGGGCGCGTCGGGGCCGTCACCACCACCGGTCAGCCGGCAGTGACCTCGTCGCGCGCGTCGTCGGTGGCGATCTCCTTCGAGTCGGTCTGCACCGGCGCGTGCGTGATCTCGATGCGGCGCGACTTCGCGTTCTGCGCGAGCGGGACGCGCACGGTCAGCACGCCGTTGTCGAACGACGCGCTCACCCGGTTGGCGTCGAGCGTGTCGCCCAGCACGATCTGGCGCGACAACGTGCCCCACGGGCGCTCCGCCATCAGGACCTGGTCGCCGTCGTGCATCGAGTAGCGCCGCTCGGCGCGCACCGAGAGGACCCGCCGCTCGAGCGACAGCTCGATGTCGTCCTCGCGCACGCCCGGCAGGTCGAAGTGCACGAACAAGTCCTCGTCGCGCTGGTACGCGTCGACGGGGATCTGGCGGTCCATCCGGGGGGCGACCTCGCGCCACGCCCGGTCGAAGAAGTCGCTCGTGAAGCGGTCGATGCTCGAGAGCGGGACGAATCTCGTGGTCATGACAACCTCCCTGACTGACCGTTCAGGCTGTTCGTTCGCCTGTCAGAAAAGTTGATGTCATCATGCGCAAGATTTCTTCCCGGGTCAAGCCCCCACACCAATCTCAGCGACCGCGACGAGGGCTCCGATCAGCTGCTGACGGTGCGGGCACGGCTCGCCGGGGCGCAACCGGGCCCAGTACGGCCCGAGGCCACGCACCCGGGGCGGGAGCTCGAGCTGCACGCCGCCGCGCCGGCAGCGGTTCACGGGGTTCTGCGCATGCAGGCCCCGCAGCTCGGCCGGGATCTGGTCGAGGTCGGTGATCGGCTCGTAGCCCGGCAGCGCGTGGCGCAGCTCGTCGGCGAGCTCGGCCGCGAGCTCGCGGTTCGTGCCGCCGAGCGGCAACCGGGTCCACCATCCGGCCCGACCGAACCCGTGCACCGAGACCGCGACCTCGACGTGCGCGCAGAACTCGTCGAGGGCGGTCGACGCCCCGGCCGCGAAGCGATGCGACGGCACGTGCCACCGAAAGCCCGCCGGTTGGACGACCGCGTAGTACGACGCGCCGGCGCCTTCGGCCGCTTCCCGCGCGATCTCCGCGGTCCCCTGCTCCAAGCCGCCGTGGAGCGCGAGGAACCCGAAGCGCGACCGCAACACGCACTGTTCGACGACCCCGGGTGACGTGAGGAGCTCAGCGAGCACGACGGCAGCTCACCTCACGCGTCGTGCACACGGACGCGGATGCGCTTGTTGCCCTTGCCCTTGGACTCGGTCTTCACGACCTCGAATCGACCGATCTCGCCGGTCGAGCCGACGTGCGTCCCGCCGTCAGCTTGCTTGTCGAGGCCGACGATGTCGACCACGCGGATCTCGGCCACCGACTCCGGGATGAGGTTCACCTTGGTGCGGATGAGATCGGCGTCGGCGAGCGCCGTGTCGCGCGGCAGGAACGAGACCTCGATCGGGCGGTCGGCTGCGATCTCCGCGTTGACGAGCTCCTGCACGCGGGCCGCGAAGCCGTCGGGGAGCGGGTCGAACTCGAAGTCCATGCGCGCTTCGAGCGGCTCCATGTTGCCGCCGGTCACCGCGTTGCCCCACTCGTTCCAGATGACGCCGCACAGCACGTGCATCGCGGTGTGCGTGCGCATCAACCGGTGACGCCGATCCCACTCGATCACACCGTGGACCAGGGAGCCGACCTCGGGCGCCGCGCCGTCGAGCGTGTGCCACACGTGCTCACCCTCCTTGCGCACGCTCGTGACCACCGCGTCGCCGAGCCGGCCCGTGTCGTGCGGCTGGCCCCCGCCCGTCGGGTAGAAGGCGGTGCGGTCGAGCGCCACGCGATCGCCGTCGACCGCCACCACGGTCGCGTCGAACTCCCGCAGGTACGCGTCGCGCAGGTAGAGCAGCTCGGTCATACGTGCATTCTGCCGAACCGGATCGCTCACCAGCCGGGGTCGTCGGTGACCTCGCCGGGGAGGAGCGTGTAGAGGCGGGCGTCGTGGTGGCGGCCGCCGAGCAGGAGGCGGCCGCGCACGGTGCCGTCGAGGCGGCCGCCGGCGCGCTCGGCCACCCGGCAGCTGGCGACGTTCTCGACCGACGCGGAGATGCGGATGCAGTGCAACCCGAGATCGTCGTGACCGAATCGGGCGACGAGGCGCGTCGCGCGCGTCGCGAGACCGCGGCCCGTGTTCGCCGTGCGGATCCAGTAGCCGAGGTTCGCGCTGAGGTTGAGCGGGTCGAGCTGGTTCAACCCGCACGAGCCGACGACGGTGCGCGGATCGTCGACCTCGAACACGAGGAAGCCGTGCTCCGCGCCCGCGGCGACGCTCGCGATCCATTGCCGCGCCGACTCGACGTCGTACGCGTCGCTCGCCCACGGCATGTACGCCCGGAGCTCGGGGAGCGTCGCGAAGACCGCACGCGCGACGTCTTCGGCGTCGGTGGGCGACGGCGGCCGCAGGAGCACGACACCATCGGTCAGCGTGCGGTCGCCGCGGCTGCTCATCCGAGTGCCGCGAGGCGGTTGCGGGTGCTGCGGTGCATCGGGTCGGTGTCGAAGCGCGGCAGCACCTCGCGACCGAACAGGTCGATCGAACGGATCGACTCCTCGGCGCTGAGGCCGATCGGGTACGAGAAGCAGAACTGGTCGAAGCCGATGTCGAGCTTGCGCTCGATCTGCGCCGCGCACTCGTCGGGGTCGCCGCAGACCATCAGGCCCGCGTCGATCCGCCACTCGAAGTCGTCGGCGGTCGGTTCGGGGATCAGCGCGGGCCACTCCGGGATGCCGTCGGGACGCGGGAACGTGTCGAGGTAGCGGAACACGAGGCTCTGGAGGTACCCGACGCCGCTGCGGGTGGCGAGCGCCCGTGCCTCCGCCGTGGTCTCCGCGCAGATCATCACGCCGGTGATCATCACGTTGTCGTTCACGAACGCGCCGACCGGGCGCGCGTCGCGGATCGCGTGCTTGTACGCCTGCACGTGCGGACGCAGGTCGTCGGCCGAACCCACGTTGAACCCGAGGACGCCCAGCCCCAGCTGCGCCGCCCGCTCGTACGTCGACGGACTGCCGGCCGCGACCCACATCGGCGGATGCGGCTTCGACCACGGCTTCGGCAACACGGTGCGCGTCGGCATCGACCACCGCGCGCCGTCGTGCGCGTAGTCGCCCGGCGCCCACATCTTCACGAACTCGCCGATCGTCTCGTCGTACCACTCGCGCGTCTCGGCCGGGTCGTCGATGCCGAAGCCGCGCTGCTCGGTGGTCGACGAGCCGCGACCGGTGCCGAACTCGAACCGACCGTTCGACAGGTGGTCGAGCATCGCGACGCGCTCGGCGACGCGCGCCGGGTGGTTCACGGGCGCGGTGATGTTGAAGATGCCCGAACCGAGATGGATGCGCTCCGTCACGCCGGCGCAGAAGGAGAGGAACACCTCGTTCGCCGACAGGTGCGAGTACTCGTCGAGGAAGTGGTGCTCGGTGGCCCACACGTACTTGAACCCGGCGCGATCGGCCGCCCGCACGATCTCGACCTCGTCGAGGAGCATGCGGTGCTCGGCCTCGGCCGGGTCGGTCGCGACGGCGCGCTTCGACGGCGGGAAGTGGCCCTGGACGAAGATCCCGAACTCCACGGTGTCCTCTCGGTCGGCGGCGGGTGCGCCATGCTGGTCGACCAGCCCCGGAGTGTGCGAGGCGGGCGTCCGGCGTTACGGTTGCGGTCTCGCGAACGAGTTGCCTCGGGGAGGCACCATGACCGCCACCGAACGACCCGCGCACGACGACATCGAGTCGATCCTGGCCGACGACGCCGTCGACTTCGGCGAGCTCGTCCACGCCACCACCGTGCACGGTGACGCGATCTTCACGTGGGACTACGAACGCACCCGCGCCGGTCTCGGCAAGCTCTACGAGAAGGCGAAGGCGTCCCAGTGGAACGGCGCCACCGAGCTCGACTGGTCGACCGACGTCGACCAGGAGCAAGTGGCGCGCGAGATGAGCGGTGCCACCGCGTGGGCGCAGCAGATGATGACCGACATCGAAGGGTCGCCCGTCCGCTCGTGGGGCGACAAGGAATGGACCCGACTCCAGATGGAGATGTTCAACTGGCGGCTCAGCCAGTTCCTCCACGGGGAGCAGGGCGCGCTCATCTGCACCGCGAAGATCGTCGAGACGGTGCCGTGGATCGACGCGAAGTACTACGCGGCGACGCAGGTCATGGACGAAGCACGGCACGTCGAGGTGTTCGCCCGCTACCTCGACGAGAAGCTCGACGGCCACTACCCGGTCAACGCGAACCTGCAGCTCCTCATCGACGACATCATCAACGACGAGCGTTGGGACATCACCTACCTCGGCATGCAGATCATGGTCGAGGGACTCGCGCTCGCGGCGTTCGGCTTCATGCACGCGATCACGCAGGAACCGCTGCTCAAGCGGCTGCTCCGCTACGTGATGGCCGACGAAGCGCGCCATGTCGCGTTCGGCGTGCTGTCGTTGAAGGAGTACTACGAGGAGCTGTCGGGCGCCGAGATCAGGGAACGTCAGGAGTTCGCGTTCGACGCCGCGCTCCGGATGCGGAACCGGTTGATGATGCACACGGTCTGGGACCGCATGGGCGTCGACCGTCGCACGATCACCGAGTTCATGTTCCAGCTCCGCTCGATGGGTCAGAACCCGTTCCAAGCCGCGCTGTTCTCGAAGATCGTCCCGAACTGCAAGAAGCTCGGGCTGCTCGACGCCGGCGACGGATGGCTCCGCCAGCAGTTCACCGAGATCGGCGTGATCGAGTACGAAGACCACGTCGACACCGAGATGGAGTACGAGCTGCTCGACGCGGTCGCGGCCGACCGCGCCGCCGCGGGCGAGTAGCGCGCCGCGACTACAGCGAGCCGACGAGCTCGACGGCGCGCGCGAGCTCGTCGGGGTCGGTCGTGGTCGCGACGAGGATCACCTCGTCGGCGCCGACCTCCGCGATCGCGCGCAGCCGTTCCCTGACGGCCGAGGCATCCGTGGCGCGCACCATCGCCGCCATCTGCTGCGCCGCGCGATCGCCGAAGATCGACAGGTAGCGGTGCGCGTACGCAGGCACCCGCTCGGCCGCGTCGGGGAGCAACCCGAACCAGAACGACGTCTGGAGGTACGGCGCACCCGCGCGTCCGGCGGCGCGCCACGCCGCCTCGAACGCGCGGAACGTGCCGTTCACGCTCGCGGGGTCGCCGCCGAGGTCGAAGCCCGCGATCCCGTCGGCCCAGTGCGCCGAGCGCGCCATCGACTTCGGACCCATCGCGCCGGTCAGCACACGCGGGCCACCCGGCTGCACCGGAGCCGGACCGACGGGCCCCACGCCTGGGAACGGCGGCTCGCCCCGCCACACCCGGCGCATGACGTCGACCTGCTCGTCGAGACGCACGTGACGCCTCTCGAAGCTCGCGTCGACGGCGCGGTAGTCCTCGTCGCGGCCGCCCACGCCGACACCGAGGGTGAAGCGACCGCCGGAGACCACGTCGATCGTCGCGGCTTGCTTGGCGACGTGCACCGCGGAGTGCATCGGCGTGATGCTCACGGTGGCTTCGAGCCCGATCCGCTCCGTCACCGCGGCTGCGGCGGCGAGCATCGCCATCATCTCCTGCGCGGGATACGAGATCCGTTCGCCGACGCCGAGCACGGAGAACGGGCCCGCGTCGGCACCGCGCATCCACGCGAGCATCCCGGCGCGATCGAAGCCCGCGACCATCGACGGCAGCGCGATCCCGACCTTCACCGCGTGCCCCGATCGGTCGACGGGTTCAGCGCTGGGTGCCGACCGCGAGCTCGCGGAACGGCGTCTCCTTCGGCGGACCCGGTTCCTTCGGCAACCCGAGCACTCGTTCGCCGATGATGTTGCGCTGCACCTGGTCGGTGCCGCCGTAGATCGACGGGCCGGGCGAGAACAGCGTGAGCTCTTGCACCATGCCGCCACTCGCGGTGTCGCGACCCATCAGCATC
>DASUMP010000013.1:0-3824 GCA_036277635.1 Acidimicrobiia bacterium | reverse complement strand
CTTCGTGCGGGCCTCGCGACCGCCGCCACTACACTCCTGCGCTCCACACGGGGTGTGGCGCAGCTTGGTTAGCGCGCAGCGTTCGGGACGCTGAGGCCCCGGGTTCAAATCCCGGCACCCCGACGGCGAAAGCCCAACCCGCGTCCTCGCGTCACGATCGGTCCCCGGTCGTGGCGCGAGCTCGCGTCTGGGGCGCGACGAGGGCACGCCAGCGAGCAGAAGCTTCGGGAACGGCCCGCCGGTTGCGTCACACCACCTGCGCCGGTCCGGAACCTCGGGTGCCACGGGTGTGCCACACCCGACCCTCCGGCCCCCGGTCACCTGGTGTCCGACGGGCACTGTTCCCGACCTGGTTCTCGGCCAGCGGGATCGGAGAGTTCAGCTCGGCGGCCGCTTCCCGTTCTCTTCGATTCAGCCCGGACGCGCCGCGGCCCGGCGGGCTGGGAGGGGGGCCGGGCCGCAGCAGGGACCTTCCCTGATCCCGATCTCGAAGACGTGCTGCTCCGGACGGTACGGAAATTGTGTCCGCGCGCGGTGGACCGCGCTCCGTGACCGTCGGGCCGCGGGCGTCAGGCGTCGTGGGCGAGGAGGATCTCGGCCATCTGGACGGCGTTGAGGGCGGCGCCCTTGCGCAGGTTGTCGCCCGTGACCCACAGGTCGATGGCGCCGGGGTTCGACGGGTCCTCCCGCACGCGGCCGACCAGCACCGGGTCGATGCCGGCGGCCTCGAGCGGGGTGGGGAAGCCGTCGCCGTCGTCGACGAGGACGACGCCGGGCGCGGCGGCGAGCAGGTCGACGGCTTCGGCCTTCGAGACGGGGCGACCGAACTCGAGATTCGCGGTCATGGCGTGGCCGACGTAGACCGGGACGCGCACGCACGTCGCCGACACGCGCAGGTCGGGGGCGTGGAGGATCTTGCGCGACTCGTGGACGAGCTTCCACTCCTCCGACGTGTAGCCCGCGTCCTTCACCGACCCGGCGAGCGGGATGACGTTGCCGGCGATCGGCTTCGACCACACCTCGCTCTCGGCGACGGGACTCGCGAGCGTGCCCGCGCGGCGGAGCTCTTCGACGTGACCGTCGAGCTTCGTCCACTGCGCGTCGAGCTCGTGCATGCCGACCTGGCCGGCGCCCGACACCGACTGGTAGGTCGACACGACCATGCGCTCGATGGTGGCGGCGCGGTGCAGCGGCGCGAGCGCGGTGACGAGCACCATCGTCGTGCAGTTCGGGCACGACGCGATCCCCTTCGGGAGCGCGCGCAGGTCGTCGGGGTTGATCTCGGCGACGACGAGCGGGACGTCGGGGTCCATGCGGAACGCGGCCGAGTTGTCGACGACGCGCGCGCCGGCGGCCGCCGCGACCGGCGCCCACTCGAGCGCCAGCGGGTCGTCGACGTCGACGATGACGAGGTCGAGGCCGTCGAAGCACCCCGGCCGGAGGATCTCGCACTCGACCGTGCCGGTTCCGAACGGCAGCTTGCGGCCTTCCGAGCGCGGCGACGCGTACGCGCGCAGCTCGGAGATCGGGAACGCGCGCTCGTCGAGGATGCGCAGCATCTCTTCGCCGACGAGGCCCGTCGCGCCGATGACGCCGACCTTCACGCCGCCCATGTCAGGCCGCTCCCAACTCGAACGCGGCGTGGAGCGAGCGCACGGCGCGCTCCACGTCGGACTCGGCGATCACGCACGAGATGCGGATGGTCGACGTGCTGATCATCTCGATGTTCACGCCTTCGTTCGAGAGCACCTCGAACATCTTGGCCGCGACGCCCGGGTGTGTCTTCATGCCGGCGCCCACGAGCGAGACGCGCCCGATCGACGAATCGCTGCGGAACCCCGACGCTTCGGTCTCGACGACGACCTTCTCCATCACGACCGACGCGCGCGGCACGTCGTCGCGCGGGATCGTGAACGAGATGTCGGTGTGACCGGCGGTCGACACGTTCTGCACGATCATGTCGACGTTGACGCCCTCGTCGGCGAGCGAGCGGAACACCGTGGCCGCGACGCCGGGCCGGTCGGGAACCTGCTCGATCGTCACCTTCGCTTCCGACGTGTCGTGGGTGACGCCGGAGATGATGGCGTTCTCCATCGCAGGATCCTCCTCGGTGACCCAGGTGCCGGGCGCCCAGGTGAAGCTCGAACGGACGTGCACCTTGACGCCGTGGTTGCGCGCGAACTCGACGGAGCGCAACGCCAACACGCGTCCACCCGTCGCGGCGAGATCGAGCATCTCGTCGAACGACACGTGCGGGAGCTTGCGCGCTTCGGGGACGATTCGTGGGTCGGCGGTGTACACGCCCTCCACATCTGTGTAGATCTCGCACACGTCGGCGCCGAGCGCGGCGGCGAGGGCGACGGCCGTGGTGTCGGAGCCGCCCCGACCGAGTGTGGTGATGTCGCGCGTCGTGGACACGCCTTGGAACCCGGCGACGATCGCGACCTGGCCCGCGGCGAGCGCCTCGCGGATCCGGTCGGCGCGCACCTCCAAGATCTTCGCCTTGCCGTGCTCGGTGTCGGTGAGGATCCCGGCCTGCGATCCGGTGAACGACACCGCGGGTACGCCGAGGCTCTCGACCGCCATGCACAACAGCGCCATCGAGATGCGCTCACCGGCGGTCAGCAGCATGTCGAGCTCGCGCCCGCCGGGGCCGGTGGAGACGTCGTTGGCCAGTCGGAGCAGATCGTCGGTGGTCTTGCCCATCGCGGAGACGACGACCACCACGTCGTTGCCGTCGCGGCGGGTCCGGACGATGTGATCGGCGACGGCGCGGATGCGGTCGGGGTCGCCGACGGACGTGCCGCCGTACTTCTGCACCAACAGGGTCACGCCGACCCACGGTACCAGCGGGCACCTCGCGCTCCCGGCGCCATTTCGCCCCGTTGACCGGGGCGCGCGGGCGTCGCCGTACACTCCCCCGCCGTGGCCAACTCCGACAAGCGTCAACGTCAGAAGGAAAACGCCCGCGCCGCACGCGAAGCGCGCGAGGCGGCACTCAAGCGCTCACGCCGCACCAAGGCGCTCATCCGCCTGCTCGTCGCCGCCGTGGTCGTCGCCGCGATCGCGGGCGTCGTCGCCCTCGTGAACGACGACGAGACCGACGACACCGCGTCCGACACGTCGTCGACCACGGTGACGACCGGCGAGACCACGACCACCACGGCGGCACTGAAGGACGGGTGCGTCGACACCGAGCCCGAGCCGGTGGAGGATCGACCGACGTTCGACGAGGCGCCGGCGATGACGATCGACCCGGCGAAGTCGTACACCGCGACGATCGCGACGACGTGCGGCGACATCGTCATTGCGCTCGACGCCGAGAACGCCCCAATCGCCACGAACAACTTCGTCTTCCTCGCGAAGGCGGGCTTCTACGACGGACTCACGTGGCACCGCGTCGTGCCCGACTTCGTGATCCAAGGTGGCGACCCGGCGGGCGACGGGACCGGCGGTGTCGACTACGACGTGGCTGGCGAGGTGCCAACCGACAACTACCCGGTCGGCTCGCTCGCCGCCGCGAAGACCCAGGACGACCCGGCGGGGACGATGGGCTCGCAGTTCTTCGTCGTCACCGGCCCGAACGGCTCGACGCTGCCCAACGAGTACGCACGGTTCGGCACGGTGACCGAGGGCATCGAGAACGCGCAGCTCCTCGAGAGCTACTCGGTAGGCGACGGTCCGCCGACCCGGCCGCTCTACATCTTCAGCGTCGAGATCTCCGAGTCCTGAACCGTCTCCGGTTCGGCGTCACGGCGGTAGAGCGTGACGACCCCCGGCCCGGTGGCGCGCCACGTGCCGCTCGGTTCGCGCACGAGCGCGGT
>DASUMP010000012.1:0-20194 GCA_036277635.1 Acidimicrobiia bacterium | reverse complement strand
GCCGGGTTCCTCGACCGCGACGTGGTGATCGCGCGCTACGCCGACGCGAGCGGACGGTCGGTCGACGCGCTCGACTGGTACGAGGTGTTCGCCTCGTACAAGCTCGCGATCATCGTCGAGGGCATCCACGCGCGGTTCCTCATGGGCAAGACGCTCGGCGACGGGTTCGACGGCATGGGGGTGCTCGTCGAACGCCTCGCGAGCGGAGCACTCGAGTTCGCGTCGCGTTCGAACGTCGCCACCCTGCGCGGATGAGCCGCGACGTCGTCGCGGTCGCCGCGGGTGGCGCGGTCGGCACGTTGCTGCGCTACGGCGCGCTCGAGGCGTACCCGGTCGGCCACGCGACGTTCCCCACGACCGTCTTCGTCGTGAACGTGATCGCGTCGTTCGCGCTCGGGTGGCTCCTCGCCCGCCTCGATCCGCGTGGCCGACACCCGCTCGCGCCGGCGTCGCGCCCGTTCCTCGTCGCCGGTGTGGTGGGTGCGTTCGGCACGCTGTCGGCCGTGGTGGTCGACACCGTCCTGCTCCTGAACGCGCATCGCGTCGGCGTGGCCGCGACGTATCTCGTCGGCACCTTCGTGGTCGGCGTCGCCGCCCTGCTCGTGGGGATCCGCCTGGGCGGCTGGCACCTCCTCGGCGGCAGCGTCCCCGAAGAAGACGTGCTGTGAGCGGCGTGGGCGTGTCGCTCGGCGTCGCCGCGGCCGGGGCCCTCGGCGCGACGGCGCGCTACGCGATCGAGCGCGCGATCCAACCGGGCGCTCGTCCCCGTCGGTTGCCCGTCGCGTCGTACGTGATCAACCCGCTCGGCTCGTTCCTCCTTGGCGTCGTCGTCGGACTCGCGAGCGCGCACGGACTCTCCGAGGGCTGGCGCGCGGTGCTCGGCACCGGGTTCTGCGGTGCGTTCACCGTCGTCGGCCCGGTCACGTTCGACTCCGTGCGCGTGTTCGCGGAAGGCGCGCCCCGGCTCGCGCTGGCGCACGCTCTGGCCGGGACGGCCGTACCGCTGCTCGCGGCCACGGTCGGGCTCGCCGTCGCGGGTGGCATCTGAACGGTCGAACGGTCGGGCACCGCCCGGGAAGCCCGCCCCCTGCGGGCCTAGGGTGATCTCGTGACGCTGGACTGGATCTCGCAGCCGACCCTGCACCGGCCTGCGCTCCTCGCCGCGTTCGAAGGCTGGAACGACGCCGGCGACGCCGCCACCGACTCGTTGCGCTGGTTGATGCGCCGGTTCGACAGCGAGCTCATCGCGACGATGGACGCCGACGAGTACGTCGACTACCAAGCGACGCGCCCGCACGTCGAGATCGTCTCGGGCACCGTGCGCTCGGTCACGTGGCCGTCGACGAACGTGTTCGCGGTCGCGCTCCCCGACGATCGCGATCTCGTGGTCGTGATGGGCGCCGAACCGAACCTGCGGTGGCCCGCGTTCTGCACCGACATCCTCGACGCCGCCGACACGCTCGGCTGCGAAGCGGTCGTGACCCTCGGCGCGCTCCTCGCGGACACCCCGCACTCGCGCCCGCCGCGGATCACGGGAACGACGGCCGACGAGTCGCTGCTCGCGCAGCTGTCGATGCGGCGCTCGCGCTACGAAGGACCCACCGGCATCGTCGGCGTGCTCCACAACGCGGCACGCGAGGCGGGCTTCGCGGCGTCGTCGCTGTGGGTGCCGGTGCCGCACTACGTCGCCGCGCCGCCAAACCCGCGCGCCACGCGCACGCTGCTCGAGCACCTCGCGACCCTCCTCGGACTCGCGCTCGACCTCACCGACCTCGACATCAGCGCGGCCGCGTGGGAGCGCTCGGTCGCCGACGTCGTGGCCGCCGACGGCGAGATCGCCGGCTACGTGGCGCGCCTCGAGCAGCGCTACGACCTCGATCTCGACGACGACCTCGACGACACGGACGACGACGGGCCGAACGACCCGACCGCGAGCCACCCGTCGGGCGGCATGCCCTCGGTCGAGGAGCTCCCGTCGGGCGACGCGCTCGCCGCCGACTTCGAGCGCTACCTGCGCGATCGCGACGAGAACGCCTGAACCTCGACGACGTCAGCGACGCGCCGCGCGTCAGCCGAGGAAGTCACGCGCCAGCACGTCCCACAACGTGGCCGACATCCCGAGCGACTCGATGTCGACGCGTTCGTCGTTGCCGTGGAACATCGACGCGTAGTCGTCGAAACCGAGGCGGCGGCTGAACAGCCCGTAGCCATACGCGACCGAGCCGGCGCGGCGGAAGAAGCGGGCGTCGGTCGCGCCGACGGTGAGGAACGGCACCAGCGCGCTCGACTCGACGAGCTGCCCCGACACGCGCGCGAGGGCGTCCCACAACGGCGTGTCGGTGGGTGACGCCGTCGACTCGTTCTCGTCGAATGGCGTGATGTCGACCACCGGGAGCAGGTCGCCGATCGCCTCCTCGAGCATCCGCCGGACCTCGGCGGCGCGCTGTCCGGGCAGCGTGCGGATGTCGATCTCCAGGTTGACCTCGTCGGGGATCACGTTCGTCTTCGTGCCGCCGTGCGCGATCGTCGGCGCGAAGGTGGTGTGCGTGCACGCGTGCGCTTGGCGGGCGAGACCGATCGGGAGCTGTTCGCACAGCGCGGGGAGGCGTGCGGGGTCGAGCAGCGGCTCGGAGAGCTCGGGTGGGAACCCGACGCCTTCCACGAAGCGTCGCCACGTGTCGTGGATCTGCGTCTCGGGACGGAACTCCGCGATCCGCCGCACGATCTCCGCCGCGGTGACGAGCGCGTTGTCGCTGCGGAACGGCTGCGACGCGTGGCCCGGCGTGCCGCGTACGGTGAGGCGGCACCAGTAGGAGCCCTTCTCGCCCACGATCACCGGCAGGCGCGGTCCGTCGGCGGACGGCATCTGGAACCCACCGGCTTCGGTGATGACGTAGTCGGCCATGACCGCGTCGCGCTCACGTTCGACGAGGTGTTCCGCGCCCCACGTGCCGAGGTTCTCTTCGTCGGCGACCGCGAGGTAGATCAGCGTGCCGCGCGGCGTGAAGCCCTCGCGCGCGAGCCGGCGAAACGCGACCGCCATCGTGGCGGTGAGGTTCAGCATGTCGACCGCGCCGCGTCCCCACACCTCGCCGTCGACGATCTCGCCGCCGAACGGGTCGCGCTGCCACCCGTCCTCGGTCACCGGCACGACGTCGGTGTGACCCATCAGGAGCAGCGACGGCGCGTTCGGGTCGGACCCTTCGATGCGCGCGACGAGGTTGTCGCGACCGGCCCGAGCCGAGTACCGCTCGAGGTCGAGACCGCTGTCGCCCAGGTACTGCGCGAGCAGGTCGACCGAGCGCGTCTCGTGTCCGGAATCGGCGGTGCCGTCGTTGACGCACGCGTTCCTGATCAGGTGCGCGAGCAGGTCGGCCGATTCGAGCGCCACCGCGTCGTCGAGCATCGGGCGACCCTACGACGCGCGGGGGGCGACCCGATAGACGAGGTGCTCCCCCTCGGTCCAGCGCTCGGCTTCGGCGGCGTGCACGAGGTGCTCGAGGTGGGCGAACGTCTCGCTCTCGGCCATCACACCCCAGTGCCGCTTCGGGAACACCTCGTGCGAGAGCTGCGAGACGGTGGCCGGACCGAGCGCGAGCGAGGCGTCGCGCAGCATCTCCATCCGCTCGGCGTGGTGGCGCTTGATCGCGTCGACTCGGCCGGGGACGTCGGCGAACGGGTGACCGTGTGCCGGGAGACCGAGCTGCACGTCGGGGAGCTGCGCGACCAGGTCGAGGGTCGCGAGGTAGGAGCGCAGCGAATCCGACTTGCGCACGCCCGACACGTGCGGCGTGATCGTCGGGAGCACGTGGTCGCCCGCGAGCAGCGTGCCGGTCTCGGGATCGAACAGGCACAAGTGATCGACGGTGTGACCCGGCGTGTGGAGGGCGCGCCATTCGCGTCCCGCGAGCGTGAGGTGCTCGCCGTGGTGCACGCGTTCGGTCGGCTCGGGCGGGGCGAACAACACGCGCAGCGCCCGGATCAGGAGCCGACGTTTCAACGGCGGACCCGGATTGCGGGTGCCCCACGGTGTGGGACTCCCCCACGGTCTCGACGTCGATTCGACTTCGTCGGTGTCGTCGCGCACGAGCGCGGCGTCGGCATCGTCGGCGATCGTCGGCAGCTCGTCGGGCGACACGTCGACCGACTGCGCGTAGGCCGCCGCTTCCATCTCGAGCCGGCGGGCATCGCCCTCGCTCAGCGCACGCTCGGGACTCGGTCCCTTCACGGTCCAGGTCGCGAACGCGTGGTGCGTCACGAGGCGGGCACCCGTCGTGCGGGCGATGCGTCCGGCACCGCCGAAGTGATCGGGGTGCGAGTGCGTCACGATCACCGTGTGGACGTCGCGCAGGCGGAAGCCGGCGGTCGCGAGTCGCTGCTTCAGCGCCCGCCACGACTGCGGCCCGGGGAGGCCGGGGTCGACGACGGCGAGCCCCCGGTCGTCGACGAGGCCGTACATGTTCACGTGACCGAGGCCCGGCATCCAGATCGGCAGCTGCATGCGCAGCACGCCGGGCGCGACCTCGGTGACATCCTCCGACGCGGGCTCCTGCTCCTGTTTCGGCGGGCGCGCCGGGCGTGGTTCGGAAGGGTGCGGGTCCGCCTGGGTCATCGGCGGCGCAGCCTACGGGACGCGTTCTCCGTCCTCGTCGTCGTCGCCGGCCGCCACCACGAGGCGCAGTCGGCGCGGGTCCTTCTCGATCGAGAACTGCGCCGCACCCGTGAACGTCTCGCCGTCGGTCGCGAGCCGCAACGCACCGTCGTGACTCGTCACGTCCATCCGGCGCACGAGTCGCTGCTCGTGCACGCGCGAGCGCGCCAGCGTCCCCGTGAGCACCGCGGCCACGAGGCGCGTGCGCGCCCATGGGTGGCGCGCGTCGACGAGACGGAGGTCGAGCTGCCCGTCGTCGAGTCGTTCCCGCCAGCTCGGCGCGAACCCCGCCGGCTCGTACGCGCAGTTGCCGATGAACACCATCCAGACGTCGTGGCGGACCCCGTCGAGGTCGACCCGACACGGCGACGCGTGTCGCAGGACGTGGACCAGGCTCCACGCCAGCGCCGGCCACTTCCCGATCCGCGACTCGAGGCGCTCACGGGCGTCGACGAGCTCGGGGTACGCGCCGAAGCTCGCCGTGTTCAGGAAGCGTCGATCGGCCAGCACGCCGACGTCGATCTCGGCGACCCGTCCGGTGCGCACCGCCGCGATCGCGTCGTCGACCGTCGCGAGCCCGATGTCGCGCGCGAAGTGGTTCAACGTCCCGCCGGGGACGGCGAGGAACGGCAGCCCGTGGTCGAGTGCGACGGACGCGACGGCGTTGAGCGTGCCGTCGCCCCCGCACGCGCCGAGCACACGCGCGCTCGCGGCGGCCGCGCGGGCGAGCTCGATGACGTCGTCGCCGTCACCGAGCTCGATGATGTCGGCGGCGGGCAGCGCCTCGCGCAGCGCGGGTGCGGGGTTCCCCGACAGCGCGGGACCGGCACCGGGGTTCACGACGACCGCGAGACCTTCACCGTCGGCGCCGACGGGCACGACGTCGGATCCGCGCGGTCGGCGCACGGCGGCCGGTTCGCGTGACGCGACCGGCCACCACCTTCTGCTGACGAGCGCGATCGACGTGCCGACCGCGGTCCCGACCAACGCGTCGGTCGGACCCCGGCGATCTCCGCGGTCCGGGCGCCGGGCCACGATGCCCGCCGCACCGCTGCCCGCGGCGAGCACCCGACCCCATCCCGGGCTCTCGAGGCCGACGCCGGTCGCGAACGCAGCGTGGCGGGCCGTCCAGCGCGCGTGGGTGCGATCGGACCCCAGGACGCGTGCGACGAGTCCGGCGAGCAACGCTGACAGCACGCCGCGCAGCGCGGCGCGGCGACCGAAGCGGCCACCGAACGCGAGCAGTGCCGCGATCACGATCGTCGCGACGATGTCGCGACTTCGACGACGGGTGGGCACCGGCTACTCCTCGGGGACCCGTCGGTACCGGGCTTCGACGAACGAGTAGAGGCCGTACGCGAACAGCCCGAACGCCACGGCGACGAGCATCCACGTGCCCCACGCCCGATCGGCGAGCCGGCGGAGTGCCCCGTCGATGCCGACCGCTTCGCGCGCGTCGTACTGCCATGCGGCTTGGATCAAGAAGATGCCGACGAGCACGTACACGATCATGCGCGCCGACAATCCAACCGCCGCGACGCGAGTGATCCACGTGCGCATCATCGGTGACGCCTCGTGCAGTGCGAGCTTCTTCTTCCACTTGCCGCGCGCAGCACGGAATCCGTTGTACAGACCGAAGCCGATCACCGCGAGCCCCACCGCGACGACCACCGCGCGACCCGCCGGCCATTCGAAGACTCGGGCGGTCCACTCGCGCTCGTCGCTCCCCGAGCGTCCGTCCTGCGAGCGCTCCGATGAGCTGAGCACCACCGCAACCGCGCTCCAGCTCAGCACGGCGTACAGGGCGGCGCGGAACAGGTAGCCGAGGCGCTTGCCCACGCCCTTGGCGTCGACGTCCTCGTCGGCGACGAACACCTGGACAAGGCGCCAGAACGCGTACGCCGCGAAGCCCGCCGCGAGGATCACGAGCAGGACCTTGCCGAGCGGCTGTCGGGCGACGGTCTCGAGCGCGCCGTCCTTGTCGGCCTGGTCCTTGCGATCGCCCCACGCGATCTGGAGGGCGAGGAGCGCGATCACCGAGTACATGACGCCACGCGCAGCGAGACCGGTGCGAGCGATGCCTTCGACCGCCGTGCTGTCGCGCACCTCGTCGCGGGCGCTCTCGAGTCGATCGGTGAGGTCGGACGGCGGCGTCACGGACGGTGCGGTCACCGCGCCTCGTTGCCCCCAGGGCTCGGCGGGCAAACGTTCGTGCGCGGCGCGCGACGCCGACCGCTCAGCGCGCGGCGAGCGGGGCGAACTTCGGCCAGGGTCGGTTCGTCTCGGCGATGAGTCCCGCCGCGAGGACCTGCTCCTCCTGGTGACGACGCGCGACCACCTGCAGACCGACCGGGAGACCGTCGCTCGTGATCCCGCACGGGATGCTGACCGCGGGTTGGCCCGAGATGTTGAACGGTGCCGTGTACGGCACGGACCCCATCCCGCTCACCCGCTGACCCGCGATCTCCATCGGCGGTGGACCCTCGGCGACGAACGCCGTCGTCGCCGTCGTGGGAGTGAGCAGGAGATCGACCTCGTCGAACACGCGACCGATCGCGAGCAACAGGTCGTTGCGACGCTGGTTCGCGCGCACGAACTCGTCGATGGTGGCGCGCTCGAGCATCTCGAACCCGGCGCGCGGCACGGGGGTCAGGTCGTGCATCCGCCCGCGGGCGGGCTCGAGTGAGCTCGTGGCGGTGTCGAGCATCGAGACGATGCTCCACGCGCGGCCCGGGCGCGGGAAGTCGACCTCGACCTCGACGAGCTCCCAGCCCGCGTCGGCGATCAACGCGAGCGCGGCGTCGTGGGCGATCCGCTCGACCTCCGGGTCGCACACCGCGAAGCCGAGCGTCGACGACCACGCGACGCGCAGGCCGCGCACGCGTTCGACGGCGGCGCCCGAACGCAGGCGATCCTCGAACGGCGGGGACGGCTTCGGCAGCGACGTGGGGTCGGAGGTGGTCGGGCCGGCGACGACGTCGACGTAGCGGGCCGCGTCGAGCACCGACCGAGCGATCGGACCGGACACCGACGTGAGCCCGGTGTCGAACGCGGTGTTCGACCCGATGAGACCGAAGCTGACCTTGAACCCGAACAAGCCGGTGTACGCGCACGGGATGCGGATGGAGCCGCCGCCGTCGCTGCCGGTGCAGATCGGCGTCAGCCCGGCGCTCACCGCCGCGGCCGACCCGCCCGACGACCCGCCCGGCGTGCGCTCGGGGTTCCACGGGTTGCGCGTGGTGCCGTGCAGGAACGAGCGCGTCCAGTTCGTCGAGCCGAACTCGGGTGAGGCCGTCAGCCCCACGAACACGGCGCCTTCGGCGCGCAATCGCGCCACCTCGGTGCAGTCGTAGGGCGCGATCGCGTCCGCGTGGAGGCGCGAAGCGTGCGTGTCGGGCCAGCCCTCGACCTGGGCGAGCTCCTTCACGCCCATGGGCACACCCGCGAACCGGCCGGGGTCGTCGCCGGCGGCGACGCGCCGGTCGATGGCCTCGGCCTGGGCGCGCGCCTCGTCGGGTGCGAGGTGGACGAACGCGTTCAGCTCACCGTCGAGCCGCTCGATGCGACGCAGCGACTCGTCGAGCAGATCGACGGCGCTGACGTCGCCCGCGCGCACCGACTCCGCGAGCTCCCATGCGTCGCGCTCCCAGCGCTCGCCCATCCGACACTCCCCCGCTCGTCGTGCACCACCCCGAGTGTGCGCGCCGGAGGCGCAGGCTACGCGCCGGCGGCGCCGCGCTCGGCGGCGGTCTTCGCAAGCTCGGCGAACGAGTCCTCGAGCGCGGCCGCGAGGTCCTCCACGTCGGGGCAGGCGTCGCGATCCGCGAACAGCCCGAAGTGCAACGTGCCGTCGTACGACAAGATGCCGACCACGACGGTGAGGTTGCGCGTCAGCGGCACGATCGGGAACGCCTCGAGCATCCGGGCGCCCATCAAGTAGAGCGGGAACTGCGGACCCGGGACGTTCGTGCAGATCAGGTTGAAGAACGGCTGACGGTGCGCGACCCGACCCGCGAGGCTGAGCAACGTGGGCGCGGCGAAGTCGGTGAGTCCGAGGAGGAACTCGGCGCCCACCGCTTGCTCGCGCTCCTTCAGGTCGGCCGTGCTCGCGGAGATCGCCCGCAGCCGCTCGACCGGATCGATCGACCCGAGCGGGACGGGCACGAACATCGCCGAGACGCGGTTCCCCAACGCCGCCTTCTCGTCGTCGGTGCGCACCGACACCGGGCACAGCACCCGCAGCATGACGCCTTCGATGTCGTCGCCTCGGCGCTGCAACAACCGTGACATCGCGCCGCCGACCCCGGCGAGCACGATGTCGTTGACCGTGCCGCCGAGCGACCGCCGGATGTCTTTCACTTCGGCGAGCGGGATGCGGGCCACGCCGAGACGGCGGTGCTTGCCCGAGCGCGTGTTGATCGACAGGCGCGGCGCGAACGTGTCGCGGTTCACGAGCGTCGAGAGCGAGCGCGCTGTGCGCGCGGCGCGCGACGCGGCGAGCCGGGGGCCGCGGACCGCGCGCCGGATCGAACGAACGATCTCGGCCGGCTCCGTGACCCGTTCGCGCAGTGTGTCGACCAGCAACGTCGACGCGCTCGGCGCGGGCTCGGCCTGCCACGCAGGCGCTTCGACCGGCACGAAGTCGGGGCCGATGTCGAGCAGGATCGTCGCCACGTCGACGCCGGACACGCCGTCGATCAGCGAATGGTGCGTCTTCTGGATCAGCGCGACGCTGCCGTCTTCGAGTCCCTCGACGAACCACAGCTCCCACAGCGGGCGCTCCCGGTCGAGCAGGTTCTCCTGCACGCGCGTCGCGAGCGTCACGAGCTGCTCCCACGATCCCGGCTTCGGCAACGCGGTCAGGCGCACGTGGTACGAGATGTCGAAGCGCGCGTCGTCGACCCAGATCGGCCGCCCCTGTTCGTAGGGGACGAACTGCAGGTGCTTGCGGAAGCGCGGGAGCAAGTGCAACCGCGACTCGACGAGGTCGCGCACCTCCGCGATCTTGAACTGCCCACGGTCATCGAAGAACGGTGCGCCCTCGAACACGCTGAGGGCACCGACGTGCATCGGGTACTCGACGCGCTCCATGTGCAAGAAGCTGGCGTCGAGCGAAGTGAGACGGTCGTACTTGCCCACGCGGGTACCCCCAGGAGTCGGACGTGATCGTACGACCCCGACGGCCGCAGACCAATGGGCGAGCGCGGCGCGTCGATAGCCTGCGCCCGATGCGGATCGCCACCACCGTGTGGGTCGTCGCCGCCGAGGTCGTGCGCGCCCTCGACGAGCGGTTGGGCACACCCGTCGACAGCTACGTGAACGGGTCGCAGACCTGGATCACCGAAGACGGGCCGGGCGGCGCGGCGCTCGAATGGCGGCTGCACCCGGTCGCGGCCTACCGCGCGCCCGCGGGGCTCTCCCACTACGAGCTCTGGGAGCAGGTGGTGGCCCAGCTCGCGAGCGGCGACCCGGCCGCGCTCCGCCTCGGCGACGAGACCCGCCCGCTCACCTCCCTGTGGGACGGCCTCGAGTGCTTCGCTGCCTACGGCGACGACGTCGAGCCGGCCGTGCTCGCGGCGGCGGTGAGCGAGACGCTCGGCATCGCACCCGATCGCGCGGGGTTGGTCGACCACGAACGCGTCGGCGACGCGTGGGAGCGTGCGCGCGGCGAGGTGTCGATCGTGTCGCTGCTGCTCGAACAGCTCGCGCACTGAGCGCGGCGGAGGTTCGTCAGGCGTCGTCGCCGCGCCAGGGCGGAGACCGCGGCGGGTCGAACGAGCACGGACGCTGCTCGCCGTCGATGGCCGCGAACGCGAGGTCGAGCCAGCGGTGCGCGCCGGCGAGCGGCTGCGGCAGCGCGTCGCGCGCGTAGAAGCCGACCTGACTCGTCTCGAGCGGGTGGCCGCGCAGCTCACCGCCGATCATGCGGCAGTGGAACACGAGGGAGTAGAGCGGCAAGCGCGCGAAGCCGAGGCGGAGGCCGTCGAGCACCGCGATGAGCGACACCGGCTCGCACTCGATGCCGGTCTCCTCGTAGACCTCTTTGATCGCGATCTCCGACGGCGAGTAACCGACGTCGGCCCAGCCGACCGGGTAGAGCCAGAACCCCGAATCGGCACGCTGGGTGAGCAGCAGCTCGCCGCGATCGTTGCCGACGACGGCGGCCACGGCGACCTTCGGGGTGACGTAGCCGGCGACGCCCGATCCGACCGAGCTCAGCCACTCCTCGAACATCGCGTCGGCTTCGGCCTCTTCGAGGGCGGCGGCGCGGATGTCGGCCGCGACCTTGAGCACCTCCTCGAAGCGCTCCTTCTCGTAGAGGCTCTGCGTGAAGCCGAGCCCGGTGCGGGCGACGCCGGAGAGGGTCTCCGACCAGCGCAGGAGATCGGACGCGGCGACGGCGAAGAGGTCATCGGTCATGCGGACCGAGACTACGCGACCGCGGAATCGGCCAGCCTCGCGACCAGCGTCGCTCGGATCTGGCCGAGCACGCGGTCGTCGGTGATCTTCTTGCGATCGCGGTCGCGCACGTAGAACGTGTCGATCACGCGCTCGCCGAGGGTCGCGACCTTGGCGACCGACACGTCGAGGCCGAGCTCGGCGAACGTCGTGGCGATCCGGTACAGCAGACCGACCTCGTCGTCGGCGTGCACCTCGATCACGGTGGCGCCGTCGGACGCGTCGAGGTCGATCGTGATCTCGACCGCACCGCGGGCCGCGCTCGCGCGCTGGTAGTCGCGCACCCGGTCGGCGACGCGCGCCTCCACGTCGAGCTCGTCGGCGAGGGCGGCGTGCAGCGTCGACGCGACGAAGCCGGTGCCGCGGTCGTCGACACGCCCGAACGGATCGGCGGCGCGGAACACGTCGAGGGCCATGCCGTCGGAGGTGCCGAACAGCAGGGCCTCGCGCACCGACAGGCCCGACACCGCGAGCGCGCCCGACGCGGTGGCGAGGAGACCGATGCGGTCGGGCGCGACCAACGTGATCTCCACGACCCCGCCCGGCAACGACGTGCACACGATCGCCGGCTCGGACCGCTCGATCATGTCGACGTGGCCGACCATCGCGTCGGTGTCGAATGCGAGCACGTACGAATCGGGCAGCGCGTCGAGGAACCGCTCGGCCCGATCAGCACCCACGCGTTCGGTCAGCGCGTGACGGCGTTCGCTCGCCATCGCCGCCGCCGCGCCCCGCTCGATCGCCGCGGCCGTCTTCACGAACAGCTCGCGCACGAGCGCGGCCTTGCTCGTCCCCCACGCGGCCGCGCCGGTGGCGCGCGAGTCGCCGATGGTCAGGAGGTAGAGCAACCGCAGGCGTTCGCCGTCGCCCGAGCACGCGGCCGCGAAGCCGTCGACGACCGCGGCGTCCGACAGGTCACGGCGCGTCGCCGTGTCGGCCATCAGCAGGTGGTGACGGACGAGCCACGTGAGGATCTCGCGGCCTTCGCTGTCGAGGTCGATGCGGCGCGCGACGCGTTGCGCGACGTCGGCGCCGACCGCCGAGTGATCGCCGTCGGCACCCTTGCCGATGTCGTGGAGCAACGCGCCGAGCAGGAGCAGCTCCGGTCGGCGGCACGCGCGCGCGACCACGCCGTCGAACGTGCGCTCCGGCTCCTCCGCCGCGTCGAGCAGCGACGTGCATTCGGCGACGGCCTCGAGGAGGTGCCGGTCGACGGTGAACCGGTGGTACGCGTTGCGCTGCGGGCGCGACCGCACGTGCTCCCACTCGGGGAGCAGCACCGTGAGCGCGCCCTCGTGGTCGAGCGCCTCGAACGCGGCGATCGACCCGCGGCCGGCCCGCAGGAGCCGGAGGAACGCGGCGCGCTCCCACACGTCCCACGTCGGCGGGTGCATCGCGCGCAATCGCAGGAGCGACGAGCGTTCGAACGAGAGGCCGCCTTCGGCCGCGGCGATCGCGGCCTCCAGCACGGTCAGCGCGCTCGGGGCGACGGTTCCGGTGAGCACGACGCGACCTTCACGCACGACCACGCCCTCGGCGACCTCGTGGTCACGGTGCGCGACGCGTCCGGGCGGACCGAGCACTGCGGCGCGCAGGCGGGACCACGCGTCGCGTCCGATCCACGCGACTTCACGCGCGCTCGTCGCGAGGTCGCGCACCATCGCGTCGGCGTCGGCGGCACCGACCGCGCGCGCCACCGCGTCCTGCTCCTGCAGCAGCAGGCGATCCGAACGCCCGCCCGTGACGCGGTGCAGGGCGACGCGCAGATCGAGCAGGCGCTCTCGCGCCGCGTCGAGACGGCGCACGTCGTCGCTCGTGAGGTAGCCCCGCTCCGCGAGCCCCGAGATGCCCGCTGCGCCGAGCGCGGCACCCGCCCATTCGAGCGAGTGGACGTCACGCAAGCCGCCGGCGCCTTCCTTCAGGTCGGGTTCGAGCATCTCGGCGACCGGACCCGGTCGCTCGCGCCGTTCGTCGGCCGCGGCGGCGAGCACCTCGACGAGCCGCCGGGCCCGCCGCTGCGCGAGCTGGCGCGCCCGTTGCTCGAGCTCTGCGGTCAGTGTGGGATCACCGGCGACGTGCCGCACGTGGACGAGTGCGGTCATGCCGTCGGTGTCCTCGTCGGCGAGCGCGATCGACTGCTTCACGGTGCGCGCGGCGTGGCCGGTCACGAACGCCGCGTCCCACAGCGGGTACCACAGCCGCTCTGCGGCGGCTCTCACCTCGTCGCGGACACGCGGCTTGCGCGACGCTCCGTGGAGCAACAGCACGTCGATGTCGCTCCCCGGACACAGCTCGCCCCGCGCGTACGAGCCCAGTGCAACGAGCGCGACCGGCACCGACACCGACGGCTGGAGCTCGTCGAGGAGCCCGCCGAGCGCGTCGTCGAGCAGCGCGCCGAGCGCGCGACCGAACCCGGTGCCGCGCAGCTCGTGGGAGGCGACGAGCGCGTCGCGCGCGTCGCGCAACGTCGAGGCGTGCACGTCGCGCTCTGCCGAGCTGCGGGCGACGACGCGCTACAGCGCGTCGGAGCCCGCTTCCCCGGTGCGGATCCGGAAGACGCCGTCGACCGGCAACACCCACACCTTGCCGTCACCGATCTTTCCGGTGCGCGCCGACTCCATGATCCGTTCGGCCACCGAGAGCGCGTCGGCGTCGTCGACGAGGACCTCGAGCTTGACCTTCGGCACGAAGTCGATCGTGTACTCGGCGCCGCGGTACACCTCCGTGTGGCCGCGCTGCCGGCCGAAGCCCTGCACCTCGGTCATCGTGAGGCCCTGGACGCCGAGCTCCTGCACGGCGGCCTTGACGTCGTCCAACTTGAACGGCTTGACGATCCCTACGACGAGCTTCACGCTTCCATCTCCTTGTCGTGGCCTACCGCTCGGCCATCGAGTAGCCGACTTCCGAGTGCAGGCTCAGGTCGAGCCCCGTCGCCTCTGCTTCTTCGTCCACCCGGATGCCGCCCGGGAGGAAGGCCTTGAGGACCACGCAGATCACCGCGGTCACGACGAACGAGTACACCAGGGTCGCGCCGACCGCGATCAGCTGGTCGCCGAGGAATCCCCAGCCACCGTCGAGGAAGACGCCGTCGCGTCCGAACTCGTTGATCGACGTGTCGCCGAAGAACCCGAGCAGGAGCGACCCGATGATCCCACCGACGAGGTGCACGCCCACCACGTCGAGCGAGTCGTCGTAGCCGAGCTTGAACTTCAGACTCACCGCCAGGTAGCAGACGACACCGGCGATCGCCCCGATGTAGATCGGCGCCATGCCGCCGACGAAGCCCGCACACGGGGTGATCGCCACGAGACCGGCAACCGCACCCGACGCGGCGCCGAGCGTCGTGGCGTGCCCGCCCTTCAGGCGCTCCGCCACCAACCATCCGAGCAGGCCGGCCGCGGCCGCGAAGTGCGTGTTGATCAACGCCTGCGCCGCGAGCGTGCCGCCCGACAGCGCGGAGCCCGCGTTGAACCCGAACCAACCGAACCACAGGATGCCGGTGCCGAGCAGCGTGAGCGGCAGCGAGTGCGGCGGCATCGGCGTGCCGGGCCACCCCTTGCGCTTGCCGAGCACGAGGACCACCGCCAACGCCGCGATGCCCGCGTTGATGTGCACGACCGTGCCGCCCGCGAAGTCGAGCGCACCGAGGTCGAACAGCCAGCCCGACGGCGCGAACACCCAGTGCGCGACCGGCGCGTACACGAGGAGCATCCACAGGCCGAGGAACCACACCCATGCCGAGAACTTCATGCGGTCGGCGATCGCACCGGTGATCAACGCCGGCGTGATGATCGCGAACATGAGCTGGTAGCCCGAGAACAGCGCCGGCGGGATCGTGATCCCCTCCAGCCCGGGCGGCGCCATGACGTTGAAGTCCTGCAAGAACGCGAAGTCGAAGTTGCCGATCCACTTCGACGTCCCGCCGAACGCGAGCGAGTACGCGACGATCGCCCACAGGACGCTCACGAGTCCCAGCGAAAAGAAGTTCTGCATCAGCATCGCGAGAACGTTCTTTGATCTCACCATGCCGCCGTAGAAGAGCGCGAGGCCGGGCGTCATGAACATGACGAGCGCGGCCGACACGAGCACCCACGCGGTGTCTCCCGAGTTGACTTCCAACTTGATACCCCCTGCTGTGTTGGTCAGGAGGGTGTCAGGAGCGTGTTTCCCTGCCGTCGCCCGAGTGTTACGGGAGCGTGAACGGGCCGCCGGTCGACGTCACTCTGCGCGCGCGGCGCGGGCGCGCAGCACCGTCGCCTTGCCCAGGCCCCACGCGAGGAGCAACGGAGCGAGGTCGGGATCGCCGAGGTCGCCGAGCGTCGTGATCGTGAGGTCGTACCGGTCGTCGGGGAAGGCGCGGGCGGCGAACGGGTCGCGCGCGACCTCCGGGATGCCGAGCGCCGCGAGGAGCGCGGTGGGCTCGTGTCGCAGGCCACGGACGATCTCGAGCGGGGTGGCGCGCTGGTCGGCGGCGTCCTCGGCGAACAGGGCGCGCAGCTCGGCGACGACCCGGTCGCGGGCGCGCGCACCCGCGACGGGGGCGTCGTCGAGCGCGCGCCGGCGCGTCGTGTCGTCGAGCCGGCCCCACGCGTCGAGCACCCTCGTGACCGCGCGCACGACCCATCCGGCCGCCTCCCGCTCGACGCCCTCGACGATCCCGGCGGCGGCCTGCTCGAGGAGCGCTCGGCCGCGCGCCTCGGCCGCCGCGGGATCGTGGCCGATGTCGGGCCCGCCGGACGGGACGCCGGGCGGGAGCCGGTACTCCTCGCTCACCGGCTCACCGGCTCACCGGAGCACCGCGGCGCGGGGTCGGGCAACATGGTCGGCGTGCGGATCCTCGCGACGTCGGTGTTCGAGCGCATCGTGTACCACTGCGCGTGCCTCGACGCCCGCGATCCGGCCCGCCCGGTCCTCGAGGTCGACGCGATCCTGCGCGACGGCGACGCCGACGGCCCTCTGCTCGTGGCCATCGCCGACGTGAAGCGGATGGTGGGCGTCGACGCGGTCGCTGCGTGCCTGCCCCGCTACCGAGCGGCCGGACGCACCGAGACGCACGACGGCGTGGAGTACTTGACGTTCCCGCTCTGGCGCGACGCCAGCGAATAGCGCGGGCGTCGACGGCGGGCTCATCCGGCGACGACGTCGCCTTCCATCCGATTGACGGTGCAGCCGAGCCCTTCGAGGTACGCGATCGCGGCGTCGCGCGCGTCGTCGGCACCTTCGAGCTCGAGGATGATCCATCCGGAGTGGGCCTCGACGTTCGCTCGCCGGATGTTCGGCACGACGTCGAACTGCTTCACCAGCTCGTAGACCATCGGGCGCGCGACGAGCTCTTCGGGGAACGACACGAAGAGGCGGAGGGAGCTCACGATCGTGGGTCTCCTTCGGCGAGGCCGACGCGCGCGAGCGCGTCGCGGGCGGGGAGCACGAGACCCAGGTAGAACGGGCCGAACTCGGCGTAGGTGGCCGATGCCTCGTCGAAGCGCATCTCGTTGACGATCTCCTTGATCGCGACGGGGTCGTCGGCGAGCAGCGTGACGCCCCACTCCCAGTCGTCGAGTCCGGTGGAGCCGGTGATCAGCTGGAGGATCCGACCCGCGTACGTGCGCCCGACGCGCGCGTGTCCGCCCATGATCCGCTTGCGCTCGTCGAAGGGGAGCTCGTACCAGTTCGCTCCCACCGTGCGCCGCTTCGCCATCGGGTAGAAGCACAAGAGCCGCTTCGCGGGGAGCTGCGGGTGCAGCCGCTGCTCCTGGTAGTGCGCCATGCGCTCGCGCCAGGTCGCGAGTCGTTCCTCGAGCGCGTCGCCGGCGAGGCCTTCCTCGCGTTCCAATCGGGCGCGCTCGTCGTCGGCGGTCGAGGTGTACTCCGACAGCTCGGTCAACGAGACGAACGAGTACACCGGCTCGATGGGCGCGTGGAGCAGGTCGTGCTGGAACGCGTGCAAGCGGGCGAGGTCGGGGCCGAGCGCCATGACTGCGAGGTCGGCCTTGTGACCGACGACGGCCTGCACCAGCACCTGGTGCCCGTCGCGCTCGAGCGACTCGACCGCCTCGACGAAGCGCTTCGCGCCACCGGGCTCACGCTCGGCGCGGGCGCGGTCGACGCGGTAGTAGAGGTGCAGGACGCCCCAGCCGACCGACGGTGTCACGGGCTCCATCACCGGCGAGGGTACCGCCTCGCGTGCGCACCCGACGGTGTCGCCGGGCGCTCAGACCTGCGGGATCGCGGCGCCGAACAGCTCGAGGAAGTCGACCGTCTCGTCCGGCGGCGGCGCGACGACGTTCACCTCGACCCCGAAGTCGAAGAGCTCCATCGACATGTGCACGGCGAGGTCGGTCCCTGCCTCGGCGAGCTCGATGCTCGACAGCTCGAAGTCGAGGCGACGCACGCGGTCGTCGCTGTCGATCCACACGTCCATTGGGAGGGTCTCGAGACCGAGGACCGCGAACGAGCGCTCCAGGTCGGCGCGCATCGACTCGGGGACGTCGCCGAGCGCCGCGTCGAGGTTCACCTCGACGCGGTAGTGCTCGGTCGGTACGTCGCGCACGACCTCCGGACCGACCAGCTCGAGGTCGTCCGACACCCCGCGCAACGACTCGAGCGTGTCGAGGAGCTGCGACGGGTTGCTCGCTCCGAAGTCACCGAGGTCGACGCCGAGGTCGCCGGCGAGCGCGTCGAGGTCCATCTCGACCCAGCGCACACCGGCACCGAGCCCGCCGGACCCGGCAAGCGCCGAGAAGTCCATGTAGAGCGCGCCGTCGACGAGTCGGGCCTCCACCGAACCACCACCCGGCACGCCGAGCGCGCCGAGGTCCATCTCGAAGGTGCCCGCCCCGGAGTCGAGGTCGAACGCACCGTCGACGGCCACCACCATCGCCTCGGGTCCGCCGGTGATCTCCATCTCGATCGCGAACCGGACGCTGCCCGCCTCGGTGGTCGCGTCGCTCGACGCGCCGAGCGCTGCGAACGCCTCGTCGGCGGTCCGCACCACGACGTCGCCGCCGCTCGCCCGGTCGCCGCCGTCGCCTCCCCCACCGCATCCCGCGGCGACCAGCGCACCCAACGCGACGGACACGAGGACGCGACGAAGCTTCACCCGCATGTTCTCGGCACGCCACCCACCCGAGCAAAGGACAATCACGTACCGAATCGGTACGTCGTTGTCCTTTGCTCGGTGTGGCGGGTGGTCGGGGCGCGGGTGGTCGGGCGCGACAGCGGGGCGCCCCGGAGGGCGCCCCGCTGCACGTGTGCGCTGGAAGGAACGGTGACGACTAGAAGTCGCCCATACCGCCCATGTCGGGCATGCCGCCGCCACCGGCGGCCGCACCCTTCTCCTCGGGCTTGTCGGCGACGACGGCCTCGGTGGTGAGGAACAGCGCGGCGATCGAGGCTGCGTTCTGCAGCGCCGAGCGCGTCACCTTCGCGGCGTCGATGACGCCGGCCTTCACGAGGTCCTCGTACTCGCCGGTGGCCGCGTTCAGGCCGTTGGCGCCCTTGAGGTTCTTCACCTTCTCGACGATCACGCCGCCTTCCATGCCGGCGTTGACCGCGATCTGCTTGATCGGCTCCTCGAGTGCGCGACCGACCAGGCGTGCGCCGGTGGCCTCGTCGCCCTCGAGACCTGCCGCGAGCTCGAGCACCTTGGCCTGGGCGCGGAGCAGGGCCACGCCACCGCCGGGCACGACGCCCTCTTCGACCGCGGCCTTGGTGGTCTGCACCGCGTCCTCGATGCGGTGCTTCTTCTCCTTGAGCTCGACCTCGGTCGCGGCACCGACCTTGATGATCGCCACGCCGCCCGACAGCTTGGCGAGACGCTCCTGGAGCTTCTCGCGGTCATAGTCGGAGTCGGTGTTGTCGATCTCGGAGCGGATCTGGTTGATGCGACCCTGGACGTCGCTCTTGGCGCCGGCACCCTCGACGATCGTGGTCTCGTCCTTCGTGACCACGACCTTGCGAGCCCGACCGAGCAGGTCGAGACCGACGCTCTCGAGCTTCAGGCCGACCTCCTCGGAGACCACCTGGCCGCCGGTGAGGATCGCCATGTCCTGGAGCATCGCCTTGCGGCGCTCGCCGAAGCCGGGGGCCTTGATGGCGACCGACTTGAACGTGCCGCGGATCTTGTTGACGACGAGCGTGGCGAGCGCCTCGCCCTCGACATCTTCGGAGATGATCGCGAGCGGGCGGCCGCTCTGCATGACCTTCTCGAGCACGGGCAGCATGTCCTTCACCGCGGAGATCTTGCTGCTCACGTAGAGGAGGTACGCGTCGTCGAGAACGGCCTCCATGCGCTCGGGGTCGGTCACGAAGTACGGCGAGATGTAGCCCTTGTCGAAGCGCATTCCCTCGACCAGGTCGAGCTCCATGCCGAAGGTCTGGCTCTCCTCGACGGTGATGACACCGTCCTTGCCGACCTTCTCGAGCGCCTCGGCGATCATCGAGCCGATCTCCTTGTCGGCCGCGGAGATCGCGGCGACGTTGGCGATCGCGGCCGGGTCGGTCTCGACCTTCTTGGCCGCCGCCTTGATCTGCTCGACCGCGACCTCGACGGCCGCCTCGATGCCCTTCTTCAAGGTCATCGGGTTGGCGCCGGCCGCGACGTTGCGGAGACCCTCACGCACCATCGCCCACGCGAGGACGGTGGCAGTGGTGGTGCCGTCGCCGGCGACGTCGTCGGTCTTCTTGGCGACTTCCTTGACCAGCTCGGCGCCGATCTTCTCGTAGGGGTCCTCGAGGTCGATCTCCTTGGCGATGGAGACGCCGTCGTTGGTGATCGTGGGTGCGCCCCACTTCTTCTCGAGGACGACGTTGCGCCCCTTCGGCCCGAGCGTGACGCGTACGGCGTCGGCGAGCTTGTTCATCCCCGCCTCGAGCGAGCGGCGGGCGTTCTCGCTGTAGGCGATCTGCTTCGGCATATCGAAGAACCCCCTCGGCAGCGGCGATGCTGCAGGTCGTGTGGGTCGTGTGCGGACTGGTGCCCCGCCCCGGCTCGGCAGGACCGACCGGCTGGGGGGCTTAGCACTCACCTCGGGCGAGTGCTAAGCCATGTTGGCACTCACGCCCCGCGAGTGCAAGCCGACGCAC
>DASUMP010000011.1:0-14495 GCA_036277635.1 Acidimicrobiia bacterium | reverse complement strand
GTGGTGCTCCCGTTCTTCGTCCTCGTCGTGGCCCGTGGCGTCGCCGTGTTGCCGGGCCCGCGGCTCGCGAGCGTCGCGATGGCGCTCGTCGTCGTCCTCGGGCTGGTCGGTGGTGTCCGCAGCGCCGCCGAGGAGCGCACGCAGGCCGGTGACGTCGTCGACGTGCTCGAGGCCGAGGCCGCGCCGGGCGACCTCGTGGTGCTGTGCCCCGACCAGCTCGGTCCGGCGGTCGCGCGGCTCGCGTCCCGGAATCTCGACCTCGGGACCTACCCGAACCTCGGCGACCCGCGTTTCGTCGACTGGGTCGACTACGAAGAGCGCCTCGACGCGGCCGACCCGCGCGCGGTCGCGACCCGCGTGCTCGCACGGGCCGGCGATCGCACGGTGTGGCTCGTGCGCGCCGTCGGGTACCGCACCCACGAGGGCACCTGCGAGCTGCTCTCCGACGGCATCGGCGCCCAGCGCGGTCGCGTCGGTCGCGTCGAACCCGGTGATGTGGCGCGCCGGGAGAACATGGGACTGGAAGAGTTCCCGGCGCCGTGACCTTCTCGTCGTACGGCACCCGTGCCCGCGGGCGTCCCGCCGACGCGCTGCGCGCGAGCGCGGTCCCGTGGCTCCTCGTGCGCGTCTTGGTGCCGGCGACACTGGTGCTCGCCCGCCATGTGAGTGACGAGCTCGGAGTCGACGGCCGACCGGCGACGCTCGACGACGGCCTGTTCTCCTGGGACGGCACGTTCTACGAGGACATCGCGCGGGGCGGCTACGACGCGGTGGGCGAGGAAGGGCTGCGGTTCTTCCCGCTTTACCCGCTGCTCGCGCGTGCGATCGGCGCGATCCCGGGAGTGAGCATCCGCGTCGCGCTCGTCGTGATCGCGAGCGTCTGCGCCGCGCTCGCCGGGGTGCTGCTGCACGCGCTGTGCATGCGGGAACACGACGACGAGGCGCTCGCGCGCCGGTCGGTGTGGTTCGTGACGCTCGCCCCGCCGGCGTTCGTGCTCGTGTTCGGCTACGCCGAGGCGATGTTCCTCGCGCTGTCGATCGGCTGCTTCCTCGCGCTGCGCACGTCGCGTTGGACGGTGGCGGGAGCGCTCGGGCTCCTCGCCGCCCTCACGCGTCCGGTCGGCATCCTCCTCGTGGTCCCCGCCGCCATCGAAGCGTGGCGCGGTGCGCGATCGGCCCTGCCGCGCGAGCGCATCACGCGCGTGGCCGCCGTCGTCGGCCCGCCGGCCGGGCTGTTCACGTACCTCGCGTGGGTCGACCACCGGACCCACGACTTCTGGACCGTCCTGCGCGTGTACGACGAACCCGAGCTGCGGGGCGACACGGTCGCGCCGTGGTCGAGCCTCGCCGACGCCGCGCGCGCGTTCGGCGACGCCGACCAGATCATGACGGCAGTGCACTTCGTCAGCGCGATCGGGCTGCTGGGACTGCTCGTGGTGCTGGCGCGGAGCTGGCCGGCGTCGTACACCGCGTATGCGGTCGCGACGCTCGCGGTCGTGCTCACGGCCAGCACCCTGAATTCGTTGGAGCGGTACGCCGTCGTGTGCTTCCCCTTCGTGTTGGCGGCGGCGACGGTGCTGCGCACGCCCAGCGCGGAGCGGGCCGCCCTCGCGGTCTCGGGCGGCGGGATCGTCGCGCTCTCCCTGCTCGCCTTCCTCGGCATCCACGTGCCCTGAGGTCGGAGAGGACCGGAGCCGCCGCCCTGTCGTAGACTGGATGGTTCCACCTGCCGACGGTTGGCAGTGATCCGGTCGGGTCGTGCAGGCCCCGTGGGACACCGGGAGCGCACGCCGCCACGATGGAGCGAACAGCTCGATGAGCAACGTCCCGACAACGGAACCCGACCCGACGCACGGAGTCGCGCCGGTCGTCGTCATCATCGGGGCGGGTCCCGCCGGTCTGACCGCGGCGTACCAGCTCGCGAAGGCCGGCGTCCGCTCCACCGTGCTCGAATCCGACACCGTCGTCGGGGGCATCAGCCGCACCGTCGAGCGCGACGGCTGGCGCTTCGACATCGGCGGGCACCGCTTCTTCACCAAGGTGCGCGCGGTCGACGACCTGTGGTTCGAGATCCTCGGCGCCGACGAGTTCTTGCAGCGGCCGCGAATGAGTCGGATCTTCTACCAGGGCAAGCTGTACGACTACCCGCTGTCGCCGATGAACGCGCTGCGCAACCTCGGTCCGATCGAGGCGGTGCGCTGCGTCGCTTCGTACCTGTGGGTGCGCGTGCGCCCGCCGAAAGACCAGTCGCACATCGAGGGGTTCGTCGCCGCTCGTTTCGGCTGGCGGTTGTACCGCACGTTCTTCAAGACCTACACCGAGAAGGTGTGGGGAATCCCCGCGACCGAGCTGTCGGCCGACTGGGGCGCGCAGCGCATCAAGAACCTGTCGCTGTTCCGCGCCGTCGCCGAAGCGCTCAAGCCGAAGTCGCTGCGCCGCCGCACCACCAAGGGCAAGCAGGTCACGAGTCTGATCGAAGAGTTCAACTACCCGAAGTACGGCCCCGGTCAGATGTGGGAGAAGGCCGCGCAGCACGTGGTCGCAGCCGGTTCGACGCTCGAGTTCGAACGCACGGTCGTCCAGATCGACCACGCCGACGGTCGGGCGTACGAGGTCGTCGCGGTCGATCCGAGCGGGCAGCGTCACCGCTACCCGTGCACGCACGTGATCTCGACGATGCCGATGGGGGCACTGCTGCACGCGATGGAGCCCGGCGTCGACGAGAACACGTCGACCGCGGCGAAGCGCCTCACGTATCGCGACTTCCTCACCGTGGCGCTCGTGGTCCCTGCCGAGTTCTCGTTCCCCGACAACTGGATCTACATCCACGATCCGGGCGTGCAGGTCGGCCGCATCCAGAACTTCGGTTCGTGGTCGCCGTACCTGGTGAAGGAGGGCCGCACCTGCCTCGGCCTCGAGTACTTCGTGAACGAGGGCGACGGCACCTGGACGATGCCCGACGACGAGCTCGTCGCGCTCGGCACTCGTGAGCTCGCGCGTCTCGGGCTCGTCGCCGCCGACAAGGTCGAAGCCGGTTACGTCGTGCGGATGCCGAAGGCCTATCCCGTCTACGACGACGAGTACCAGGACAACGTCGACGCGCTGCGGTCATGGATCGCCACCAACACGCCGAACGTGCACCCGGTCGGGCGCAACGGGATGCACAAGTACAACAACCAAGACCACTCGATGCTCACTGCGATGCTCGCAGTCGAGAACATCCTCGGTGCCGACCACGACGTGTGGTCGGTGAACGTCGAGGCCGAGTACCACGAAGAGTCCGTCGACCGTCGAGACGGTGGGAACACGACGGGTCGCGACGCGCCGGTGCTGCCGCGCACGGCGATCGAAGCCGCGGCGGCCGAGCGCGCCCGGCGTTCCTGACCGGCGCGAGCGCGGGTCAGGCGGAACGAGACGGCAGTCGGTATCCCGGCTTCCGGCGGGCGCCCCGCCAGTGCGGACGCACGCGGTCGCGCACACCCCACCAGCTCACCGACACCATCTCCTCGGCGACGACCTGCCACGACATCTTCGAGTGGCCGCGCACCCGATCGGTGAACGTGATCGGCACCTCGACCGTACGTCCGCCCCACAGCCACACGCGGTACGCGAGCTCGATCTGGAACAGGTACCCGTTCGCCTTCGTGTCGTCGTACTCGATCCCTCGCAGCGTGTCGGCCCGGAAGACGCGGAACCCCGACGTGGAGTCGCGCACCCCGTGCTGGAGCATGAGGCCCGCGTACAGGTTGCCGTAGCGCGACAAGGCGCGCCGGTACGCGGGCCAGTGGGGAATCTGGCCGCCGGGCACGTAACGGGACCCGATGACGAGGTCGGCGCCCGCAGCCGACGCCGCGAACAGTGCGGGGAGCGTCGCGGGGTCGTGCGACAGGTCGGCGTCGATCTGGACGAGCGTGTCGTAGCCACGCTCGATGCCGATCGCGAACCCGGCGCGGTACGCGCTGCCGAGACCGCGTTTCTCCGGTCGCCGGAGCACCTCGACGCGCCCGCCGATCTGGGCGCCGACGCGTTCGGCGACGTCGGCGGTGCCGTCGGGGCTGTTGTCGTCGACGACGAGCACGTCGGCCTCGGGGACCGCGTCGCGCACGCGCGGCAGGAACTCCGGCAGGTTCTCGGCTTCGATGTAGGTCGGGACGATGACGAGCGGGCGCACGGATCGCAGGCTAACGACCCGACCTCGCGTCGGGGTGGTTCTCGGCATCGACGCGTGCGCGGGGGCGACGGGCGACGGCGAAGAGCACCGGCGTGGTCGGCGTGATCTCGTCGCTGATCGTCAGGTGCGACGCGTCGAGACCGGAACCGACGCCGCTCGTGCGCCCCAGCACCCGGTAGACGACCGGGAGCGCGCGCTCGTAGGCCCACACGTACCAGCGTCGCGGGAGGCGATGCCGCAGCGCGAACGGGTCGAGGCGGAGGATGCGCTCACCGCTCGCGCGTCGTGTCGCGAAGTCGGCGTGCAACGCGGCGCTGCCTTCGAGGCCGAGCACGGTGACGTCGTGGAAGAACAGTGCGAGCAGCGACGCGAGGTGCGGAGCCTCGAACAGGTACACGTGGAACGGGTTCTCGAAGTCGGCGGGCGCGTTCGGCGTGATCACGAACGCGGTCCCGTCGGCACGCACGACCCGCGCGAGCTCGGCGACGTGGCGCTCGGGATCGGTGAAGTGCTCGATGATGTGCGACGAGCAGACGTAGTCGGCGCTGCGGTCGCGGATCGCGAGGCGCGCACCGTCGCACGTCGCGAACGCGCAGGCGCCGGGGGCCGCGAACTCGCGCGCGGCGAGGACTGCGGTGGGCGCGTGGTAGTCGACGCCGACGACGAGCCGGTCGGAGGCTCGGAGGCGGTTGGTCTCGTGGCCGACGCCGCAGCCGACGTCGAGGACGGTGCCCGCGCCGAGGCGGGCAGCGATCTCGCGGTATCCCGCGTCGTGCAGTGCGAGCAGCGAATCGGGTGTGACGCCCTCGAGCGGACGTTCACCGGTGAGCTTCACATCGGGCTCCGCTCGGGCGTGACCGGAGCGCCGAGCGTATCTGGGAGCCGCGCCGCGGCCTGCCTAGACTCCGGCATCCGCCGACCCGAGGTGTGCCGCGCGTGAGCGAACCGCACGAGCCGGCCCCGTCCGAGGTGGTCGACAAGCTGGGGGATCTCGCGGCGCGCTCGGCGATCCGGCGCGTGAACCTGCTGGCCTGGCGCGACCTCGACGATCCGGAGGCCGGCGGTTCGGAGGTGCACGCGTCGACGGTCGCGGGGCTGTGGGGTCAGGCGGGCATCGAGGTCACGATGCGCACGTCGTACGCGGCGGGCCACCCGTCGGTGGTGTGGCGCGACGGCTACCGGGTGATCCGCAAGGCGGGGCGCTACCTCGTGTTCCCTCGCGCGGTCGTGAGCGAGCTCATGGGATGGCACGGCGAGCGCGATGCGCTCGTCGAGATCTGGAACGGCATGCCGTGGTTCTCGCCCGTGTGGGCACGCGGCCCGCGCGCCGCGTGGCTGCACCACTGGCACTCGAGCATGTGGCACATGACGTTGCCGCCCCGCCTCGCACGAGGTGGCGCGTTCGTGGAGGCGCGCGTCGCACCGCCGCTCTACCGGCGCACCCCGATCGTCACGCTGTCGGAGTCGTCGAAGCGGGAGCTCGTGGAACACCTGGGGTTCCGCGCGTCGCGCGTCACCGTCGTTCCTCCGGGTGTCGATCCGCGGTTTGCGCCCGGCGGCGAGCGGTCGGCGACGCCGCTCGTGGTCGCCGTGGGTCGTCTCGTGCCGGTCAAGCGGTTCCATCTCCTCGTCGAGGCGCTCGCGACCGTGCGGGAGCGGATGCCGACGTTGCGCGCGGTGATCGTGGGCGACGGGTACGAACGCGAGGCCCTGGAACGCCGAATCCGCGACCACGACGCTTCGGAGTGGCTCACGCTCCCGGGCCGTCTCACCGACGACGAGCTCGTCGACGTGTACCGGCGGGCCTGGGTTCTGGCGAGTGCGTCGGCGCACGAGGGCTGGGGGATGACGATCACGGAAGCCGCCGCCTGCGGGACGCCGGCGGTCGCGACGCGGATCGCGGGTCACGCCGACGCGATCGTGCACGAGCGGACCGGACTCCTCGTCGACGACCCCGAACAGCTCGCGAGCGCGCTCGCGCGCGTGCTCGCCGACGATGCCGTTCGCCAGCGCCTCGGAGCGGCGGCGCGCGAACACGCAGCGCGCTTCACGTGGGGAGCGACGGCGTACCGGACGCTCGACGTGCTCGCGCGTCAGACGAGCCGCCACGCGCGGCGGTGACGGCGCCCGACCCGCACGGCGGCGGCCCGGTGACGCGCCGCCGTGAGCGCGTGCTGGCGTGGGCGGCCCTCGCCGTGGCGGCGTACCTGCCCCCGCTGCTCAGCGCGCCGGGGGAGGTCGCCGCCGACACGAAGTCGTACCTGTACCTCGACCCGGGCCGGCTCCTCGGACGGGCCGCGTCGATGTGGGATCCCAACGTCGGTCTCGGCACCGTCACCCACCAGACCATCGGCTACCTCTTCCCGATGGGGCCGTACTACTGGCTCCTCGACACCCTCGGCGTCCCCGACTGGGTCGCGCAGCGCGTCTGGCTCGGCACGATCGTGTTCGCCGCCGCCGCGGGCGTCGTGTTCCTGTTGCGCACCCTCGGCGTACGTGGCGTCGGCGTGGCGGTGGCGGCGGCAACGTACGCGTTCAGTCCGTACGCGCTCCACTACTCGGCGCGCATCTCGGTGATCTTGCTCCCGTGGGCCGCGCTCGGGTGGATGCTCGCGTTGACGATCCGCGCGTTGCGCAGTGGGGGGTGGCGACATCCGGCGTTGTTCGCTCTGCTCGTCCAGGTGATCGGAGGCGTGAACGCGACGGCGTTGCTGTTCGCCGGCGTCGCACCGGTCGCGTGGGTGCTCTGGGCCACGTTCGGCACGCGCGAAGTCACGTGGCAGCGGGCGGCGGCGACGACGGCGCGCATCGGCGTGCTCACGACCGCGGCATCGGCGTGGTGGATCGCCGGGCTCTCGCTGCAGAGCGGTTACGGGATCAACGTCTTGCAGTACACCGAGACCGTGCGCGCCGTCGCCCGCACCTCGATGCCGAACGAGGTGCTGCGCGGCCTCGGGTACTGGTTCTTCTACGGCCGTGACCGGCTCGGCCCGTGGATCGAGGCCGCGTCGAGCTACACGCAGCGCCCGGTCGTGATCCTCGCCGGCTACGGGCTCGCGGTGCTCGCGCTGGCTTCGGCCGGCGTCATCCGCTGGCGCCACCGGGCCTTCTTCGTGTTCCTCGCCGTCACCGGTGTCGTGATCGCGGTGGGTGCGCACCCGTACGACGACCCCACGCCGCTCGGCTCGGTGTTCAAGGCGTTCGCGACGTCGTCGACCGCCGGTCTCGCGCTGCGCAGCACCGGCCGCGCGATCCCGCTCGTGACGCTGGCGCTGGCGGTGCTGCTCGGGCGCGGTGTCGACGTGGGCATGGACGCACTCCGGCGCCGACGACGCGGACGCGTCGCCTGGGCCGTGCCCGCCGTGGTCGCCGCGCTGCTCGTCGCGTCCTTCCCCGCGCTCTACGACGGCAGCTACTACGGCGAGAACCTCCAGCGACCCGAGGAGATCCCCCAGTACTGGGACGACGCGGCGGAGTTCCTCGACGCGCGCGGCCACGACACGCGCGTGCTCGAGCTGCCGGGATCCGACTTCGCTTCGTACACGTGGGGCAACACCGTCGATCCCATCACGCCGGGCCTGATCGACCGTCCCTACGTGGCGCGCGAGCTCATCCCGTACGGGACGCCGGGCACCGCCGACCTGCTCAACGCACTCGACCGGCGGTTCCAGGAGGGCGTCGAGGACCCGAGCGGTCTCGCCGCGTTGCTCCGTCGCCTCGGCGTCGGCGACGTGGTGTTGCGCAACGACCTCGAGTACGGCCGGTTCAACACGCCAGCCCCCGCGCAGCTCGCGGCCTCGCTGCGCGACGACGTCGACGGCATCGCGCTCGCCGCCACGTTCGGCCCGCTCGCGTCGGGGTCAGGCGGTCGCTTCGTCGACGAGCGGGACTACTTGGTCGACGACGGCGCGCCGCCGCCCGTCGCGGTGCACGAGGTCGAGGACCCCTGGTCGATCGTGCGGGCCGAAACCGCACGGGGCGCGCTCGTCGTCGCGGGCGACGGTGAGGGTCTCGTCGACCTCGCCGAGGCCGGGCTGCTCGACCACGACCGTGTCGTCGTCCAGTCGGCATCGTTCGGCACCGACGAGACGGCGGCGCTCCGGCGCCTCGCCGGCGACGACGCGGTGCTCGTGCTCACCGACACGAACCGGCGTCGGGCTCGGCGTTGGACCACGGTGCGCGACAACACCGGCCACACCGAGGCACGCGGCGAACGGCCGCTCGCCGAAGCCGACGGCGACGCTCGCCTCCCGGTGTTCCCCGACGCGCCGCCGCGTTCGTCGACGTCGGTGGTGCAACGCGGTGTCCGTCGCGTGGTCGCGTCGTCGTACGGGAACCCGATCACGTTCACGCCCGAAGACCGCGCCGCGCGCGCGTTCGACGGCGACCTCACGACGGCGTGGAAGACCGCGGCGTTCGCCGAGGCGGTGGGGGAGCGGATCAGCGTCGAGCTGGAAGAGCGCGTGCGGAGCGACCACGTGGAGCTCGTGCAGCTCCTCACCGGTCCGCAGGACCGCTTCATCACCGAGGTCGAGCTGCGCTTCGACGGCGGCGATCCCCTCACTGTCGCGCTCGACGGATCGAGCCGCGCGGCCGACGGTCAGCGCATCTCGTTCCCGATGCGCGCGTTCCGACGTCTCGAGGTGCGGATCTCGGCGACGAACTACGGGCGTCCCACGTACATCGGACCGGCGAACTCGGTCGGGTTCGCGGAGATCCGCGTGCGTCCGGAGGGTTCGGCGCGTGACGTGCAGGTCGACGAGGTGGTGCGGCTGCCCCGCGCGCTGCTCGAGCAGTTCGGCGACGAGGCGCTCGCGCACCCGCTCGTGGTGGTGATGACGCGACTGCGTTCGCAGCAGGTGCCGCCCCGCAGCGACGAGGAGGTCGCGCTCGTCCGCGAGCTGCGCCTGCCCGACGCGCGTGCGTTCAGCGTCACGGCGCAGGCGCGACTCACCGCCGACGCGCCGTCGGCGACGCTCGACGAGCTCCTCGGCCGGTCGGGAGGCGTGACCGCGACGGCGTCGCGCTCGCTGCCGGGATGCGCGCGGTGCCTTCCCGCACACGCGCTCGACGGTGACCCGGACACCGCGTGGCAGAGCCCGATCGGCGCGGTCGTGGGCGAGTGGGTGGAGGTCGCGCTCCCGGCGCCGACCCGTGTCGATCGTCTCGAGCTCCAGCTGATCGACGACTCGCGTCACTCGGTACCGACCCGACTGCGCGTCGAGGGCGGCGGCGCGGCGCACGAGATCGATGTCCCCGCTGCGGACGCCGAGGGGGTCCGGACCGTGACGTTCCCGGCGTTGCGAGCCGACCGGATCCGCGTGTCGATCGTCGCGGTCGCGGAACGCCGCGCACCGAGCTTCTACACCGACGCCCCCCAGGTGTTGCCCGCGGGCGTGCGCGAGCTCGGCATCGCCGGAGTGAGCGTCGCACCGGTGCCCGAGGAACTGCGAACGCCGTGCCGTGGCGACCTCGTCACCGTCGACGGGGATCCGTTCCCGGTGCGCGTCACCGGTCGCACCGACGACGCCCTCGCCCGCCGGCCACTGCTGATCGAGCCGTGCGGGCGGGTCGAGGCGACGCTCGGCGCGGGGACCCACGAGCTGCGCACGGCACCGGGACGCGTGACCGGCCTCGACGTCGATCGCATCGTGCTGGCGTCCTCGGCGGGCGGACGCCGGGGCCTCCCGATCGTCGACGGGAAAGTCACCGACCTCGGCTCACCCGATGTCGACGTGCCGGTGGTGCGGGTCACGAGCGCGGGGAGGACCCGCACCGAGGTGGAGATCACGGGGGCGTCGGAGCCGTTCTGGTTGGTGCTCGGGCAGAGCCACAGCACGGGGTGGCGAGCGACGCTCGCGGGCGGAGGGTCGCTCGGGTCGCCGCGCTTGGTCGACGGCTATGCGAACGGTTGGTACGTCGATCTCGGCGAGCGGGACGCCGCGACCGTGACGATGGAGTGGACCCCGCAGCGACGGGTGTGGTTCGCGCTCGCGATCTCCGCGCTCGCCGTCCTGTTGTGCGTCGGGATCGTGGTGGCGACGCGCCGCCAACGCCTGCCCGAGCTCGCTCCGATCGACGCGCGCGTCACGCTGCGTTCGCCGTTCGTGGGTTCTGCGCCGCTCGCGCGGGGCGCGTCCGTGATCGGGCCGCTCGTGGGCGGCACTGCCGCGGCGATCGTCGTCGCACCGTGGGCGGGTGCGGTCGTCGCGGCGGCCGTGCTCGCGACGGTCCGGACGCGTCACGGCCGCTCGATCCTCACGGTGCTGCCCGCCGGCCTCGTCGCCCTCGCCGCGGTGTACATCGTGCGCAACCAGATCCGTTACGACCTTCCACCGGTGTTCGAGTGGCCCACGTTCTTCCCGCGGGCGAGATCGCTCGCGTGGCTCGCCGTGGTGCTCCTCGGTGCCGACGCGTTGGTCGAGGTCTTGGAGCGGCGCCGGGGCACTCGCTCGGACCCGCCGGTACGATCACCCAGTTCGCGCGCCGCTCGACGCGCAGGGGGGACCACCGACCGATGACCGATCAACCGTGGGCTGGCGACGCGTGCTCACTCGTCGACGCGTACCGACGGGGCGAGCACAGCCCCCTCGACGAGCTCGACGCGACCCTCGCTGCGATCGACGCGTCCGAGCTCAACGCGTTCTCGTACCTCGACGTCGACGCGGCCCGTGCCGCCGCTCGCGGCGCCGACGTGACGCTGCCCTTCGGCGGTGTGCCGATCCCGATCAAGGAGACCGACTCCGTCGCGGGGTGGCCCGACACCGAAGCGTCGCTCCCGTTCAAGGACCGGATCGCCGACCACGACTCGACGAAGGTCACGCGCTTGCGTGGTGCGGGTGCGGTCCTCGTCGGGCAGACCACGGCGAGCGAGTTCGCCGGCATCAACGTCACGTACACGAAGCTGCACGGCGCGACGCGCAACCCCTGGTCACTCGACCGCACCCCGGGCGGCTCATCCGGTGGCGCCGCCGCCGCGGTGGCGGGCGGGCTCGTCACGATCGCGTCGGGCGGCGACGGCGGTGGGTCGATCCGCATCCCCGCGGGCTTCACCGGCACCCTCGGGCTCAAGAACACGTATGGCCGCATCCCGAAGGGTCCGCGCAACTACCTCGGCAACGTCACCGCGGTCCCCGGCTGCCTCGCGCGATCGGTGCGCGACACCGCGCGCTGGCTCGACATCACGAACGGCTTCGATCCGCGCGACCCGCTGTCGTTGCCGCGCGTCGAGGGCTGGGAAGCCGGGCTCGGCACGTACGACCTGCGCGGCAAGCGCGTCGCGATCGCTCCCGACCTCGGCGCCGCGGTCGTGCACCCCGCACTCGTCGCCGCGGTCCAGCAGCACGGCGAGCAGCTCGCGCGCGACGCCGGGCTGCAGATCGTCGACCACCCGGTGAAGCTCCCGGAGCTCTCGTTCGAGTGGGCGCTCGCAGGTCTGTCCGAGATCCGTCACGACCTCGGCGACCTCTACCCCGACTGCGCCGACGACCTCACCCTCGAGATCGCGTTCGGGTTGAAGATCGCGGAGAAGGCCTACAACCTCCAGTCGCGCGTGCGCATCGAAGCGAGTCGCATCGCCTTGAACGAAGCGATGGCCGACCTGTTCGACCACGTCGACTTCGTGATCGCGTCGACGAACCCCGACGTCGCGTTCGCCGCCGAGGGGCCGATGCGGACCCGCGTCGGCGACGTCGACACCGGGCCCGGCAACAACGGCGCGCTCACCATCCCGTCGAACACCTATGGCAACCCGGCGATCTCGATCCCGATCGGCGAACACGATGGGCTCCCCATCGGGTTGCAGGTGCTCGCGCCCCACCACCGGGAGGCGTGGCTGCTCGACCTCGCGCTCCTCGTCGAGCGCGAGCGCCCGTGGCCGCTGGTCGCGCCCGCGGCGCCCCGATGACGACGGTCACCCTGCTCGTCGGTGGGCGCGAGACGGCGATCGACGCGCGCCGCGACGACGATCGTCTGCTCGTCGATCCCGACGGCTTCGCGCGCGCGACGGGCTGGACGTTGCGTCCGGAAGGACTGTGCCGCGACGAGGTGTGCATCCCCGTGCGCGACGTCGACGCGGTCGCGCCCGGCGGGCGTCTCGATCTCCACCGGGTCGTCGCGGCACTCCGCCTCCCCGCGGCGATCGACACCGACGAGCTCGTCGCCGCCCTCGCCGAGCACGCGTCGGCCGCGCCGCCACCGCCCACCACCGACGCCGCCGACTTCACCCTTCCGACGCTCTCGGGTGAGCCGTTCACGTTCTCGGCGATCGGGCGCAAGAAGAAGGTGCTCACGACGTGGGCGTCGTGGTGAGGCTGCCGCTACGACCTGCCCGGGTGGCAGGCACTGCACGACGAGCTGGCGCCACACGGGTTCACGGTGGTGTCGGTCGCGCTCGACGAAGCTGACGCCGCTCGGGAGTGGGTCGAGGTCGCCGCGCCCACCTACCCGGTGGTGATCGACCCCGACCACGTCGTGGCGGAGCGCTACGGGATCCTGAACATCCCGACCGCGATCTGGATCGACGAGGACGACCGGATCGTACGCCCGCCCGACATCACGCCCGCCGACGACATGTGGCGCGACTTCACGGGCATCGACTCCTCGTTGCACCACGACGCGCTCCGGGCGTGGGTGCGCAGCGGCGACGCGCCGATGCCGGCCGCCGACGTGGCCCGGCTGGTCCCGCAGGTCGACGCGAACGACGTGACCGCGCGGCTCGAACGCCGTCTCGGCGCGTACCTGCGTCGATCGGGGCGGAACGAGGCGGCTCGGCGCCACCTCGATCGCGCGGTCGAGCTCGCGCCGCTCGACTGGACCGTGCGGCGCGCCAGCATGCCGATGCGCGACGAGGATCCCTTCGGCGCCGCCTTCTTCGAGTTCATGGGCGAATGGCAGCAAGCGGGGAGCCCCGGGTACGAGTGGGGGAACGCCGTGACCCGCCGCGACGCCTGAGTCGTGGACTGGGAGACGATCGACCGTCAGGCGCACGACACGAGCTTCTCGGGAGTCGTGCGGATCGACGATGCCGAAAGTGGCGTGCGGGCCGAGGCGTACGGGCTCGCCGATCGGCGCCTCGGCGTCGCCAACACCGTGGAGACGCGGTTCGCGGTCGCGAGCGGCTCGAAGCTGCTGACGGCGCTCGTCGTGGTCGCCCTGATCGAGCGCGGCATGCTCTCGTTCGAGACGGCCGCGCGGTCCGTGCTCGGCGGCGATCTGCCGTCGATCGACCCCGCGGTCACGCTCGAGCACCTCCTCGCGCACCGCTCGGGCATCGGCGACTACCTCGACGAGGACCTCGACCCGGGTGTCGACGACTACCTGATGCCGGTCCCGGTCCACCACCTCGCCGACACCGAGGACTACCTCGCCGTGCTCGACGGGCATCCGATGAAGTTCTCGCCAGGGGAGCGCTTCTCCTACTGCAACGGCGGCTACGTCGTGCTCGCGCTCGTCGCCGAGCGCGCCGCGAGCACGCCGTTCCACGATCTCGTTGATCGACTGGTGTGCGGACCAGCGGCGATGACCGCCACGTCGTTCGAGCGCTCCGACGAGCTCCCGGGTACCGCCGCGATCGGGTATCTCGATGGCGACGCGACGCGCACGAACGTGTTCCACCTCCCCGTGCGCGGGAGCGGCGACGGTGGCGCGTACACGACGGTCGCCGACGTGCACGCGCTGTGGCACGCGTTCCTGAGCGGACACGTGGTCTCGCCCGCGTCCGTGGCCGAGATGCTCCGTCCTCGTAGCGAGGTGCCCTCCTTGTCGATGCGCTACGGGCTGGGCGTGTGGTTGCACGCGACCACGAACGCGCTGATCCTCGAAGGGAGCGACGCCGGCGTCTCGTTCCGGTCGGTCCACGATCCCGATCGGCAGATCACGGCGACGGTGGTCTCCAACACGTCGAGCGGCGCGTGGCCGATCGCCCGGAGCCTCGGCGCGCTCGTCGAGCCCTGACGCCCTGCCCGGCGTCGCGCGCGGCGCGCGCGACGATGGCGCCGTGTTGCAGGTCCGGAACGTGACAGTGGAGGTGGGCGGGCGCGTCACGACGCTCGATGCCACGTTCACCCTCCAGGCCGGCGATAAGGTCGGACTCGTCGGGCGCAACGGGGCCGGCAAGACCTCGCTGCTGCGGGTGCTCGGCGGACTCGAAGCACCGATCGCCGGCACGATCCAACGTCCCGCCGCGTTCGGCTACCTCCCCCAGGACCCGCGCACCCGCGGCGAAGGGGTCGACGCCACCGGGCTCTCGCACGTGCTCTCCGGACGCGGCCTCGACGCCGCCGCGCTGCGGCTGGAGAAGCTGCGGTTGCGACTCGACGAAGAC
>DASUMP010000010.1:0-4787 GCA_036277635.1 Acidimicrobiia bacterium | reverse complement strand
GCGCGCGTCGAAGTGGTGGCGGGCGCCGAGGCGCCGTTCCGGATCGAGGTGCCCACGGCGCGCCTGGCGACGCGCGACGCGACGCGCCACGAATGGGTCCCGGCCGCGGGGCCGCACCGGTTCATGGTCGCCCGCCATGCGGCCGACCCCGATGCTGTTCACGTCGACGTCGACGTGGGCCCACGCTCGGATCAGACCTGAACCGCGCCTGGCGACACGCGATTCGCCGTGTCCCTAGCTCTGTGTGCGGTCGAGCGCGCGGCAGAGCCCGTCGAGGTCGGCGACGGTCACGGTCACCGCGGAGTGACCGGACCTGCGCAGGCGGCTCGGAACCTTCTCGTGGAAGTGCACGCACACACCCGCGTCCGCGTTCGTCCCGAAGGTCAGGCCGTCGTCGGCGCCGGACAAGCGGACGCCGGCGGCGGTCCACCATCGATAGCCGCGCGTCACGTGCGCGTCGGCGACGTTGTCGAGCGGCGTCTCGAGCCGCACCGGTCCGAACGTCGCGACGAAGCGGCCGTCGTCGGTGAGGGTCACGCCGTCCCTTCCCGGCCAGATCGTGAACGGCATCCAGAACGGGGCGAGCCGCAGGTCGCGCGCGAGTTCGAAGAACTGACTCACGTGCTGCTCCGGTCGAACCTGGCGCGGACCTTCTCGATGCTGCGCTCGACTCGCTCGGTGGCGCGCCCCATGCGGGCGTCGTACGCGACGACGCGTGACGCATTGCGACCCGGCACCGCCATCACGCCGCCGCCCGGGTGCGTTCCCCCACCACACAGGTAGAGGCCGCGGATCGGGGTGCGGTAGTCGCCGTAGAACGGGATCGGTCGGAACGAGAACATCTGGTCGGGTGTCATCTCACCCTGCATGATGTTTCCGCCGAGCAGTCCGAAGCGGTCCTCGAGATCCTTCGGCGTGAGCACCTCGACGTGTTCGACCGAAGCGTCGAGCCCGGGTGCGTACGCGCCGAGCGTGTCGATGATCTTCGCGGCCCACGCTGCACGGGTCTCCTCGGTGTTCGGCGTGTCGTACGGCAAGTACTGCGTGAAGGCCAGCATGACGTGCTTTCCCTCGGGCGCGATCCCGGGGTCGTGCGCGGTCGGGAACATCGCCTCGACGTAGGGGTGCTCGCTCGGCCGCCCGTATTTGGCGTCGTCGAAGGCTCGTTCCAGGTAGTGCATCGACGGCGAGACGGCCACGAGGCCGCGGTGCACGGCACCGTCCTGGTCCCACGCGGTGAAGGTCGGCAGCTGCGACAGCGCGAGGTTCACCTTCACGCTCCCGCTGCGCGTGCGGATCCGCTCCACGTCGCGGACCACATCGGGCGGCAGGTGGTCGCGTCCGACCAGGTCGAGGTAGGTCGTGACGGGGTGGGCGCCGGAGACGACCTGGCGCGCCGGGACGAACGAGCCGTCGCCGAGCTCGACACCGACGGTGCGGCCGTGCTCGTTCACTGCGATCCGGTCGACCGCGCAGCCGGTGCGGATCTCGGCGCCGGCCGCTTGCGCCGACTGCGCGATCGCGACGGAGAGCGCGCCCATTCCGCCCTTCACCCACCCCCATGCGCCGGAGTGGCCGGCGACCTCTCCGATCCAGTGGTGCATCAGGACGTAGGCGGAGCCCGGTGTCATCGGTCCGCACCACGCGCCGATGATCGCTTGCGTGGCGAGCGCGCCCTTCACACGGTCGTCGACGAACCACTCGTCGAGGAAGTCGCTCGCGCTCATCGTGAACAGGCGGATGAGGTCGTGGACCTCGCGACCGGTCCAGTCGCGGAGGCGGGCGAGCGTCCGCAGCCACCGCGCCACGTCTCCGAGCCGGAGATTGGGCGGGATCACGAACAGCAGCTCGCGCATCAAGCCGGCGATCCGCTCGAAGTAGGCGTCGAACTCGGCGTACGCGTCGGCGTCGGCCTTGTTCAGCCTGCCGATCGCGTCGACGTCGCGGCGCACGTCACCCCACAGGGTCAGTGAGCTGCCGTCGGGGAACGGGACGAAGTAGTCGGGCGCGATGAGCGACACCTCGTAACCGAACCGTTCGAGCTCGAGTTCGGCGACCACGCGGTCTGGCATCAACGACACGACGTAGGAGGCGCTCGAGATCTGGTACCCGTCCCACATCTCCTCGGTGGCGGCCGCCCCACCGAGGACGTCGCGACGCTCGAGCACGACGACGTCGAGGCCCGCACGCGCGAGGTACGCCGCGCACGCCAGGCCGTTGTGTCCGCCACCGACGACCACGACGTCGCGAGTTCGCTCGCCCACGACGTGAGCCTACGTTCCGGCTCGGGCCGGCACCCGTGGACAAACGATTTCAGGAGCGTCGACCCGGAGTTCGCCGACGCGCAGAGCCGACCGCGCTCGGCGCGGGAACTCGGGCTGCGGCGCGATGCTGTCGCCCGTGGAGGACGAGCGATTCGAAGACCGTGCCCGTATCGAGCGGCTCGCGATCGCGTATGCGTACGCAGTCGACGAGAAGGACTGGCGGGCGTTCGAGGACCTGTACGTGCCCGACGCGTTGATCGACTACCGATCTGCGGGCGGGATCGCGGGCACGCCGGCGGAGGTCGCGGCCTGGATGGAAGGCGCGATGGCGATGTTCGCCTGGTCGATGCACTCCATCTCGACGCAGCGCATCGAGTTCACCGGGCCCGACACCGCGACCGGCTCGGTGCACGTGTTCGCTCGTCACGGCCTCGAATGGGAAGGCGTCGAGGAGCTCATGGACGTGAGCGCGGTCTACCACGACAGCTACGTGAGAACCGCGTCGGGCTGGCGCTTCTCGAAGCGACGGGAGCAGACCCACGATCTGAGCGGCGGCCGCTTCGCCGCGCTCGTGCGAGCGTCCTTGACGCGGTGAGCGTCGCGCTGTTCCCCGCCGACCCGCACGGTCTGACTCCCGAGCTGCTCACGCGCGCGCTCGCGACTCGGCACCCCGGTGTGGATGTCGCGACGGTGTCTCTCGTGTCGGTCAAGCGGTGCGGCGAAGGCGTCGCCTCGACGGCCGATCGCATCGTGCTCGACCTCACCTACGCGCCCGGCGCTGACGGTGGCCTTCCCGGTCGCATGGTGCTGAAGACGATGCTGCTGTCTCCCCACGCGCCGGGGGAGATGTACGAGACCGAGGTCCGCTTCTACAACGAGATCCGTCCGCAGCTCGACGTCGAGACGCCGCACGCGTACGCCGCCACGTTCGATCCGGTCACGAACCAGTTCGGTGTGCTGCTCGAAGACCTCACCGCGCGCCACGCGCGCTTTCCCGATGCCACACAGCTCGTCACGGTCGACGAGGTTGCCGCCGTCCTCACGCAGCTCGCTCGACTCCACGGCCGGTTCTGGTCGTCGGACCGCTTCGCTCGGGACCTCGCCTGGGTGGCGACTCCGAGCCGCGGTGGGATGGCGCACATCTTCGAGCGTCACGGGCTCGAGATCGTTCGCGACCAGGTGCGCCGCCACCAGTTCAAGGCGGACCTCATCGCGCCGCTCGGAGCCGATCTCGATCAGCTGTGGGGCGCGCTCGCCGCGTCGCAGGCCCTGCTCGCCACGGCGCCCGAGACCCTCTTGCACGGCGACACGCACATCGCGAACACGTACCTCTTGCCCGACGGAACGGGCGGACTCCTCGATTGGCAGCTCCAAGTGCGTGGATGCTTCGCGCACGACGTGATCTACCTGATCTGCACTGCGCTGCCGACCGACACACGGCGCGCCGAGCAGCTCCGCCTCGTGGAGCACTACCTGGCCGAGCTCGCCGGTCACGGCGTCGCCGACGTGCCGACCGTCGACGAAGCGTGGGAGTGGTGCCGACGAGCAGTCATCTGGGGACTGGTCATCGGCTGGCTCATCACGCCGCCCGAGAACTACGGCACCGCGATCACCGTGGCCAACATTGAACGGATGGTCGCCGCCGCGGCGGACCTCGACGCTCTCGCGGCGGTCGGGTCGCACTGATCGGGCTCCGATCACACCGGGCGGTGCACCGCGCCTCGTCATGGGCCACGATGGGCGGATGGAACTCACAGTGACGCGCGCGGAGACCGAGGCGGAGCTCGCCGAGGTGTTCGGGCTGCGGTACGAGGTGTACGTCGAGGAGATGGGCCGCTACCGCGACACGGCGGATCACGAGCGGCGCCAGCTCAGCGACCCCGAAGACGCGCACAGCTGGGTGTTCGCCGGCCATCGCGACGGGCGACTCGTCGCGACGGGGCGCCTCACGTGGGGCGGCGACGCCGGGTTCTCGGAGCGCCAGCGGCTCCAGTACCGGCTCGACCCGTTCCTCGCCGAGCTGCCGGAGGCGGTGATGGGGATCGGCGAACGGTTGATGGTGCGGCCCGAGCTGCGCGGCACGCCGACGTTGGACCAGCTGCTCGACGGGGCGAAGGCGCTGACTGAACACCTCGGGATCCGCGTGATGTTCGGCGCGTGCGAGCCGCACCTTCTGTCGCTCTACCTGCGCATGGGCCAGCGCACCTACGCCGACCGCAACATCAACAGCGCGGAGGCGGGCTACCTGATCCCGCTCATCAACTTCGTGCCGCCCGACTCGCCGCTCGAGGGGCTCGGCGGCGCCACCGACCCCGACACCGGCGCACCCGCGTTGCCGCGCTGCATCGCGCAGGTGCTCGCGAACGAAGGGGCGGTGACGAGCGGGATCCTCGCCGACCCGAACGAGTACGGCTCCGAGATCGCTCGGGCATTGCACGAGATCTCGGCCGACATCCACGCGTTCGCGGGCTTCACCGACGACGAGACGCGCCGCTGCGTCGAGCGCAGCAACATCATCCACTG
>DASUMP010000009.1:0-7860 GCA_036277635.1 Acidimicrobiia bacterium | reverse complement strand
CGCGATCGTCGGCCTCGGCCCGGTCGGCGCGGTGCTCGCGAACCTGCTCGGCCGGAGCGGGCGCTCCACGGTGGTGCTCGAGGCGGCCACCGACGTGTACCACCTGCCGCGCGCCGCGCACTTCGACGGCGAGATCATGCGTGTGTTCCAACACCTCGGACTCGCCGACGAGCTCGTCGCCGCGGTCACGCCCGTGCTCGGCATGGACTTCGTCGACGCGGCGGGGGAGCGCATCTTCGGGTTCGACCGCGCGGATCGCGATCTGCGCGACGGCTGGGACGCCGGCTACCTCTTCTACCAGCCCGAGTTGGAACGGGTGCTGCGTCGCGGCGTCGAGCGCTATCCCGAGGTCGAGGTGCGTCTCGGCACCGAGGTGTGCGATCTGCGCCTGTCCGAGTCCGGCGTCGAGCTCGACACGGTCGCGCTCGCGTCGGGCGCCCGACGCACGTACGCCGCCAAGTGGCTCGTCGGCTGCGACGGCGCCCGTTCGATCGTGCGCAAGCACCGCGGCATCGCGCTCGACGACTCCGGCTTCGATCAACCCTGGCTCGTCGTCGACACGATGCTGCGCCCGGACGCGACGTGCGCGCTGCCCGACCGCGTCCACCAGATCTGCGATCCTGCGCGCCCGGCGACGTTCGTGCCGTCGGTGGGGGAGCACCGCCGCTGGGAGGTCATGCTGCTCGACGACGACACCGCCGACGCGGTGTTGCAGCCGGAACGCATCGCGGAGCTGCTCTCCCCGTGGGTCACGGTGGGGCGCGACGTCGACGTGATCCGCGCCGCGGTGTACTCGTTCCACGCGCTGCTCGCGACGCGCTGGCGCGACGGTCGCGTGCTGCTCGCCGGCGACGCCGCGCACCAGATGCCGCCGTTCCTCGGGCAGGGGATGTGCGCGGGTATCCGCGACGCCCGCAACCTCGCGTGGAAGCTCGACCTCGTCCTCGACGGCGTCGCGAGCGACGCGTTGCTCGACACGTACCAGCAGGAGCGCGAGCCGCACGTACGGGCGATCACCGACCTCGCGGTCACGCTCGGCGGCATCATCCAGACGACCGATCCCGATGTCGCGGCCGCGCGCGACGAGGCGATCCGTGGTGGTGCCGGTCCCGTGGAGCAGCAGGGGATGCCCGCCATCGGCGCTGGGCTGGTCGTCCGGCCCGGCGTCTCCGGCACCCACGTGGGGCGCACCCTCCCGCAGGGCCGGCCCGGCGCCGACGACCGCCTCGGCGACGGCTTCGCGCTCGTCGGTCCGCGTGCGGCAGCGCTCGACGTCTCGGCGTTCCCGTTCCCGCTCGCACGCGTGGTCGAGGCGGGTGCGGCGACGGCGCTCGTGCGACCCGACCGGATCGTCGCCGCCGTGGTCGACGACCAGCCCGCGTTCGACGCGTTCGTCGACGTGGTCAGCGAGTACGCCAGACTGCGGGGGTGAGCACCCACGAGCCGGAGCTGCGGGAACCCGTCGACCTCGCGCTCCCCGACGGGTACACGCTGAATCCCGCTGCTCGGGGGTGGTCGCGCCGACCGCTGCACCGTGCCAACCTGCAGGGCGTGTGGGGGCGCACGAAGCGCTGGGACTACTGGGCGATCCTCGCCGGCGACCTCGTCGTGTCGAGCGTCTACGCCGACGTCGACTACCTCGGCCTCGCCGACGTGTGGTGGGTCGACCTCACGACCGCGGTGCACGGCGGGCGCGGCATCTCGGTGCCCGGTGCGCGCGGCTTCTCGCTCCCCGACGTCCCCGCGACCGCGCCGTTGCGGGTCGCGCGACGCAACTTCGAGCTCGACATCTCCGACGCTCCCGACGGCGCGACCCATCTCGTCGCGTCGTGGCGCGAGCGCGACGGCCGGCGCGGTCGCCTCGACGCCACCGTCGAGCTCCCCGACGCGCACGAGTCGCTCAACGTCGTGATCCCGTGGACCGATCGGCGGTTCCAGTTCACGTCGAAGCACCAGGCCCGACCCGCGCACGGCGAGCTCGTCGTGGGTGACCGCACGTGGACGTTCGGCGCCGCGCGCGGCGGCACCGACGCGTGGGGCGTGCTCGACGTCGGGCGCGGGCGCTGGCCGTACCGCACGCGGTGGAACTGGGGCGGCGGTGCCGGACGAGTGCGGGGCGGCGCGTCCGTCGTCGGGCTGCAGCTCGGCGGGAAGTGGACCGTTGGTACCGGCTTCACCGAGAACGGCGTGCTGCTCGACGGCGTGCTCACGAAGCTCGGCGCCGAGCTCGTGTGGGACTACGACTGGGACGAGCCGCTGCGGCCGTGGACCGTGCAGGATCCCGGCGGCCAGCTCTCGCTCGTGCTGCACCCTCGCTACGACAAGCACTCCAAGACCGAGATCGGCATCATGGGGACCGAGACCCACCAGGTGTTCGGCACGTGGTCCGGCGTCGTCGTCACCGACGCCGGCGAACGCGTCGAGCTCGCCGAGATCCAAGGCTTCGCCGAAGAATCCCGCTCACGCTGGTGACGCGGCAATCCCCACTCCACGACATCGACCCGACGAGGACACGAGGAACCATGGCAGACAGCTGCACGCACCTGGACACGATCACCGACGTCACCCCGTCGAGCGAAGGGTGTGAAGACTGCCTGCGCACGGGCGACTCGTGGTTGCACCTGCGCATGTGCATGGCATGCGGGCACATCGGGTGCTGCGACAGCTCGAAGAACCGGCACGCCACGGCGCACTGGCACGCGGCCGACCACCCGATCGTGCGCTCCTACGAGCCCGGCGAGGACTGGTGGTGGTGCTACGAGGATCGCGTGCTGCTCGAGATCGACGGTGCCGCGCCCGCGCCGTCACACCCCTGAGCTCACGCGCCTTCGGCGCACCCGCTTCTCGAGCTCCACGGCGACGAACACCGTGGTCGACGCGACGAGCACGACGAGCAGCTGCGGCGCGTCGAGCGCTTCGGTGTCGAACACGCGTTGCAGCGGTTCGAGGTAGGTCGTCGCGAGCTGCGCCACGACGCTCACGAGCACCGCGCCGGTGAGCCACGGGTTCGACCCGACGCCGAGACGGAAGAACGATTCCCGTTCGGAGCGCACCGCGAGCGCGTGTCCGAGTTGGAGGAACGCCACGGTCGTGAAGACCATCGTTTGCCACGGCCAGTCGGCGGCGCGGCTGATCGCCTGCAACGGGATCACGACCGCCGCCATCAGCGCGCCGACCCAGATCGCGTGCTGCCAGAGCCCGTGGGCGAGGATCGACTCGTCGGGAGCGCGCGGCGGTCGCGCCATCGTGTCGGGCTCCGCGGGCTCGAGGCCGAGCGCCACCGCCGGGAGGCCGTCTGTCACCAGGTTCACCCACAGGATCTGGAGCGGCAGCAGCGGGAGCGGCAGGCCCACGAGCGGCGCGACGAACATGATCAGGATCTCACCCGTGTTCGTCGTGAGGAGATAGCGGACGAAGCGGCGGATGTTGTCGTAGATGCGCCGCCCCTCCTCGACCGCGCCCACGATCGTCGCGTAGTTGTCGTCGGCCAGCACCATGTCGGAGGCTTCCTTGCTCACGTCGGTGCCGGTGATGCCCATCGCCACGCCGATGTCGGCGCGTTGCAGCGCCGGTGCGTCGTTCACGCCGTCACCCGTCATCGCGACCACGTCACCGCGTGACTGCCACGCGTCGACGATGCGGAGCTTCTGCGCGGGGTCCGTGCGCGCGTAGACCGCGATCTCGTGCACCTGAGCCGCGAGCTGCGCGTCGGTCATCGTCCCGAGCTGCGCGCCGGTGACCGCCCGCCCGTGCTCCGAGATCCCGAGCCGCTCGGCGATCGCCGCGGCCGTGCGCGGGTCGTCCCCCGTGATCATCACCGTCCGGATGCCCGCGCCCTGCGCGACCGCGAGCGCCGAGCGCGCCGCCGCGCGCGGCGGGTCGGCGATTCCGACGATGCCCAGCAGCCGCAGGTCGCGCTCGGCGTCGTCGAGGCGGATCCCCGTCGTGGGTTCCGAACGGACCCGATCGGCGAGCGCGAGGACCCGGTACCCGTCGCGCGTCATGCGATCGGCGGCGCGCTCCGCGTCGGCGAGCAGCGCCGCGTCCTCGGCGCGCGCGAGCGGCGCGAGCGCGCTCAGCGCCCCCTTCACTGCGATCCACGTGCCGTCGGCGGTCTCGTGCACGGTGGTCATCAGCCGGCGCGTCGCGTCGAAGGCGATCTCGGCGCGCCTCGGGTTGCGGCGGACGAACGCCGCGGGTTCGACCCCCACGCGCGACGCGAACGCGAGGAGCGCGCCCTCCGTCGGATCGCCGGTGAGTGTCCACTCGGATCGCTCGGAGTCAGGTGGGTGCAGCACCGCGTCGTTGCACGCGGCCGCGACCGCCGCCGCCCGCCGCAGGTGCTCGTCGCGCGCGGCGTCGTCGGGGCCGGTCACCGAACCGTCGGGGGCGTAGCCGTCGCCGGTGATGCGGTACGACCCGGCCGGCGTCCACGCCAGCTCGACGCTCATCCGGTTCTCGGTGAGCGTGCCGGTCTTGTCGGAGCAGATCACCGTGACCGACCCGAGCGTCTCGACCGCCGCGAGCTTGCGCACGAGCGCGTGACGCGTCGCCATGCGGCGCGCACCGAGCGCGAGCGCGACGGTCACCACGGCCGGGAGGCCCTCGGGGATCGCCGCCACCGCGAGGCTCACGGCGGTCAGGAACATGTCGTCGGCCGGCTCGCCCGACGCGACCCCGATCGTGAACACGGTCGCGACCACCACGAGCGCGGCCGCGGCCGTGCGCCGGCCGAGCACCGCCAGACGCCGCTGGAGCGGGGTGGTCGTGATCCCGGCCGTCTGCAACAGCTGTGCGATGCGCCCGAACTCCGTGTCCATCCCCGTCGCGACGACGACGCCCCGCGCGCGTCCGTAGGTGACCGCGGTTCCCTTGTAGGCGATCGTGGTGCGCTCCCCGAGCGCGGGAACGTCGTCGGTTCCGACCCACACAACGGTCTTCGCCGCCGGCTCGGACTCGCCGGTCAGAGCGGCTTCGTCGACTCGCAGCCCGCGCACGTCGAGCAGCCGGAGATCGGCGGGGACGACGTCGCCCGCTGCGAGCTCGACGACGTCACCCGGCACCAGCTCGACGCTCGCGATCTCGCGCAGAGCTCCGTCGCGCACGACGCGCGCGGTGGTGCCGGTGAGTCGGCGCAGCGCGTCCATCGCCTGTTCGGCGCGGTGCTCCTGGACGAACCCGAAGACCGCGTTGAGCACGAGGATCACGACGATCGCGCCGGTGTCGACGTACTCGCCGATGGCCACGGTGACCACGGCCGCGACGCCCAGCACGGCGGTCATGGTGTTGGTGAGCTGCGAGAAGAACAGCCGCCACGCGCTCGGACGCGCGCGCGTCGTGAGCTCGTTGCGCCCGAACTGCTCGTGCCGCCGATCGGCCTCGCGGTCGGTCAGGCCCCGATCACGGTCGGACCCGAGCGCACGGACGACCGCATCGGCGTCGGCCGCCCACGGTGCGTCGATCGTGGCTCAGCTCGCCCCGTGGGCGTGGTCGCACCAGCGCTCTTCGCCGTCCTTGATCTGACCGCCGGCGACACCTTCGAGCGCCGCGAACGGCCCGCACTCGTGCGGCGTGATCCACACGTGCACCATCGGCGACTGCACGCCGGTGACGAGCGGCGCCGTGCACGTGCCGTCGGCGTTGGTGAGGCCTGCAACCTGTCCACTGGTGGTGAAGCACAGGTTGTTGTGGATGTGCCACTGCATCAGCTTGCCGCCGTAGTCGGGCACGTCGTCGAGGGTGGCGTCGGACTCGAGCATGAACATCGCGGCGACGAGCTGCTTCCCGCCGGTGCCGTTCGTCTGGTACACGAGCGACTCGGGGTAGTCGGGGTCGAGGATCCGGCCGTCGTCGAAGAGCGCCTGGTTGATGTAGTGCTCGTAGCCGGTGAAGCCGTCGCCGATCGAGCGGTAGCCGGCGGCTTCCGCGGTCGCCGGGTCGGAGAACTGCGGCAGCCGCAGCAGCGTGACCGCGATCAGGTTCTCGGCCTGCGCCTGCTGCTCGGGTGTGACGCCGTCGACGCCGCTCAGGTCGATCGGCTTCGTCGGGTCGTAGGGAGTCGGCACCGCCGCGGGCGTGTTGCCCGGGTCGCCGCCACCGCCGGGCATGTCGCCGTGCGCGTCGCCGTGACCGTCGGAGTGCGTGTCGGTCGCGGCGGCGCCGCCGTGGTCGTCGCCGGCTGAGTGCGCGTGCGAACCGGCCGAGACCATCGCGGGCGTGGCGATCAGCGCGGTGACGAGCGCGGCGATCGCGAGCGTCGCACCGCCCAGCGCGCTCGGCCGCAACCCGGCGCGCAGTGCGACGACCACGCCGACGATCGCGACGGCCGCGAGCGCGGCCGCGATCGCGTCGGCGGTCTGGATGTTCTCCTTGACGTCGAGCCCGTCGATGAACGAGATCCCGTTCGTCTTCGCGAGCGCCCAGCCGCCGATGAACGTGGCGTTGGTGAGCGCGCCGAGCACGGCGATGATGCGGCTCGAGAAGCTGAGCGCGAGGACACCGAAGCCGATCTGGATCGCGGCGACGACGGTGAAGGTGATGACGGCCTGGCGGTGCTCGCTGTGCACGCCGATCGCGGCGGCGTGGATGGCGCCCGCCCCGATCGAGGCGAGGGCGGCGACCGCGAGCGCGGGTGCGATCGAGAGCGTGCGCTCGCGACCGGAGCTCAGCGCGTCGGCAGCGACGGTGGTCATGCGAAGGATCCCCCTTGGCGGCCCCGACGGCCGCCGACCGGCTCCGAGGAGCGTACCCGCGCCTCGCGCGGGGGCGGTTCGCGCCCCGTTGCCGCTGATGGTTCGTGGTGGTTCGGGACCATCGGGCCTGCCCGCGGCCGCCGCCGCGAGCGCAGCGTGGGAACGACGGCTGCGGGCGGCGGAACGAGGTGCGGTGGTCGCGGAGCTCACATCGGGTGCGCGGGCCGGGCTCACGAGCGAGGAGGCCGCCCGGCGGCACGTCGCGTCCGGACCGAACGTGCTGCCGACCACGCCGCCCGAACCGGCGTGGCGCCAGCTCGCCCAGCAGCTGGTGCATTTCTTCGCGCTGCTCCTGTGGGCCGCCGGCGGCCTGGCGATCGTGGGCGGGATGCCCGCGCTCGGGATCGCGATCTTCGGGGTGATCGTGGTGAACGGCGCGTTCGCGTTCGCGCAGGAGCACCGCGCCGAGCGTGCCGCCGAGCGACTCCGAGCGTTGTTGCCGCGGCGCGTCGTCGTGGTGCGCGACGGCGTCTCCACCGAGATCGACGCGTCGGAGCTCGTGGTGGGCGATCGCGTCGTGCTCGCCGCCGGCGACCGCATCAGCGCCGATCTGGTCGCGATCGAGAGTCACGCGCTGCGCGTCGACACCTCGACGCTGACCGGCGAGAGCGTGCCCACCGATGTCGAGGTCGGGGGAAGCGTCTTCGCCGGTTCGTTCGTCGTCGAGGGCGAGGCGGTCGCGACCGTCGTGGCGATCGCGAGCGACACGCGACTCGCGTCGATCGCGCAGCTGACGACGGTGACCAAGCGGGAGCCGACACCACTCGCGCTCGAGCTGCACCGCGTCGTGAGGACGATCGCGTTCGTGGCCGTGGGCGTGGGCGTCTCGTTCTTCGTGCTCTCACTGCTGCTCGGCACGCCCGCCGGTGACGGGTTCTTGTTCGGCATCGGCGTCACCGTGGCGCTCGTCCCCGAGGGGCTGCTCCCGACAGTGACGCTGTCGCTCGCGGTCGGCGCGCAGCGCATGGCGCGTCGCGGCGCGCTCGTGCGCCACCTCGAAGCGGTCGAGACGCTGGGATCGACCACCTTCATCTGCACCGACAAGACCGGCACGCTCACCGAGAACCGCATGACCGTGGTCGAGGTGTGGACGCCCGCCGGTCGGGTC
>DASUMP010000008.1:0-7685 GCA_036277635.1 Acidimicrobiia bacterium | reverse complement strand
CCCCCCACGGCCCCACGCGCACACGGTGCGAACGGGCCCGCGCGGGCGCGGCAGGTGCGAGGAGCGGCGAGGCGGCGCGCGGGCGGCGCGTACGCTCCGGCGTCGCGGACACGAGGAAGGGCGCCGTGGAAGCGGAGTTCTCGGTGGGAGCGCTGACGGCCGAGGCGCGTCGGCGAGCGGGAGACCTCGACGACCTCGGCAGCGGTCAGTTCGCCGAAGGCCTCGAGCGATTCGTCGCGTCACTCAACTCACACGCGCGCCTGAACGACGTCGGGCGCATCATCGCTTCGGAGCGCGCGCTCGGCCACATCGTGAACCGACTCCACTACATCGAGGATCGGAAGCGGAACCCGGCGATCGCAGCGGAGCGGATCGCACGACCCGTCTTCATCGTCGGCATGCCCCGGACCGGGACGACGATCCTGCACGACATCCTCGCCCAGGACCCCGCCACGCGAGTGCCCGTGACGTGGGAGGTCATGTTCCCGTCGCCGCCGCCCGAGGCCGACACCTTCGACACCGACCCCCGCATCGCGCAGTGCGCCGCCACGTTCCCGGCCGTCGAGCTCCAGATCCCGGCCTTCAAGGCGATGCACCCGATGGGAGCGACGCTGTCGCAGGAGTGCGTCACGATGATGGGCGAGTCGATGTGCACCCCGCTGTTCCACAACCAGTTCCGCGTCCCCGCGTATCAGGACTGGGTCGACGACGGCGCCGAGTGGTCGGACGTCTACACGTTCCACCGTCGCCAGCTGCAGCACCTCCAGTGGCGCAACCCACGCGATCGATGGGTGCTGAAGACCGGCGCGCACCTCTGGGGCCTCCGCCAGCTGCTCCACGAGTACCCCGACGCGCGCATCGTGTTCACGCATCGCGATCCGGTGAAGTCGATGACGTCGTACGCGAGCCTCACGTCGCTCGTGCGCTCCATGGGGAGCGACGACGTCGATCCGCACGAGGTCGCCGCCGACTGGACCGAGCGCCTCCGCCGGATGCTGATGCGCGGCGTCGAGACCCGCCGCAGCGCCGAGTACCCCGACGCTGTCTTCCTCGACGTGTACTTCCGTGACTTCATCGCTGACCAGTTCGGTGTCGTCGAGCAGATCTACGAGCGGTTCGGATTGCCGCTCACGACCGAGGCGGCGACGAGGATGCGGGCGTTCATCGCCGACAACCCGGCCGGCAAGCACGGCATCCACCGCTACGCGCCGCACGAGTTCGGCGTCGACCCCGAACGCGTGCGGCACGAGTTCCGCGACTACATCGACCATTTCGGACTCGAGCCCGAGGTGCCCTGAACCCGATGACCTCCGACCGAGACGCCGTGCCGTCCACGATGCGGGCGTGGCGAACCCACGAGTACGGGCCCCCGCTGACCGCGCTGCAGCTCGACGAGGTCGCGGTGCCGCAGCCCGGCGCCGGCGAGGTGCGCGTCCGCGTCCAGGCGTTCCCATTGAACCTGAACGACCTGGAACGCGTCACGGGCGGCAACATGATGGTCGAACCCGAGCTGCCCTACGGCCCCGGGATGGAGGTCATGGGTGTCGTCGACGCGTGCGGCGACGGCGCCCACGAGTGGATGGGTCGGCGCGTCGTGGCGATGCCGAAGAGCGCGCACGGCGGCTACGCGGAGTACGCCGTGTGCCCGGCCGTGTCCACCTTCGAGATGCCCGAGTCGATCCCGCTCCCGGCGGCGGCCGCGCTGTACTTCCCGTTCCACCTCGCGTGGCTCGGGCTGTACGACCGCGCCGACCTGCAGCCGGGCGAGACCGTGCTGATCCACGCCGGCGCGGGCGGTTCCGGCAGCGCCGCGATCCAGCTCGCGGTCGCGCGCGGCGCTCGAGTGTTCGCGACCGCGGGTAACGAGGAGAAGGTCGCGCTCTGTCGCGAGCTCGGAGCCGACGTCGCGATCGACTACACGACGACCGACTTCGCGTCGGTCGTGCTCGCCGAGACGGACAACCGCGGCGTCGACGTCGTGTTCGACAACGTCGGCGAAGCGGTGATGGAAGCGTCGATGCAGTGCGCCGCGTACAACGGGCGCTACCTGATGATGGGCTTCGCATCGAACAAGACGGTCGCCGACGAGCCATTCATCGTGCCGCGACGGCTCGCCACTGCGAACATCAAGCTGTGCGGCGTGCTGCTCGCCTACGCCACTGACGAGCTCGCCGAGCTGGTGAAGACCGCGATGGGCTGGAACTTCGCGTCGGGCCGACTGGGTGAGCGCATCATGCGCGAGGTGATCGCCCTCGTCGAGGCGGGAACCGTGCGGGCCGTGATCGGCGATGTCGTCGGGTTCGGCGACGTCCCGCGGGCGATCACGGCGCTCGCGAACCGGGAGACCACGGGACGGACCGTCGTGGTCGTCGACCCTGGGAGCGTCGACGCGCCCGCGCGTTAGATTCCGCGGACCAGCCGGAGGGGGAGCAGACGACATGGGTCGATTCGACGGACGCGTCGCGGTGGTCACGGGCGCGGGATCCGGGCTCGGCCGAGCCGTGGCGCAGCTCCTCGCCGCCGAGGGTGCGCCGGTCGCGTGCCTCGACATCGCGAGCGACGCGGCCGAGAAGACCGCCGCCGCGATCGGCGAGGCCGGCGGCACCGCCCGCGCTTTCAGCGCCGACGTCAGCGACCCGGAGTCGAGCCGAGCGGCGGTCGACGCCGCGGCAGCTGCCCTCGGGCGCCCGGAGATCGTCGTGAACTGCGCGGGGATCGGGAAGTTCGCCCACACCCACGAGCTCGCGTTCGACGAGTGGCAACGCATCATCGGTGTGAACCTCACCGGCACGTTCCTCGTGTGCCAGGCCGCGCTCCCGTACCTCCTCGACGGCGGCGGCACGATCGTCAACATCGCCTCGAACGCGGGGATCAAGGCTCAGCCGTACTCCGCCGCGTACTGCGCCTCGAAGGCGGGCGTGGTGCATCTCTCGAAATGCCTCGCCGACGAGTACGTCAAGCGCGGCATCCGGGTGAATTGCATCGCGCCCGGGGGCATCGAGACGCCGCTCCAGGAGGCGTTCATGGAGATGCCCGAGGGCGTCACCTGGAAGGCGATGCGCAAGGTGATGTCGCCGCTCGGCAACAGCACGCCCGACGAGATCGCCGGGATCGTGGCGTTCGTCGCGTCGGACGCGTGTCGCTACATGACCGGCGCGGTGGTGTCCGTCGACGGCGGCATCACCGTCTGAAGCGATCGGCCGCAGCTCCGCACCAGGGGGAACCATGTTCGACGACGCGCGCACCGTCTGGGAGCTCATCGAACGACGCGCGGATGCCACACCCGGCGCCACGATGCTCGTCGACGGTGATCGCACCACCACGTTCGCCGAGTACCGAGCCCTCGCGTTGCGCGCCGCCGCCGGACTCCACGCCCTCGGCGTCGGCGAAGGGACGAACGTCTCCTGGCAGCTCCCGACGTGGACCGAGTCGGCGGTGCTCGTCGGCGCGCTGTGCCGCCTCGGCGCGGTGCAGAACCCGATGCTGCCGATCTACCGGCACCGGGAGGTCTCGTTCATCGCCCGTCAGACCGGGTGCAAGCTCCTGATCACGCCGAGCGTGTGGAACAAGTTCGACTACGCCGCGCTCGCCGAGCAGGTCGCGGGCGAGAACGACGGGATGCACACCCTCGTCGCCGACCGCTGGAACCCCGACGGCGACCCCGCGACGCTCCCGGCACCGCCACGCGCGTACGACGATGCGGCCGACGATCCGGTGCGCTGGATCTACTACACGTCGGGGACCACCGCGGAGCCGAAGGGCGCGCAGCACACCGACCGCTCGGTCATGGCCGCCGCGATCGGGTACGCGAAGAAGACGCACGTCGTCGCCGACGACCTCGCACTCGTCGCGTTCCCGTTCACGCACGTCGGCGGGATCATCATCGGCGTCTACACGCCTCTGCTCACCGGTTCGTGCGCGGTGTTGATGGAGGCGTGGACGGCGGCCGCGTCGACCGAGCTCATCGCGCGCCACCGCATCACGCTCGGCAACGGCGCGCCCGCGATCCACACCGCGCTGCTCGCCGAGGCGCGCGCCACCCCCGACGCGTACGCCACGATCCGCGCGTTCCCGAGTGGTGGTTCGACGAAGCCGCCGCAGCTCCACTTCGAGCTGATGGACGCGGTCCCGGGGTGCGCGGGCATCACGTCGGGCTACGGGCTCACCGAGGCGCCGATCATCACCCAGACCGATGTCGACGCACCCGACGAGTCGAAGCGCGACGGAGAGGGCACACCGAACCCCGGCGTCGACATCCGGCTGCGCGACCGCGAGGGCAACGACGTCGCCGCGGGCGCCGAGGGCGAGGTCGTGGTCAAGGGTCCGCAGGTGATGCGCGGCTACGTCGACGCGTCCCTCGACGCCGACGCGTTCACGCCCGACGGCTACTTCCGCACCGGCGACCTGGCCCGCTTCGATCCGCACGGCGCGATCGTCATCACCGGACGCATCAAGGACATCATCATCCGCAAGGGCGAGAACGTCTCGGCGAAAGAAGTCGAAGACATCTTGTTCGCGCACCCCAAGATCGCCGACGTGGCCGTGCTCGGCATCCCCGACGTGGAGCGGGGAGAGATGGTCGTGGCGTGCGTGGTCCCGAGCGACGCGGCCGACCCGCCGACGCTGAGCGACGTCGTCGAGCACTGCAAGACGCAGGGGTTGATGACGCAGAAGATCCCCGAGCGACTCGAGGTGCTCGACGCGATGCCCCGCAACCCGAGCGGCAAGGTCCCGAAGCACGAGCTGCGGGCCCGGATCGTCGACTCGGCGTGACGACGAGCGCGCGGGTCCGCACGTACGCGGTCACCGGTTCGGCGTCGGGCCTCGGCGCGGCGACGAGCGCACGACTCGTCGGCGCGGGCGCGCGGGTGATCGGCGTCGACCTCCGCGATGCCGACGTCGATGCCGACCTCGCGACGACGGCAGGCCGCGCCGACGCGGTCGCACGCGTGCTCGACGCGTGCGACGGCGTCCTCGACGGCGTGGTGCCGTGCGCGGGGCTCGGGCCTCAGGTGGCAGACCACGCGCTCATGCTCTCGGTCAACTACTTCGGCGCGGTCGCGTTCCTCGACGGGCTCGCCGAAGCGCTCGGCCGCGGTGACCAGCCGGCGGTGGTCATGATCTCGTCGCACTCGGTGATGCTCGACCCGACCGTCGATGCGGCGTTGGTCGACGCGTGCACGAGCGGCGACGAAGGCGCGGCGCGGGCGCGCGCCACGGAGCTGCCCGGCAACTCGGTGTACGCCTCGGCGAAGGCGGCGCTGGCGCGCACGACCCGCCGCCGCGCCGCACAGCTCGGACCGCGAGGGATCCGCGTCAACGCGGTCGCGCCGGGTGCATTCGACAGCCCGCTCCTCCAGGGTGGCCTCGACGATCCGGATCTCCGTCCGCTGATCGAGTCGATCCCGATCCCGCTCGGGCGCCGCGGCACCCCCGACGACATCGCCGCGGTCGTGACGTGGCTGCTCTCCGACGACGCGCGCTACGTCACCGGCTCGTTGCTCGTGATCGACGGCGGCACCGACGCGCTGCTCTTCCCGGACCGGGTGCCGTGACCACCACGCGCCGGCTCGAGGTCTCGCTCACGATCTCCGGCTTCACGCGCCTCTTCGACGGCGACCTGCGCGCCGTGCTCGACGTCGCACGCGGAGCCGACGACGCGGGCGTGCACCAGCTCGTGCTGGCCGACCACGTCGTGATGGGCACGCGCACCGATCGGTATCCCTACGGGCGGTTCCCCTACGGACCGGAGGAACCGTGGCCCGAACCGCTCACGCTGCTCGCCGCGTTCGCCGCGGTCACGACCCGCGCCCGGCTGGGCACGGGCATCCTCATCAGCCCGCTGCGCCCCGCAGTCCTGCTCGCGAAGGCGGCGGCGACGCTCGACCAGCTGTGCGACGGGCGCCTCGATCTCGGCGTCGGCGTCGGCTGGCAGCGGGAGGAGTACGCCGCTGTCGGCGTCCCGTGGGGCGAGCGCCACCAGAACTTCGACGACCAGCTCGGCGCGCTCGCGGCCCTCTTCACGACCGAGCCGCCGACGACGTTCCGCAGTGCGACGATCGCGTTCGACGACGTCTGGTGCGAGCCGCGCCCGCGCCAGCAGCACCCGGGCACCGGGATCCCGCTGTGGTTCGGCGTGCCCGCGACCGGTGACAACGTCGCGCGCATGGCCGCCTACGGCGCCGGCTGGCTCCCGATCCACACGACACCGCCCGACGCGCTGCGCGACGGCATCGCGCGCCTGCGGGATGCGTGCGCGGCGGCGGGCCGCGACCCCTCGACGTTCGGCGTGCGCGCCGGGCTGCCGCTGGCGGTGCGCGACGACGGCAGCATCGACCTCGACGAGTCGCGCGCTCGGGCCGCCGAGCTCGCGCAGGTGGGCGTGACGACGTTCGCCGTGGGCCTCGGTCGCCACCTGCGCGACAGGAGCGACGTGCACGCGTTCGTCGCCGCGCTCGGCGAGCTCAGTCGCGGCTGACGAGCCAGTCGAACAGCCGCTGCTGCGCGGGGTCGGTCGCGGCGGTGTCCTCCGGGTGCCACTGCACCGCGAGCAGGTGCGGGGCGTCCCGCACCTCGACCGCTTCGACGATGCCGTCGGCGGCGCGCCCGACGACGGTGACTCCGGCGCCGAGCGCGTCGAGCGCCTGGTGGTGGTGGGACGAGCACGTGGGTGTCACCGTGCCCATGACGTCGGCGGTGCGGGAACCGGCGTCGAGCACGACCTCGTGCAGCACCGAGCCGTCGTCGACCGCGGGGACGCCGTGCGCGCCGACGCCGGGGGCTCCGGTGATGTGCTGGTGCAAGGTTCCGCCCAACGCGACGTTCAGCACCTGGATGCCCCGACAGATCGCGAGCGTGCGGATGTCGGACGCGAGCGCGGCCCGCAGGAGAGCGCACTCGAACGCGTCGGCGACCGCGTCGACGCCGTAGACGTCGGGGTGACGCTCCTGGCCGTAGCACGCAGGCTCGACGTCGGGTCCACCCGTCAGGACCAGCGCATCGAATCGCGCGAGGAGCGCACTCGCGTCGCGCTCGTCGAGCTCCTCGGGCAGCAGCAGCACTGGCGTGCCGCCCGCGCGCGAGATCGCGTCGAGGTAGGTGCGTTGGAGTGCGAGTGCGGGTTCGGGCCAACGCGCGACACGGCCGGCCTGCAGCGCACGACCGGTGACGGCGACGAGCGGGCTCACCACGGGTCGAAGTTGCGGCGCCGCTCCCAGTCGGTGACCGCGCGGTTGAACGCGAGCCACTCCTGGCGCGCCGTGTTCACGAAGTGGTGGTGCACGTCGTCGCCGAACGCGTCGCGCGCGAACGTCGACGACTCGAGCGCGGCGATGGCATCGACGATGCTCGCCGGGACGCGCTCCACGTCGGCAGCGGTGTAGGCGTTGCCGGTGAGACGGTGGGGGAGCGGGAGGTCGCGCTCGATGCCGTCGAGTCCGGCCGCGATCGTGGCCGCGAACGCGAGGTACGGGTTCACGTCGGCGCCGGGGATGCGCGACTCGATGCGGAACGACTGCTCGTGGCCGACGAGCCGGAAGCCGCATGTGCGGTTGTCGTGGCTCCACGCGAGCGCGGTCGGTGCCCACGACTCCGGCTGGTAGCGCTTGTACGAGTTCACCGTCGGGGCGAACAGCCACGCGAGATCCTGGCCGTGCACGATCTGGCCCGCGAGCCACCCGCGCGCC
>DASUMP010000007.1:0-10479 GCA_036277635.1 Acidimicrobiia bacterium | reverse complement strand
GGTAGACTCCCTCTTCGCATCCGTTCGAGGAGTCGCGGCCGGGCACCCGCCTGGGCGGCAGGGAACGTGGGCCGTGGCCCACGTTTTTTCTTGGGCGGACGCGGGAGGTGCAGCGGGACCGAGTCCCCCGGGCGATCGAGGAGGTGCGAGATGACCAGCGACGATCGTCAGCTCGCGCCCGTTCGCCAGGTGCTCGAGCCCGTCCTCGCCGAGCTCGGCCTCGAGCTGTTCGACCTCGAGCTGAGCGGTGCCGGCAAGGCCCGCACGTTGCGCGTCGCGGTCGACCGCGACGGTGGCGTCGACCTCGACACCATCACCGCCGCCACCCAAGCCGTCGCCGCGCCGCTCGACGCGTGCGAGCAGCTCTCCGGGCCGTACCTGCTCGAGGTGAGCAGCCCCGGCATCGAGCGCCCGCTGCGGCGCCCCGAGCACTTCGCACGCGCGATCGGCGCGACCGTGTCGATCCGTCACCGCGCCGACGGTGTCGCGCAGCGGGTGCGCGGCACGCTCACCGGTGCCGACGCCGACGCGTGCACCGTCGAGGTCGACGGTGAGGTGCAGCGCATCGCCTACGACTCCATCACCCAGGCCCGCACCGTGTTCGAGTGGGGCCCCGCGCCACGCGCGCCCCGCCCGTCGCGCGGTCGCCGACGCCAGCAGGAGAGCACGCGCTCATGAGGAACGCCGAGAAGAACGCCGAACGCAACGCCGAGATGCTCGAAGCGCTCCGCGCGCTGGCCACCGAGAAGGGCATCTCCGAAGAGATCATGTTCGAGGCGCTGGCGAACGCGCTCGTCACCGCGTACAAGCGCATGCCCGACGCCGCCGAAGAGGCCGAGGTCGTCATCTACCCCGACACCGGCGAGATCCAGGTGATCGCGCAGGAGCTCGACGAAGACGGCCACGTCGTGCGGGAGTGGGACGACACGCCCGAAGACTTCGGCCGCATCGCCGCGCAGACCGCGAAGCAGGTGATCCTGCAGCGCATCCGCGAGGCCGAGCGCGAGATGAAGTACGAGGAGTACGCCGGGCGCGAAGGCGACATCGTCACCGGGATCATCCAACAGACCGACGCCCGCTACACGCTGCTCGACCTCGGGCGCGTCGAAGCGCTGCTCCCGCAGGCAGAACAGGTCCCCGGCGACCGCTACGACCACGGCTCGCGCATGAAGGCGTACATCGTCGAGGTGCGCAAGACCGCCAAGGGCCCGCAGATCGTCGTGTCGCGCACGCACCCCGGCCTCGTCCGTCGCCTCTTCGAGCTCGAGGTCCCCGAGCTGGTCGACGGTGTCGTCGAGATCAAGGCGATCGCGCGCGAGCCCGGGCACCGCACGAAGCTCGCGGTCGCGTCCAACGACAACAACGTCGACCCCGTCGGCGCGTGCGTCGGTGCGCGCGGCATGCGCGTGCGTCAGGTGGTCACCGAGCTGCGGGGCGAGAAGGTCGACATCGTCCCGTTCAGCGACGACCAGCCCGACTTCGTGATGCGCGCGCTCGCGCCGGCGCGCGTGCGCGAGGTGCGCCTCCACGACGACACCGGCATCGCCGAAGTGATCGTCCCCGACTTCCAGCTGTCGCTCGCCATCGGCAAGGACGGCCAGAACGCGCGCCTCGCGGCGCGACTCACGGGCTGGCGCGTCGACATCAAGAGTGAGACGCAGCTCGCAGAAGAAGAAGCGGGCGGCGGCGACGGCTACGCCGAAGGCGAGTGGTTCACGAGCGACGCCGGCCAGCTGATGTTCCAGCCCGCGGGTGGTGGCGAGGCGATCTCCGCCGCCGAGGCCGGCTACGCGACGCTCGGCGCGAGCGACGAGCCCGCCGCCGAGCCGGGTGGCAACGACACCACCGACACACCGGCCGAGGAAGCGGCGATGCACATCGAAGCCTCCACCGACGACACGGCGGCCGACGACCTCGCGTCCGACACCGACCTCGACGACGAGCCCGCCGAGGTCCGGGCCGCCGCCGAGCAGGCGATCGAGGAGACCGACCCCGACACGACGTGACGCCCGGCCCCGTGCGGACCTGCGTCGGCTGCCGGCGCCGGTCCGCCCCCCACGAGCTGCTGCGCATCGCGGTCACCCGCGACGGGCAGGTGCTGGTGGGGCAGGGTCCGGGTCGCGGCGCCTGGTGCTGCTCGGTCGAGTGCTTCGACCGGGCGCTCGCCCGACGAGCACTCGGGCGGGCGTTGCGCCACGACCTCACGAACGACGACATCGCAAGGGTTCGCGCGAGACTGGGAGGCTGGGCGACCGGCCTGCCGGAACCGCCGACCACCACGAACAGGATTTGAGTTTGGCGACGAAGAAGATCCGGGTCTACGAGCTCGCACGCGAGCTGGGCGTCGAGAACCACGTCGTCATCGAGCTCGCCGAAGAGCTCAAGATCGGCGTGAAGAGCCACTCGTCCAGCATCGACGAGCCGCTGGCCGATCGCGTCCGTCGTCTGGCCGACAAGAAGGGGCTCAAGCGCGAGCCCGAACCCGAGCCCGAACCGGCGCCGGCGCCCGAACCCGCGCCCGCACCCGAGCCGCCCAAGGTCGAGGTCGCGCCCGAACCCGAGCCCGTGGTCGCCACGGAGCCCGAGCCGGCACCCGCGCCGAGCCCGCGCCGCGTGGTGCGCTCCACCGGCGCGGTGCAGATGACCCCGCCGCCGCCGAGGGTGGAGCCGGCGCCCGCGCCCGCCGCCCCCGAGCGCAGCGCGGCCGATCCCGGTGTCCGTCCGTCGCAGGTCGAGCGTCCCGCCGCGGCCGCCGATCCCGGTGAGCGTCCCGCCGCGGCGGCCGACGGCGCGCCGCCGGTCAGCGCCACCGGTCGTCCGATCCCGCCGCCTCCCGGCATGCGCGTCCCGCCGCCGCCGCCTCGCGGTCCCGGTGGTCCGCGCAGCGGTCCCGGCGGCGGTCCGGGTGGTCCGCGCGGCGGTCCCGGTGGTCCTCGTGGGGGAAGTCCCGGTGGTGGTCGGGGCGCGCCCGGTGGTGGTGGCGGTTTCGCGCCGCCCGCCGGTGGTCGCGGCCGTCCCGGTGGCGGTCCCGGCGGCCCGGGTGGCGGTCGTGGCGGTCCCGGCGGGGGAGGCCCCTTCGGTGGCGGTCCCGGCGGCCGTGGTCGCCCGCAGCGGCCCGGCCGGCGCAAGAAGCGTCGTCGTCAGATGGAAGACCTCGAGCCGGCGCAGGCGCAACGCCTCACGCCGCTCGACGCGCCGGTCCCCGAAGGCGAGATCGTCGTCCAGCGGGGCATCACGATCCAAGAGCTGGCGCCGAAGCTCAACCGCACCCCGGCCGACCTGGTGCGACTGCTGTTCGACGCGGGCGAGATGACCACGGCCACGATCTCGCTCGCCGACGAGATGATCGAGCTGATCGCCGAGACGCTCGGCGCGCAGGTGCTCATCGTCGAGCCCGGCGCGGAGCAAGAGCTCGAGCTGATCGCGCTCATCACCGGCGACGACGACGAAGACGACGACGCGCTGCTCGAGCCGCGCCCGCCGGTCGTCACCGTCATGGGTCACGTCGACCACGGCAAGACCACGCTGCTCGACGCGATCCGTCACGCGGATGTCGTGAGCGGCGAGGCGGGTGGCATCACCCAGCACATCGGCGCGTACCAGGCCCGCCGCAACGACCGCACGATCACGTTCATCGACACCCCGGGTCACGAGGCGTTCACCGCCATGCGCGCACGCGGCGCGAACGTCACCGACATCGTGGTGCTCGTGGTCGCCGCCGACGACGGCGTGATGCCGCAGACGGTCGAGGCGATCGCGCACGCCCGCGCCGCCGAGGTGCCGATCATCGTCGCGGTCACGAAGGCCGATCGCGAAGACGCCGACGCGACGCGCGTTCGCCAGCAGCTCGTCGAGAACGAGCTCGTCCCCGAGGAGTGGGGCGGCGACACGATAGTCCTCGACACCGCGGCGCCGATCGGCCTCGGCATCGACGAGCTGCTCGACGCACTGCTGCTCGTCTCCGACGCCGAGATCGCCGACGACCTCGTCGCGAACCCGAAGAAGCCCGCTCGCGCCGCGGTGCTGGAGTCGAACCTCGACCCCGGACGCGGTCCGGTGGTCACCGTGCTCATCGAAGACGGCACCCTGCGCGTCGGCGACACCATCGTCGCCGGTCCGGCGTGGGGCCGGGTCCGCGCCATGTTCGACGAGCACGGGGCGTCGATCGCCGAGGCCGGGCCGTCGGTGCCGGTCGAGGTGTTGGGGCTCGACGACGTCGCGCTCGCGGGCGACGAGCTGCGGGTCGCACCCACCGACAAGGTGGCGCGCACCGTGGCCGAGGCGCGCTCGCGTCGCCGCCACACCGCGTCGCTCGCGCACCCCGCCACGCTCGGCGGCGGCGCCCGACTCGAAGACATCTTCGCGATGGTGCAGCGCGGCGAGGTCGCCACGCTCAACCTGATCGTGAAGGCCGACGTGCAGGGTTCACTCGAAGCGTTGAGCGACGCGCTGCGCAAGCTCGACCAGGAGCACGACGAAGTGCGCCTGTCGTTCGTGCAGCGCGGCGTGGGCGGCATCACCGAGAGCGACATCAACCTCGCGCTCGTGAGCAACGCCACCGTGATCGGCTTCAACGTGCGTCCCGACCGCAAAGCGCGCGAGCTCGCGCAGCAAGAGGGCGTGGAGCTGCGGCTCTACGAGGTCATCTACAACGTGCTCGAAGACGTGAACGCCGCGCTCATCGGTCTGCTCAAGCCCGAGTTCGAAGAGGTCGTCACCGGCGAAGCCGAGGTGCGCGAAGTGTTCAGCGTGCCGCGCGTCGGTCGGGTGGCGGGCTGCTACGTGCGCCACGGTGTCGTCACCCGCGGCACGCGGGTGCGGTTCCTGCGCGACGGCACCGTCATCTGGAACGGCTCGATCGCCACGCTCAAGCGGTTCAAGGACGACGTGCGCGAGGTGCGGGAAGGGTTCGAGTGCGGCATCGGCCTCGAGAACTTCCAAGACCTCAAGGCCGGCGACGTCATCGAGACCTACGACGTGCGCGAGATCGTCCGCACGAGCTGACGATGACGGCCCGCACCGCGCGGGGCGGAGAAACTCGCAGATTCGGGGACGGTCACGCGCGGCGCGAAGATGGTCACGTGCACGCCGCCGCCGTCTGCTTCGATCTCCACGTCCCGGAGAGCCGGTCGCTCAAGGCGAAGCGCGCCGCGATCCGACCCATCGTCGACGGGTTGCGGCACCGGTTCCGGGTGTCGGTCGCCGAGGTGGATCACCTCGACCAGTGGCAGCGGGCCGCGATCGGCGTGGCGCTCGTCTCGGGCTCGTCGCGCCACCTCCACGAGGTCCTCGACTCGGTGACGCGCTTCGTCGAGTCGGCTGATGGCGTGGAAGTGCTCTCCGGCGACGTCTCGTTCCTGGAGGGCGACGCGTGACCCGCCCGGCGCGCCGCTACCCGCGCACCGCGCGCGTGAACGAGGTGATGCTCGAGGTCCTCGCCGAGGAGCTGGAGCGCATGTCTGACCCGCGCCTCGAGCTGGTCACGCTCACCGGCATCGACGTCACGAACGACCTGCAGCACGCCACCGTCTACTTCTCGACGCTGCGCGGCGCCGACACGCCCGTCGCGCCGGTCGGCGACCCGAGCGGGCAAGCCGGTGCGGCGCTCGGAGCGGCAACGCCGCGCTTTCGCAGCGTGCTGAGCCGGTCGGTGCGCACGCGACACATCCCCCAGCTGGAGTTCGTCGTCGATCCCGCGATCGTGCACGGCCAGCGCATCGAAGAGATCTTGCGCTCGCTGCCGCCCGACTCGCCCGCGGATCCCGACGCCACCGACTCCGCCGAATCCCCCGAGGCGACGCCGTGACCACTCCCCACGACCTCGACAGCCTCGACGCGCTCGTCGCGCGCGCTGCGCGCCTGATCGCCGACGCGCCGCTCGTCGCGCTCGCGTGCCACGTGAACCCCGACGGCGACGCGCTCGGCTCCACGCTCGCGCTGCACCACGCGCTGCGCGCCGCCGGACGCGAGTCGGTCGCGTCGTTCTCGGAGCCGTTCGTGATCGCGCCGCACTACCGCGAGCTGCCCGGCCTCGACCTCCTCACGCCGCCGGCCGAGTTCCCGGCCGAACCGGCGGTCATGGTCACGTTCGACTGCGGGTCGCTCGCCCGCCTCGGCGATCTCGAACGCAACGCGAAGGCCGCGCACGAGCTGATCGTCGTCGACCACCACGTGTCGAACGAGCGCTACGGCACCATCAACGTGATCGACCCCGACGCCGCCGCGAGCGCCGTGCTCGTGCGCCGATTGATCGCCGAGCTCGGCTTGCCGCTGAACCGCGACGCCGCGGTGTGCTTGTACACCGCGCTCGTGTGCGACACCGGTCGGTTCCAGTACGAGAGCACCACGCAATCGGTGTTCGCCCTGGCCGAAGAGCTGCTCGCGTTCGACGTGCCGATCGCGCGTCTGTCGCGCACGTTGTTCGAGGAGCACTCGTTCGCGTACCTCCAGCTGCTCGCGCGCGCCGTCGCGCGCGCCGAGCTCGTCGCCGAGAAGCGCTTCGTGTCGACGGTCGTCACCCAAGCCGACCTCGACGAGTTCGGCGTGTCCTTCGAGGAGATCGAAGGGTTGATCGACATCATCCGGCGCACCCGCGAAGCCGAGGTCACCTGCGTGTTGAAGGAGGCGCCCGACCACACCTTCCGCGTGAGCCTGCGCTCGCTCGGCGAGGTCGACGTGTGCCGGATCGCCGAGCGCGAAGGCGGCGGCGGTCACCGGTTCGCGGCCGGGTTCACCACCGACGACCCCGCCGACGTCGTCGTCGGTCGCGTGCTCGCCGCGCTCTGAGGCTCGACTCGTGGCCGAAGGACTCGTCGTCGTCGACAAGCCCGCGGGCTGGACGTCGCACGACGTCGTGGCGAAGCTGCGCGGCGTGTTCGGCCAGCGGCGCGTCGGTCACGCCGGCACGCTCGACCCCGACGCCACCGGCGTGCTCCTCGTGGGCGTCGGGCGGGTCACGCGCTTGTTGCGCTTCTTGAGCGCGGCCGACAAGGAGTACCGCGGCACGGTGGTGTTCGGTGTGGCCACCGACACGCTCGACGCCGCGGGCGCGGTGCTGGAGCGCACGCCGATGTCGGTGAACCGCACCCAGCTGGAGCCGATCACGCGCCGGTTCGTCGGCGACATCGAGCAGATCCCCCCGATGGTCAGCGCGGTGAAGGTCGGCGGCCGCCGCTTGCACGAGCTCGCCCGCCAGGGGATCGAGGTGGAGCGGGCGCCCCGCCCGGTGCACATCGCGCGCATCGACGTCGAGGAGCTCGTGCCGGGTTCCTACCCCGAGGCGGTGCTCCGCGTCGTGTGCAGCAGCGGCACCTACATCCGCACGCTCGCCGCCGACCTCGGCGCCGCGCTCGGCGGCTGCGCGCACCTGCGCGACCTGCGCCGGCTCCGCATCGGGTCGTTCACACTCTCCGAAGCGCGCTCGCTCGACGCCATCGCCGCCGACCCGGAGGCCGCGTTGCTGCCGCCGGCCGCCGCGGTGCGCGACCTGCCGGCGCGCCGTCTCGGTCCCGACGAGGCGCGGGCGGTCGCGCACGGCGCCACGTTCGCGGCCCGGGTGCTCGTCGCCGAAGACGTCGGCGACGGTCCGTTCGCGATGCTCTCCGACGACGGCGAGCTCCTCGCCGTGTACGAGCGCAAGGGCAAGGCGTTGAAGCCGACGGTCGTGCTCGCCGACGCGGGGGAGCGGGCGTCGTGAACGTGTACCGCGACGTCACCGCGATTCCGCGCATCGACGGCGGCCGCGCGGTCACGATCGGCGCGTTCGACGGCGTGCACCGCGGGCACCACGAGTTGTTGCGCCTCGTGCGCGAGCTCGGACGCGCCCGCGACCTGCGCGCGACCGTGGTCACCTTCGACCGCCACCCCGCCGAGGTGGTGCGGCCCGAGTCGGCGCCGCTGCTGCTCACCACGCTCGACCAGAAGCTCGAGCTGCTCGCCGAGACCGGGTTCGTCGACGAGTGCCTCGTGCTGCCGTTCGACGAGTCGCGCTCGAAGGAGCCTGCGGAAGACTTCGTCGAAGCGGTGCTGGCCGGCGTGTTGCGCACGCGCATCCTCGTGGTCGGCGACGACTTCCACTTCGGGTACCGCCGTCGCGGCGACGTCGCGCTGTTGAAGCGCATGGGCGCCGACCTCGGCTTCGAGGTGCTCGGCCTCGGGCTCGTCGCCGCGCCGCCGGGGGAGCCCGGCGCACCCGGCGCCCCCGCGTACTCGTCGACCCGGGTGCGCGAGCTGCTCGCGCTCGGCGACGTCGCCGGCGCCGCCGAGGTGCTCGGCCGCCCGCACGAGGTGCGCGGCACCGTCGGGCGGGGCGACGCGCGTGGTCGCCAGCTCGGCTTCCCGACCGCCAACGTGCAGCTGCCGCCCCGGCTGTGCCTGCCCGACGAAGGCGTGTACGCGGGCACCCTCGTCGACGCCGCCGGGGTCGAGCGCACCGCTGCGATCTCGGTCGGGCGCCGGGCCACGTTCTACGCCGAGGGCGGCGACCTGCTCGTCGAGGCGTACGTCCTCGACTTCGACGGCGACCTCTACGACCAGGCGGTGCGGGTCCGCTTCCACCACCGGGTCCGGGGCCAGCTGCGCTTCGAGGGTCCCGACGCGATCGACCAGCTGGTGGCCCAGATGCGCGCCGACGTCGAGCAGGTCCGCGCCCTGTCGGGCTGACGGTCGGGCCGAGCCACCGGCGCGGTCGTCCCGGGCCGGAGCGGGTGCCCGTGGTAGCCTCGGCGGTCGCGTCGGAGCGGTTCCGGCGCTTTCCCGCCACACGAAGGTTTCCAGGCGCGCATGCCCGACAAGACCACGACGATCGCCGAGCACCGCCTCCACGAGTCCGACACGGGCTCACCCGAGGTGCAGATCGCCCTCCTCACCGAGCGCATCTCGCACCTCACGGAGCACATGAAGGTCCACAAGAAGGACTTTCACAGCCAACGCGGACTCTTGATGCTCGTCGGGCAGCGACGACGGTTGCTCAACTACCTCCGACAGAACGATGTCGAGCGGTACCGAGCGCTCATCGCCCGCCTGGGCCTGCGCCGGTAGGAACACCACGCGGGGAGCGGCAGGTCCGCTCCTCGTGTCGCGTCGGACCCGGACGTCGGGCCGACGCTCGACGACGCGAGAGCGACGTCGGTTGTCAGTCGCCAGCGCCCGGGACACCCCGGACGCCGACAACTGGGAACCGGGGCCTCTCGCTCGAAAACGAGAGGAGCACCCATGGGCGACGCAGCAGTGCGCGTCAGTGGTCCCATCAACGCGGCCGGCAAGGAGATGTCCTTGGAGGCCGGTCGCCTCGCCCGACTCGCCGACGGCGCGGTCACCGTGCAGGTCGGCAACACCACCTTGCTCTCCACGGTGTGCACGTCGACACCGCGCGAAGGCATCGACTTCTTCCCGCTCACCGTCGACGTGGAAGAGCGGATGTACGCGGCGGGGAAGATCCCCGGCTCGTTCTTCCGTCGTGAAGGTCGACCGGGCGAGCAGGCGATCCTGACCTGCCGACTCACCGACCGGCCGTTGCGCCCGTCGTTCCCGAGCGACTTCCGCAACGAGGTCCAGGTCATCGCCACGATCCTCGGCGCCGACCTCGAGAACCCCCACGACGTCGCGTCGATCAACGGCGCCAGCGCGGCGCTGATGGTCTCGGGCATCCCGTTCAACGGTCCGATCGGCGCGGTGCGCATCGCGCACCACGACGGTGCGTGGATCGCGAACCCCACGTTCCAAGAAGGCGACGAGTCGACCTTCGAGATGGTCGTGGCCGGGCGTCGCCTCGACGACGGCGACGTCGCGATCATGATGGTCGAAGCCGGCGGCACCGAAGAGGCGTGGAAGCTCTACGAAGACGGCGCGCCGAAGGTCACCGAAGAGGTGATCGTCGAAGGTCTCGAGTTCTCGAAGATCTGGATCAACGCGTCGATCGACCTGCAGCTCGAGCTCGTGCGCGAGTACGAGCGGGCGTTCGGTCCGATCGAGCGCATCGAGTACCAGCCCCGCACCGACTACGACGACGACGTCATTGCCGCGGTGCGCGAGCGTGCGCACGCCGACGTGTCGGCCGCGATGACGATCGCCGACAAGCACGACCGCAACAACCGCCTCGGCGAGCTCGAGCAGAGCGTGATCGCTGCGCTCGTCGGCACCGCCGAGCAGCCCGGCGCCTACGCGGAGCGCGGCGGTCAGGTGAAGAAGGCGTTCCGGTCGCTGCAGAAGGACGTCGTGCGCAGCCGCATCGTCAACGACGGTGTGCGCATCGACGGCCGCGGCCCCACCGACATCCGGCCGCTGTCGGCCGAGGTCGGCGTGGTCCCCACCGCGCACGGCGACGGTCTCTTCCAGCGCGGCGAGACCCAGGTGCTGTCGGTCGCCACGCTCGGCATGTCGCGCATGGAGCAGATGCTCGACACGATCACGCTCGACGACCGCAAGCGCTACATGCACCACTACAACTTCCCGCCGTTCTCCACCGGCGAGACCGGCCGG
>DASUMP010000006.1:0-11518 GCA_036277635.1 Acidimicrobiia bacterium | reverse complement strand
AGGGGACCCGCTGGGGGAGCGTGACCGACGCGACCGGGCCCGATGCGAGGTCGGTCGCGTCGAGCACGGTGAACGCGCTCTGCTCCGTGCGGCGGTCGTACACGTAGGTGAGCAGCCAGCCTTCGTCGGGTCCGGCGTCGTCGCCGTCGGGGACGAACACGACCTCACCGGCGTGGAGCGCCTCGTGGGGGACCCACGCGTCTTCCTCTCCCGTCTTCGGATCGAAGCCGACCACGCCGCGGAATTGGAGGCCTTCGTCGACGGTGTCGGTGAACGAGGCGTAGTAGCCCCGACCGTGCTTCCGACCCGTGTGCCGCTCGTCGATGCGCGGCAGGTCCATCCACGTCTCGGAGAGCTGCTCTTCGCGCCAGCGCAGCTCCGGTCCCGACGTGTCGATCCGCCACCGGTGCAAGAGGCTGCCGGGCGGGTCGCCGCCGGGAGCGAACGCGCTCTGCTGCCGGTTCACGTCGACGACGATCTCGTCGCCGTCGCGGAACGCGTTCGTGCCGTGGAACACGAACTGGTCGTCGACCTCGACCCAACGGATCGCGGAGGTCGGACCTTCGAGCGGCATGATGCCGATGCGCGATCCGTACGACGGCTCCCAGCGGAACGGGAAGTCGCCACCGTTCACCGCGGCGTCGAAGTCGAACACGACCGGGAACTCCCAGAAGATCGCGTCGCGGTCGGTGATCGCGAAGTCGTGGATCATCGTGGGTCCGGCCACGTCGACCTGTTGGGCGAGCTCGAGCGTGCCGTCGGCTGCGGCGACGTAGTAGGTGAGGTACGGCGCGACGAAGCCGTACCCGAAGAAGTGCAGCTTGCCGGTGTCGGGGTCGCGCTTCGGGTGCGCGGTGACGTTCGGGCCGAGCGTTCCGGGACCGACGAGCTCGTGGGGACCGACGGTTGCGAGGTCATCCGCGCTGAGCTCGTAGGGCCAACCGACCTCACCGAGCGTGAGCAGCTTGCCGTGGTGGTGGATCACCGAGACGTTGCTCTGGGAGACGCCGTCGCCCGGAGCGCCCACGCTGAGATCGGCGAACTCGGCGCGCTGCTCGTAGAGGGGCGTCTTCACCCAACGGTTGCGGTAGGCGCGCGCCTTGCCGCCTTCCAGGTGGATGCCGTGCACCATGCCGTCGCCGAGGAACCAGTGCGGCGACGATCCGGTCGCGGGGTTCGATCCGTTGCGCACGTAGAGGCCGGCGAGCGCGGGCGGCAACGCGCCCGTGACCGCGAGGTCGAACGCCTCGACCTCCTTCGTGACCGGCGCGTAGTTCCCCTGCAACCACCACGGCGTGTCGGGGTCGAGCACGAGGCGCGGCGCCGGCGCGGCATCAGTCGTGGGCGACGCGTTGTCGGTGCCGCCACCACCACCGTTCCCGTCGCCGCAGGCCGCGAGGAACGCCGCGCCACCCGCGAGCTTCAAGAACGTGCGCCGGGCGAGGAACAGCTCGGTCGACGGGATGGGGAACGGTCCGGACATGGCCTCGTCTCTCGATCTCCGGTGGTGCGGAGCGAGACGGTACCGCGGTCCGGACGGGGACGAGGTCGACGAGCGCGCGTGGGCCAGCGTCACGCTCCAGTGGAGCCCGACCGGCGTGACGGTGCGGTCACACCATCGCGGCGTGACGCGGTGATTCGGCGTCGGAGAGTCCGAGGACCTCGCGCAGACCCGTCACGTCGATCGCGCGTCGGCACGCGCGCGACGGTCGGACGAACTCGAGATCGCATCCATGACGGTGGGCATAGCGCCGCGCGACGAGCAGTGCCGAGAGTCCGCTGGAGTCGATGAACCCGACCGCCGAGAGGTCGACCACGACCCGGTCATGGTCCATGGTCGCGTGCTTGATGGCGTCGTAGAGGCGTGCCGAGGTCACGTGGTCGAGCTCGTCGTGGGGACGGAGGACGCGCGCTCCGTCGGCCGTCCACGCCTCGATGCGGCCCGTTGCCTCGGGCGGTCTCACGTCGACGTCGTCGGGGAGGCCCGCTCCCGGCGTGCTCTGCCACGCCTCCCACAACAGCGCAGGCACGATTCGATGCAACGACCCCGCCCGCGAGCGCTGCAACGCGTGTGCCCACGCGTGGTGCAGCACGACCGAGTCGTGCTCCGCCCACTCGGAGAGCGCGCCGGCGAGCTCGGCGCTGCGGTCGTCGGTGATGTCGGCGTCGGGGCACAGGAATGCCGCCCAACGGACCAACTCGGCGGCTCGCGCGTCGAGCGGTCGGCTCTTCAGGATCGAGTCCCACGACGAGGATGCCCGCTGCTCGACGGCGGCCGGCTCGTGCACGGTGCGCACCATGAGTGCCCCTTCCTCCGGAGTCGTCCCGCGGCTACCCGCTTTCGCCGCGCGCAAACCCGACGGAGCGCTTCGAGCGAACAGACATCTCGGCGCGGACACGACCGGCGCCGAGCTTCGATCAGCTCCGGATCGAGTACTGCACCGGGAGGTGCTTCGGCCCGCTCACGAGCGTGCCCTCGACGAAGGTGAGATCGCCGGCGAGCTCGATGTGGTCGAGTCGGGACACGAGCTCGCGGAACACGGCGCGGATCTCGAGGCGAGCGAGGTGGGCGCCGAGGCAGTAGTGCGCGCCGAACCCGAAGCCGAGATGCCGGTCGGCGTCGGTGCGGCCGACGTCGAAGCGGAACGGTTCGACGAACGCGAGCTCGTCGCGGTTCGCGGACTGGTAGCTGAGCAGCAACCAGTCGCCGGCCGCGATCTCGGTGTCGCCGACCTGCGTCGCTTCCTGGGCGGTGCGCATGAAGTGCTTCACGGGGCTGACCCACCGCACGATCTCGTCGGCGGCGCGGTCGATGAGCTCGGGGTCGGCGCGCAGCCGGGCGAGCTCGTCGGGGTGCTGGAGGAGCGCGAGGAGACCCCCGGCGATCGCGGTGCTCGTCGTGTCGTGCCCGGCGGTCGCGATGAGCAGGTAGAAGCCGAACGTCTCCAGGTCGTCGAGCGGGCGGTCGTCGATCTGCGCGTTGGCGATGACGCTCGCGAGGTCGGTGCCGGGTGTCGCCCGCCGGTCCGCCGTGACCTGCGTGAAGTACTGGAAGAAGTCGGCGATGACGGCGAGCATCTGGTCGTCTTCGGCGATGCGCTGGAAGTCGGGGTCGTCCGCGCCGAACAGCTCTTGGGTCAGGCGCAACATGCGCGGGAAGTCGCTCTCGGGCAACCCGAGGATCGACAGGATCACGCGCAACGGGAAGTAGGCGGCGACGTCCTGCGCGAAGTCGCACGTGTCGCCGCGCGCGGCCATCTCGTCGACCGATCGACGCGCCAGCGCGTCGATCGACTCGGTGAGTCGGCGCACGCTGCCGGGCTTGAACCACGCGCTGATGAGCGCCCGGTGCGCGCGGTGCGCGTCGCCGTCCATCTGCACGAGGGTGCGAACCGGTGGTGAGTCGGCGAGCGGGTCGGGGCGCACGTTGCCGAGGACGGGCGACGGCGCGTTGGCGAAGAGCTCGGCGTGGCGCTCGACGTGCCACACGTCGGCGTGGCGGGTGACGGCCCAGAACGGCTCACACCCGTCGCGTTCCACGCGCAGGAGTGGCGTGTCCTTCCGGATCCGAGCCGCGATCTCGTGCCACGTGTCGGGGTCGGCGTAGGCCGCCGCGTCGCTGAAGATCAGGCCGGGCTCGCCGAGCCACGGTCGCGATTCGCCCATCACTACACGCGATCCAACTCGAGCATGCGGATCGCGTTGCCGCGCAGCACCTTGTACGCGACTGACGCGTCGAAGCCCGCCAGCATCTTCTCGACGTACTCCTTCGAGTTCGGCCACGTCGTGTCGGTGTGCGGGTAGTCGGTCTCGAAGCAGATGTTGTCTTCGCCGACCTCGGACAACGAGTGGAGCCCGTGGTGATCAGCGGTGAAGCACCCGAAGATGCGTCCGTAGTAGTAGCTCGACGGGGGTTCGGGGATGCGCGCCTTCGAGTGCTGCCAGCTGTCGTGCTGCTCCCACACCGTGTCGGCGCGCTCGAGGGCGTAGGGGATCCACCCGATCTGACCCTCGGAGTAGGCGAGCTTCAGCTTCGGGAACTGGATGAGCTTGCCGGAGAACAGCCAGTCGGCGAGCGACGCCATCGAGTTGTTGAAGGCGAGCGTGCCGCCGACGCCGCCCGGCGCGTCGGGTGACGCCGCCGGATTGGTCGACGACGAACCGATGTGCATGCACAGCGTGACGCCGGTGTCGTTGCACACCTGGAACACGGGATCCCACGCGCCGGTGTGAATCGTCGGCAGTCCGAGGTGGTGGGGCAGCTCGCTGAAGCAGAACGCGCGCACGCCGCGATCAGCGTTGCGCTGCACCTCGGCCGCCGCGAGCTCGACATCCCACAACGGCATGATGCACAACGGGATGTTCATCCCGCCCGACGGTGCGCACCACTCTTCGACCATCCAATCGTTGTACGCGCGCACGCACGCGAGACCGAGGTCCTTGTCGTCGGCTTCGTAGAACGTCTGGCCGCAGAAGCGTGGGAACGTGGGGAACGGCAACGACCCGTCGACCCAGTTGACCTCGAAGTCGGCGATGCGGGCGTCGCGGTCGTAGCAGCCGGGCCGCATCTCGTCGTAGGTGACGGCGCTCATCACCATCTTCGTGCGATCGAATCGGCTGAGGTCGCCGTCGGGGGTGGCTTCGAGCGGGATCGCGACGAAGCGCTTGTGCACGTAGATGAGGCGATCCTCGAAGTACCACGCGTCGCCCCACAGACCGTCGGGGTCCTCGTGGTTCACGTAGCGGGCGCCGGGCTTGTGCTGGAACGGACCCCAGCGCTTGCGTTCTATGCGAGGTCCGAGCGCACGGTGCTTCTCGGGGAGCCACGTCTGCCAGACGTGGGCGGGCTCGACGACGTGGTCGTCGACGCTGATGATCTTCGGCAGCTCCACGGCGCGTCTCCGGTTCGGCGTGGAACCTGACGCTAGCGTCAGTTCACGCCGCGCGACGCAGCCTGACGCGGTGGAGCACGCCGCCCACGGCCTTCGCGGTGGTGCGAACGACGGCGGTGACGACGGCGTCGACCGGGCGAGGGAGGAACGGGACCACGGTGTGGCTCTCGTCGGCACGTGCACCCGCCGCCGGTTCGGGCAGCGGGGCACGGCCGAAGAGCTCGGCGAACTCGTTGCCGAGCTCGCCGATCACGTCACGCATCTCGCCCGCGTTCACCGCTTCGTCCAGCGTCGCGAAGACGGCACGCACGATGGTCTCCGCTTCGTCGAGCGTCGTGTCGCCGATCAGGTCGGCGACACGAGCGATCATCTCGACCGGTCGCATCGCAAGGGGCGCCGACCCGATCGGGACGGCTTCCTTGTACCGCTTCGGGAGCTGCGCGAGCAGATCACGCGTCTCCTCGGGGCTCAACGCCTCCGCGAGCACGGTGAGCGTCGCCACGGTCGCGTCGTCGGCGCGCCGACGGGTGAAGTTCGTGCGGCCTGCGACCTTGCGAACGAAATCATCGTGCTTCACGGGTGCTGCTCCGAGGGTCGGCGAGTACGTGATCCCTTGCGGGATGGACTACTTGAAGACGTCCTTGACCTTCTCGCCGGCCTGCTTCAGGTTGCCCTTCGCCTGGTCGGCCTTGCCCTCGCGCTCGAGGGACTCGTTGTCGGTCGCGTCGCCGACGCCTTCCTTGATCTTGCCCTTGGTCTCTTGGACCTTGTTGCGGATCTTGTCGCTGGCACCCATGTCGGGCTCCTCTCGTGTTGCGAGTGTGGATCTGCCGACTACCCGCCTGCATTCCGCCGCAACCGCCGACCGTCACGCGGATCTCGCGTTTGGCTGATGGGCCGTCGGGGTAAGCGCTGCTGATGCCGAGCGCGCTCACCAGTTGGATGCGGCGCGCGTGAGCGTCGACCGCTACGAGCTGGCGCTCGCAGTCGCAGGACTCGCGGCGCTTCTTGCGGCGTGGCTTCCCGCATACGTCTCGCGCCGGCCGCTCTCGTTGCCAATCGCGCTCGTCGCCCTCGGGGTCGCGGTCTTCGCGCTCCCTCTCGGACTCGATGCGCCGCGGCCGTGGGAGCACATCGAGGTCACCGAGCGCCTCACCGAGCTGGGCGTGATCGTCGCGCTGATGGGCGCGGGTCTGAAGATCGATCGTCCGTTCGGTTGGCGTCGATGGGCGACGACCGGGCGACTGCTCGCGATCGCGATGCCGCTCACGATTGTCGGCATCGCTCTGACCGGCGCCGTGTTGCTCGGCCTCGGTGCGGCGAGCGCGCTTCTCCTCGGCGCGGTGCTCGCGCCTACCGATCCGGTCATCGCGTCGGAAGTCCAGGTCGGAGAGCCGACGGTGGAGGAAGACGAGGGCGACGAAGAAGATGACGTGCGCTTCTCGCTGACCAGCGAGGCCGGGCTGAATGACGCGCTCGCGTTCCCGTTCGTCTACGCGGCGTTGCATCTCGCTGCGAACGGCGAGCCGGGCCTGTCGTGGCTCGGCGGCTGGTTGCTGGTCGATGTCGGGTACCGAATCGGCGCCGCGACGCTTGCGGGTCTCACGATCGGCTGGCTGCTCGCGGTCATCATGTTCCGACCACCAGGGCCGTTCGCCGCCCTCGCCAACGCGTCGCAAGGGTTCGTGGCGCTTGCGGCGACGTTCCTCGCGTACGGCGTCACCGAGCTGATCCACGGGTACGGGTTCCTCGCCGTGTTCGTCGCTGCGGTCGCGCTGCGCTCCGCGGAGCGGCGCCACTCGTATCACCGCGTGCTGCACGGGTTCTCCGAACAGGCCGAGACGTTGCTCGTCGTGGGCCTGCTCGTCATGTTCGGTGGCGCGCTCACGGCGGGGCTCCTCTCAGAGCTGTCGTGGCGCGTCATCGCGGTCGCGGCGGTCGTGCTGTTCGTGGTGCGCCCGCTGAGCGGATGGATCGCGCTGCACCGCAGCCCGGCGCCGCGCGACGAACGACTCGCGATCGCGTTCTTCGGTGTCCGGGGCGTCGGTTCTCTCTACTACCTCGCGTACGCGCTTTCAGCCGAGCAGTTCGCCGACGAGCGCCTGCTGTGGACCACGGTCGCGGTGATCATCGTGGGTTCGATCGCCATCCACGGTGTGACCGCCGCTCCGGTCATGCATCGGCTCGACCGCACCCGGGAGCGTTGGCGCCGATCGCGAGCTCGCCGGCGCGACCGCTCGGCGTCGGAAAGCGTCGGAGCGAGCCGCGGCACCTGAGCACCTTCATCGCCGGCCTCCCCGACTCGGCGGTACGGTGCGGCTCATGCGGTTCGGTATCGATGTGGCCCAGCAACGGATCGAGTGGGACGAGCTCGTCTCGCGCACGCAGTTCGTCGAGGAGCTCGGCTTCGAGGGTGCGTGGGGCTTCGACCACTTCCAGCCGATGTACGGCGAAGGTCCCGGCAACTGCTTCGAGGGCATGACCACGCTCGCCGCGCTCGGCGCGCTCACGAGTCGGATCCGACTCGGCTTGCTCGTCACCGGCGTCACCTATCGACACCCGTCGCTGTTCGCGACCCAAGCGGTCACCGTCGACCACGCGTCGCACGGCCGACTCGAGCTCGCGCTCGGTGCTGCGTGGTTCGAGCCCGAGCACCGCGCCCTCGGGATCCCGTTCCCGTCGACCGGCGAGCGCTTCGACCTCCTCGAAGAGGCGCTGCACGTGATCACCGGGTTGATGACAGGCGAACCGTTCTCGTTCGCCGGCGAACACCTCCAGCTCCACGCCGCACAGGTCCGTCCGGTGCCCGTCCAGCGCCCGCACCCGCCGATCTGGATCGGCGGCAGCGGCCAACGGCGCACGCTGCCGATCGCGGCGCGCTGGGCCGACGTGTGGCACACCTACGGCGCGCCCGAACAGCTCGCGACGCTCTCTGCACGCCTCGACCAGCTCGCCGAGGCGTCGGGACGCGACCCGCGCGCGATCACCCGGGCCTCGTCGCTCTCGTTGTCGGAACCGTGGGACGACGTGCGCCGCAACGCCGCCGCGATGCGCGACGTCGGGATCGACTACCTGGTGTGCGGGTGGCCGGGTGAAGGGCGCGAACGAGTCGCGGAGTTCGTCGAGCGCGTCCTCCCCGAGTTCTCCGACTGATCGACCGCTCGCACGCGAGCGCCAACAGATCGAGGCAATGCATGGCGAACGACGAAGAACGGATCGCGCTCTTCCTCGACTACGAGAACCTCGCGATCGGCGCCCGTGAATCGTTGGGGGGGTCGTTCGACTTCCGTCCGATCGCCGACGCGCTCGCCGAGCGCGGACGCGTCGTCGTGCGGCGTGCTTACGCCGACTGGTCGGCGTTCGAAGAGGATCGGCGCATGCTCACGCGCCACCACGTCGAGCTGATCGAGATGCCGCAGCGGATGGGCGCGGTGCGCAAGAACGCCGCCGACATCAAGATGGCGGTCGACGCGATCGAGCTGTCGTTCGAGCGCGACTACATCACCACGTTCGTGCTCGGAACCGGCGACAGCGACTTCTCGCCGCTCGTGCAGAAGCTGCGTGAGCTCAATCGCCGCGTGATCGGGATCGGCATCGAGGCGTCGACGTCGGCGTTGCTCCCGCCCGCGTGCGACGAGTTCCTGTTCTACGAGCGTCTCGAAGGTGTCGAGGCGGGTGAACCCCGCAAGCCACGCGCCCGACGGCGGACCACGAAGGCGAAGGAGCCGGCGGAGCAGTCTCCGGCGGTCGACGCGACCGTCGAGGAGACGGTCGCGCCGGCGCGTAGCGAGCGCGACCTCGACGTGCTCGTCACCCAGACCCTCGCCGGCTTGGAGCGCAGCTCGAACGGACCCGTGCTCGCGTCGTCGCTGAAGCGCACGATCCTGCGCAAGGACCCCACGTTCAACGAGGCCGACCACGGGTTCCGCGGCTTCGGTGAGCTGCTCCGCAACCTCGCCGATCGCGCGGTGATCGAGCTCACCGAGGGTGGCGCCAAGGGCGATCCCGAGGTGACGTTCCCGTCGACGGGCACCGACGAAGAGGCCGCGTTCGCGTTGTTGCGCGACACCGTCGCCAAGCTCGCCCAGAAGTCGGCGCCCGTGTACCTCTCCGGGCTGAAGACGCAGCTGCGCAAGCAGCAACCCGACTTCAGCGAGAAGCGGTTCGGGTACGGCGGGTTCCTGCAGTTCTGCCGCGCCGCGCGAGCGCGCGGCGTCATCGAGATGGACTACGACGACGCGGCCGAGGACTACGTGCTGCGCCCGGCGGCGAAGGCGTCCGGCCGGTCGAAGGGCGCGTAGCCGTCCGGCCGAGTCGCGCCCGAGGACTCAGTCGATGGCGGACTCCGCGCGACGCGGGAGCTTCCATCCCGGCCGCACGAAGTGGCACGTGTAGCCGTTCGGGTGCTTCACCAGGTAGTCCTGGTGCTCTGGCTCGGCCTCCCAGAACGGGCCCGCGGGTGCGACCTCGGTGACCACTTTCCCGGGCCACAGGCCGGAGGCGTCGACGTCGGCGATGGTGTCCTCGGCGATGCTGCGCTGTTCCTCGGTGGTGAAGAAGATCGCCGACCGGTAGCTCGTGCCGATGTCGTTGCCCTGCCGGTTCATCGTCGTCGGATCGTGGATCTGGAAGAAGGACTCGAGCAGATCGCGGTAGGTGATCTGCTGCGGGTCGAACACGATCTCGATCGCCTCGGCGTGGGTCCCGTGGTTGCGGTAGGTCGCGTGCTCGACGTCGCCGCCGGTGTAGCCGACCCGTGTGGAGATCACGCCGGGGAGCTTGCGCAGGAGGTCCTGCACACCCCAGAAGCAGCCCCCGGCCAGGATCGCGGTCTCCGATTCGTGGGCCATGGTTCGATCGCTCCTCTGGTGGCCGCCGCTCGCTGCGACGGCGTCGTGCCCGGAGCAACGCCGGGCGCCGGCAGTCCGTTCCCGGTTCGGAGGGAAACGGCCGATCGGCCGCGCGGCCCGTGTGCTCGTCCCGTTTCGTCTGTTCTGGCTTTCGCTCGTGGCGGCCGATGACCAGCTGGCCGAAGGCACGCGATCGATCGCATCACGACCGAACGGTTCGGGCCGACGGGCGAGTGACGTCGCCGGGTCGGTCGCCGAGGAGGTAGCGCGGTCCGGCGCCGAGCTCACTCGCCGCGTCGTCGCGGTTGTAGAGCGCGCACGCGCGCAGCGACAAGCAGCCGCATCCGATGCACTCGGAGAGCTCGTCGCGGAGTCGTTCGAGCACGGCGATCTGCTCGTCGAGGCGCGGGCGCCACGATCGCGACAGGCGCTCCCAGTCGGCCTTCGTCGGTGTGCGCTGTGCGGGCAGCAGGGCGAGCGAGTCGCGGACCTCGTCGAGCGACAGCCCCACGCGCTGGGCGATGCGGATGAAGGAGACGCGGCGCAGCACGTCGCGTGGGTAGCGGCGTTGGCCCGCCGGGGTCCGGCTCGAGCGGATCAAGCCCTGCGCCTCGTAGAAGCGCAGGGCCGACGGGGCGACGGCGGTGCGTTCGCTCACCTCGCCGATCGTGAGGAGGTCGGTGTGCACGAGACAACCGTCGCACGATCATCGCTTGACTTCAAGTGAACTTTAACTCTTAGGGTCGCCGCCATGACCACGACCACCCCGATCCTTCGTTCACCTGCCGGCGTGTCCGACTACGCGCTCGCCACTGACGTCGGCCAGATCCTCGCCGTTCCACGGCACGAGCCCGCCGACTCGTTCGTGCTCCACGCGCCGCTCGAACTCCTTGCGCGCGTCGCGCTGCTGCCGTTCGTGCGCCCGACCGCGCGACCGCTCGCCCGCCGCCGTCTCGGGATGCTCGGCGAGCAGTACGCGGCCTGGGGGCGCCCCGTGACCGCGCCGGATCCCGACGAGTTCGACTCCCCACAGGCCGCCGCAACGCGCCTGCGCGACGCGATCGCGGTCGGCGACGTCGAGGGGGTCGACGCGCCGGCGCAGTGGCTCGGGCGCACCGTCGCACCCGTCGACCTGCGTGCGCTGCTCGCCGACGACATCGTTCGCAGCCTCGCGGCTGCTGCGCACGGACCGATCTTCTTGCACCACTTGCCGCGAGTCGCGCCGCGCGGCGAGGTCACTGGGGAGCTGCTCCGCGGCCTCGCGCGCGAGCTCGCGCGCTACCCCGACTGGCGCCTGCACTGGGTCGACGAGACGTCGCGGAGCGACGCGAGCCCCGACGCGCTGTTCGCGGCCGTCGCAGCCACGCCGCGGATCGGCGAGCCCACGAACACGTTCATCTTCCCGCTGATGTCGTTCGTCGACGAGCGCGGGATCGCGTCCGCGCGCCTCGCGCCGGTCACCGGAGGCACCGATGTCGTCGCGCGTGGCCGAGCACTGTTGCGCGCGGCGTCGTGGACGATGCTCCTCGAACCCGGCGACCACGCGCCGTACGGGTGGACGCACGCACTGTCGATGCCGCAGGCCGTCCTCGGCGTCGCCGACGCGTTGCACGATCCGGGTGTCGCGCTCGCGATCGCGGCGACCTACGTCGTGGGCTTCCGCAGCGCGCTGGCCCGCGAACCGCTCGAGCCGAGGATCCCCGAGGATCCGGGAGTCACCGTCGCCGACGCGCTCGATGCGTCACCTGCGCTCGCCGCGGCGGCAGCGTGGCACCG
>DASUMP010000005.1:0-22719 GCA_036277635.1 Acidimicrobiia bacterium | reverse complement strand
GAGAGGGGCGCCGGTAGCATCGCCGCGCTCGGGAGGGATGCGAGAGCGGACGAATCGGCACGCCTGGAGAGCGTGTGTGGGGCAACTCACCGTGGGTTCGAATCCCACTCCCTCCGCTCAGCGGGTGAGCCTCCGCTCGCTCACCCGGCCCGCCCACGCGCCAGGATGACACCGTGACGACGACGCCGGACACGGCCCGGGCCGAAGCGTGGATGCGAGTCGCGCTCGACGACGCGCGGGCCGCCGCGCTCCACGGCGACGTGCCGGTCGGGGCGGTGGTCATCGACCTCGACACGAACGAGGTCGTCGCTCGCCGGCACAACGAGCGCGAGCTGACGGGCGACCCGACCGCACACGCGGAGCTCCTGGCGATCCGTGACGCGGCGACGAGCGCCCGCGGCTGGCGGCTCGACCACCATGCGCTGGTCGTCACGCTCGAGCCGTGTCCGATGTGCGCCGGTGGGGCGATCAACGCACGGATGCCGCTCGTCGTGTTCGGCGCGGCCGACCCCAAGGCGGGCGCGACGGGCTCGCTCTACAACCTCGCCGCCGACCCCCGGCTCAACCACAGCGCCACCGTCGTCGACGGGATCCTCGCCGACGAGTGCGGTGCGCTCCTCACGGACTTCTTCGCGTCCCGTCGCGCGTGACCGCGTGATCGCCGAGGGGCCCGAGAGGGTCGACCGCTAGAATTTCGCCCGGAGGGATGCGAGAGCGGCCGAATCGGATGGTCTCGAAAACCATTGTGCCTCCGGGCACCGTGGGTTCAAATCCCACTCCCTCCGCTCCGGACCCCGTGCCCGCGCACGGGGTCCGCTCGCGTCGCGATCGAGCCGCGTCGCGTCAGGCGCCGAGGCCCAGGTTGGCGGCGATCTCGCGGGTGGCGGTGGAGCGGTTGAGCGTGAAGAAGTGGAACCGCTCGCAGCCACCGGCGCGCAGCGCGGTGCACAGCTCGGTGGCCGCCTCGACGCCGACCGCGTGCATCGCGTCGGCGTCGTCTTCGACGGCGCGCAGGCGTTGCTCCAGCCACGCGGGGAACGCGGCGCCCGAGAGCTCGGCCATGCGCTTCACCGACTTCACGTTGGTGACCGGCATGATCCCCGGGATGAGCGGCGTGGTGACGCCGAGCGCGTCCATCTCGGACACGAAGTCGAACCACACGTCGGCTTCGAAGAAGAACTGTGAGACGCCGAAGTCGGCCATCGCGAGCTTGTCGGCGTGACGACGACGGTCGTCGGCGCGCTCGGTGGAGGCAGGGTGCATCTCGGGGAAGACCGCCACGCCGATCGAGAAGCCGTCGACGCCGCGCACGAGCTCGACGAGCTCGCTCCCGTATCGCAGCTCGCCGGGCGGTAGGTCGAGCTCCTTCGGCGGGTCGCCCCCGAGGGCGAGGATGTTCTCGATCCCCGCCTCGCGGTAGCGGATGACGATCGCTTCGAGCTCCGCGCGGGTGTGCGCGGCGCAGGTGAGGTGCGCCATCGCCGTCATCGAAGTCTCGTGCTCGATGCGCGTGACGATGTCGTGGGTGAGCTCTCGCGTCGCGCCGCCGGCCCCGTAGGTGACCGACACGAACGACGGGTGCAACGGCTCGAGCTCGAGCAGCGTCTGCTCGAGCGTCTCTACCGCGGCCGGCGTGCGCGGCGGGAAGAACTCGAACGAGAAGGTCGGCCCCTGCCGCAGGATCTCGCTGATCTTGGTCATGGGACTGCACAGCGTACGGCACTCGCGCGGTGCGATCGCCCGCTGATTGTCGCTCCAGCGGGGCGGCGGTTACCGTCTCCGACCCTGGGACGGGGGGAGGACGCGTGAGGCACGCACGGATGGGGCGCCGGCGCGCGGGGGTAGTGCTGGTGCTCGCGACGGCGAGTGTGCTCGCCGTGATGCCGCTCACCCTGCGAGGCGCGGGCGCCGATCCGCTCCCGGCAACGTTCTCGGTGCAGGGATCCGTGGAACAGATCGCGATCACGCACGCGACGCCGGGCGCGATGATCGGTCTGTACTCCCCCGGTGGCGAGGCGCTGCTCACCGGAACGGTCGACGAGCAGGGCAGCTACCTCTTCCGCGACGTCGTGCCCGGCAGCGGGTACCTCGTGCGCCAGGACGCCGGCGGTGTGGTCACGGAAGCGCTGCCGGTGCACGTGATGGCCACCACCGACACGCCCCCGCAGGCCTTCTACGACTCGCAGGTGCTCGACCCCGGCTTCGGCTACATCACGACTCGCGACGGCACCACCCTGTCGGTCACCGTGCGCCTTCCCGGGCCGCCCGAGAACGGCCCGTACCCCACGGTCGTCGAGTACTCGGGCTACACGCCGTCGAACCCGAACTCGCTCGGCGGCGAGCAACAGTTCGCGGGGTTGCTCGGCTACGCGACGGTCGGCGTCAACCTGCGCGGCACCGGATGCTCGGGCGGCGCGTTCTGGTACTTCGAAGACCTCCAGGGCCTCGACGGCTACGACGTCATCGAGACGGTCGCCGCGCAGCCGTGGGTGAAGCACGGCAAGGTCGGCATGGTCGGCGTGTCGTACCCCGGCATCACGCAGCTGTTCGTCGGCGCGACTCAACCGCCGCACCTCGCCGCGATCACGCCGCTGTCGGTCATCGCCGACACGTATCGCAGCACGCTGTATCCCGGCGGCATCTTCAACGACGGCTTCGCGCTCGACTGGGCGCAGGGTCGCGCCAACGACGCGCGTCCCTACGGTCAGGGTTGGACGCACGACATCGTCGACGCGGGTGGCGCCGACGGCGCCGAGTGCGCGGAGAACCAGCTGCTGCGCCTCCAGAGCGCCGACCTGCTCGGACTGATCGAGGCGAACCCGCACTACGTCGAGTCGCTGATGGATCCGCTCGCGCCGGTCACGTTCGTCGATCGCATCAAGGTCCCCACGTTGCTCGCCGGAGCGTTCCAGGACGAGCAGACCGGCGGACAGTTCCCGATCCTGTTCGACGAGTTCACGCTGCCGCCCGGGAAGATGCACTTCATGGCGACGAACGGCACGCACGCCGACTCGTTGCTCGCGCAGTTCAACCGCTGGTTCGAGTTCCTCGAGTTCTACGTGGCCAAGCGCGTCCCGGTGATGCCGTCGCTCATCCGGTCCCTCGCGCCGTCGTTCATCGCGTCGTCGCTCGGCATCCCGGGATACTCGCTCGAAGCCGACCGCTTCACCGATCACCCCACGTACGCGTCGGCGCTCGCCGACTACGAGTCGGAGCGTCCGTTCCGGGTGATGTTCGAGAACGGCGGGGTCGCGGGGAAGCCGGGCACCCCTGGTGGCACGTTCGAGCGGTCGTTCGCGCAGTGGCCGCCCGCGCGCGCGACGGCGACGCCGTGGTACTTCCAGCCCGACCGCGAGTTGGGCACCGCGCCGCCCGCCGTCGCCGACGACGACGGGAAGGCAGCCACCGCGTACGTCTACGACCCGACCGCGAAGCCGCGGCGCAGCTACGCGGGCAACACGACCGAGATCTTCGCCGCGCTCCCCGACTGGGACTGGCGCACCCTGCCGATCGGCAAGGCGCTCGCGTTCGACTCACCGCCGCTCGCCGACGAGCTGATCGTCGCCGGATCCGCGAGCGTCGACTTGTGGCTGCGCTCGACCGCGGCCGACACCGACGTCGAGGTCACGATCACCGAGCTGCGACCCGACGGCGACGAGATGTACGTGCAGTCGGGCTGGCTCCGCGCGAGCCACCGCGCCCTCGACGCCGCGCGCAGCACCGACCTCGCGCCGTGGCACACCCACGACGAGGCCGACGCGGCACCGCTCCCATCCGGCGAGTTCGCGCCGATGCGCGTCGAGCTGTTCCCGTTCGCCCACGTGTTCCGGCCCGGCTCCCGCGTGCGAGTGACCGTGGAAGCGCCCGGCGGGAACCGACCGTTCTGGACGTTCGACGCGCTCGCGGCGAGCGGCACCGTCGTGAACGAGGTCGCGCACTCGACATCGCGCCCGTCGCGCATCGTCTTGCCGGTACTCGACGACGACGCTCCCGACGCGCTCCCCGCGTGCCCCTCGCTGCGCGGTCAGCCGTGCCGGCCCGTGCGCGAGAACCCGACACCGACTGACGTCCAGGCCGTCGCGAGCGGCGACGACATCGAGGTCCATTGGAACGCGCCACGCGGCGTGCCCGTGGCCCGAACGCTCGTCGGATACCGGATCACCTCGGAACCGCCCACCACCGTGCTCGACATCGACGCCACCGCCCGCTCCGCCGTGTTCGCCGACCTCCCCGAAGGCGCGTACTCGTTCGTCGTGGAAGCGGTCTACGACAACGGGCGCACCGGCGGTCGCTCCACACCGTCGAACACGACGAGCGTCCCCGCCGCGGTGACCACGACCACGACCACCACCGTCGCGCCGACCACGACCACGATCCCGAACGTCACCACGACCACCACACCGGTGGGGAACGCGTCCACCACGACGACGGCGTCGGGGACCGCGTCCCCGAACGGCGGGGGCGGTGGCGGACTGCTGCCGTACACCGGCGCCGGGCTCGGGTTGTTGCTCGTCGGGTCGTCGATGGTGCTCGGCGGTTGGGCGCTCACCGGGCCGCGACGGAGGGCGCGTCGGTAGGCTCGCCCGGTCGAAGCCTCGAGACGGCCTCGTGACCCGAGGAGCCACGCGATGAGCGCGGAAGCACCCGCCGAGAAGAAGGAACGCTGGTCGTTCTCGTGGACGCACCTCTACGAAGAGGTCGTCACCTCGGGGTTGTGCACGGGGTGCGCGGGCTGCGTGATCGCGTGCCCGCACGACGTGTTGTCATACGACGACACCAACGGGCACTACAAGCCGATCCAGATCGAGGAGTACGGCGGACCCGGCGACTGCAGCCACGGCGACAAGGCGTGCACGTCGTGCACGCGCGCGTGTCCACGATTCCGGGCGTGGGAGCCCGAGATCGACGAGTTCCTGTTCGGACGCACCCGGGAGCCCGACGAGGTGTCGGGGATCTTCAAGGATGTGCTCCTCGCCCGGGCCGCCGACCCGGTGCTACACGAGGTCGGCCAGGACGGCGGGCTCGTGTCCGCCATGCTCGTGTACGCGCTCGAGCACGACATCATCGACGCGGCGCTCGTCAGCTACCTCGAAGGCGACGGCTCCACGTGGAAGGCCGTGCCCGGCATCGCGCGCACGCGCGCCGACGTGATCGCGAGCGCCGGGAGTCGCTACACGTACAGCGCGAACACGCTCGCGTACAAGGACCTCGAGAAGGAAGACGAACGCGTCGCGCTGGTCGGGATGAGCTGCCAGTCGTCGGTGCCACCAGCGATGAAGCAGCGCAAGGCCGGCAAGGTCGCTCGCCGACTCTCGCTCAACATCGGCCTGCTGTGCTCGAAGACGTTCGACGACGCGATCTTCGACGAACTCCTCGACGCGAAGTACGGACTCCCGCGCGCCAGCATCAAGAAGATGAACATCAAGGGCCGCCTGCAGATCTGGACGCACGACGGCGGATACCACGAGGTCCCGCTCAAGGAGTGCCACGAGTGGACGCGCGAAGGGTGCACGATGTGCCCCGACTTCGCGGCCGAACACGCCGACATCTCGACAGGCGGCATCGGCAAGTTCAACGACTGGACGCTCACGATCGTGCGCACCGACGCGGGTCGTGAGCTCCTCGAGCGGATGCTCGCCGACGGTTGGATCGAGACGCGCCCCGGCGACGACGACCCCGACGCGATCGCGCTGATGCACAAGCTCGCCGCCAAGTCGCGCAAGCGGTGGCCCGAGTTCGCCCTCCCCGAGCCGCGTCTGCTCGGCACCTGAGTCGAGTCGACGCCGCGGGTTCGGCCGCCGGTCCGTCGCGATACCCTGCGTTCGGCGCGCCGGGAAGTCTGGTCGGCATCCATCCGCAACGCGAGCGGCGTCCGCTCGCGCGCCAGGAGATGCCGTGTCCCGTTCGTCGACCCCTCGCTCACGCCGCTTCGTCGACGCGCTGAACGAGTTCCTGCAGACCGAGGCCGCCGGCGGCGCCGTGCTCCTCGTCGCGACGGTCGCCGCGCTCGCGCTCGCGAACTCACCCGCCGACGGGTGGTACCGCGACATCGTCCATCACGAGATCGACGTGTCGTTCGGCTGGTTCGACCTGCGCGAGGACGTCCAGCACTGGATCAACGACGGGTTGATGACCCTGTTCTTCTTCGTCGTCGGCCTGGAGATCAAGCGCGAGCTCGCGGTGGGCGAGCTCCGGACGGTGCGCCGCGCCGCGGTTCCCGCATTCGCCGCGCTCGGCGGGATGGTCGTCCCTGCCGCGCTGTTCCTGGCGATCACCGCCGGTGGGCCGGGCGCGCGGGGCTGGGGAATCCCGATGGCCACCGACATCGCGTTCGCGCTCGGCGTGCTCGCGTTGTTCGGGAGCCGCATCCCGTCGGGACTGCGTCTCTTCCTGCTGAGTCTCGCCATCGTCGACGACATCGGCGCGATCCTCGTCATCGCGGTCTTCTACTCCGAGCGCATCTCGCTCGGGTGGCTGCTCGCCGCCGGTCTCGCCGTCGTGGTCATCGTCTCGCTGCAACGCATCGGTGTCGGCGCGATCTCCGTCTACGTCCCGCTCGGCCTCGCAGTGTGGTTGTTCACGTTCGAGTCGGGTGTGCACGCCACGATCGCGGGTGTCGCCCTCGGGCTGCTCACACCCGTCGCGCCGATCCGTGGCCGGAACGTCGCCGAGACCCTCGAGCACCGGCTGCACCCGTGGACGAGCTTCCTCGTCGTGCCGCTGTTCGCGCTCGCGAACGCCGGCGTCGCGTTGAGTGGCGAGGCCGCGAGCGGCGCGATCGGTAGCGCACTCGCGTGGGGCATCGTCGTCGGTCTCGTCGTCGGCAAGCCGCTCGGCATCATGAGCGCGGTGCTCGTCGCCCGCCGCCTGCGCTGGGGCGAGCTCCCTGATGGTGTGACGCTGCCGATGCTCGCCGGCGCGAGCTGCGTCGCCGGGATCGGCTTCACCGTCTCCTTGTTCGTCGCGGACCTCGCGTTCAGGGCCCCGAACCTCGACGACGCCAAACTGGGCGTGCTGGCCGCGTCGATCGCTGCCGGCGGGTTCGGGGCCGTCGTGCTCCGTCGCGCCACCGTTTCGAGGCGCTCGGACGGCCAAATGTGACATCTGCAGCCCCCGACGCCACCTCGCCGCGAGCCGCAAGTACGCTCGACGCCACGTGAACGCCGACGCCGAGTGAACGCCGACGCCAAGTGAACGCCGACGCCAGTGGGGTACGCGTCCTGCTCGTCGAAGACCACGAGATGGTCGCCCAGGGGTTGCGCGCGGCGTTGAGCGACGAACCCGATCTCGAAGTCGTCGGCTGGGCATCGACGGTCGCCGACAGCATTCAGCAGTACGCGTCGCTGCGGCCCGACATCGTCCTGATGGACTACCGACTCCCGGACGGGACCGGCACGGAGGCCGCGACTCGAATCCGCGTCGACGATCCCGAAGCGTGCATCCTGCTCATCACTGGGGCGACCGACGACGGGATCGTGGCAGCGGCGCTCGAAGCCGGGTGCAGCGGTTTCATCGGCAAGGACCGCGATCTCGACGAGCTCGGTCAGGCGATCCGCGCCGCGGCGCGCGGCGCGGCAGTGTTCCCCGCCGATCTGCTCGCGGCGGCGACGCGCCGCGGGGGCAACCGTCTGCGCGTGGGCGCCGACATCACCGAGCGCGAGCTCGAGATCCTCCGGTTGCTCGCCGAGGGAACCTCCACCGAAGACATCGCGGCCACGCTGTACCTGAGCCACCACACGGTCCGCAACCACGTGCGCAACCTGCTGGCGAAGCTGCACGCGCACACCAAGCTCGAGGCCGTCGTGATCGCAGCCCGCGCCGGACTCGTGCGCGTCGGACCGATGCCCGACTGAGCGCGGCCGCCTCGCGTCAGTCGATCAGACCGCACACGCGCTGGAGTGCGACGATCACGTCGTCGCGCCCCTTCACCAAGTAGGCCACGACACCCGACGCCGCCATCTCGTCGCGAGAGAAGGCGTCGTCGTAGGCGGAGCAGGCGAGGACTCGGGTGCCGGCGGAGACCTCGAGGATCCCGCGCACGGCCTTCGGTCCGCCACCCGGCATGCGGACGTCGACGACCGCGAGGTCGGGCTGCGTCTTGCGGGCTTCGACGACGGCCGTGTCCGCGCTGTCGGCGAGCGCGACCACGCGGAATCGCTCGTCGCTCTCGATCAGCTCGCGCAGGGCGCTGCGAACGAGGTCGTTGTCGTCGGCGATCAGCACGCGCATCGTCGCGACCACGACCGCCTCCTCCGCTCGGACGACCACACGGGAGGGCACGACTCCGAGGATCGTCCACTGTGCCGGGCGCCACAAGGTCTCGTCGCGTCACATCGAGCGGCCGCACCGAGAATGACGCGTTCGCGTCACCAGGCCGGATCCGATCGGGTCACCCGGTTTCCATGCTCCTGTGTCTGTCCCGCCGATCCTTGGTCGTCGACGATCGGAGTGTCGAATTTCGGACACTCGGACGGAGATTCCGAGAGACGCCGGGCGGGAGACCACGATGAACCTCAAGCAAGCAGCAGCCCGACTGGGGATCCACTACCAGACCGCCTACAAGCTGATCCGGTCGGGAGCACTGCCGTCGGTGCGGATCGGCGGCACGTACGACATCAGCGAAGCCGCGCTCGAGCGTTACCTCGTCGAGCGCGAGATCGTGCGTCGGGGCCATGTCGGCGCGATGCCCGCGGTGCCCGCGCGGGCGGTCGAGACGACGCCGCAAGCGATGCTCGCTGGGCTCGCGGAGACCACCCGGGCCACGTCGCTGAGCGCGCAGGCTGCATTCGACGCCACGGCTCGCGGATTGGCAAGAACTGTGCGCGACTGCGCGTCGGTGTGGATGGCGACGGACGAGGACGACGAGGAGCTCCACGTCGTCGCGTGCGACCACTGGGAGCCACGACGCCACAGCCTCATCAGCGCGTACACGCGCGCCGTCCCCCTCTCCCGAGGCGAGGGGTACACCGGGCACGTGTTCGCCACGGGGCGGCGCATCTTCGCGCCGCACGTCCCGCAGAACGTGTTGCGCGCGGGCACCCGCCCCGAGTTCGTCCAGTACCTCGACGAGCTCGCGATCCACTCGCTGATCGCCGTGCCGGTCGTCGTGGCGGGCGCCGTGGCCGGTGTCGTCAGCGTGGTGCGCGATTACACGAGCACGCCGTTCGCGATCGAAGACCTCGCCGCCGTCCAGGAGGCCGCCCGCCTGGTGGGCCTCGCCGTCGAGCGCGCCGCGCTGGTGCGCCAGGGGTGGCGGCGGCGCGACGACCTCCTCGAATCGCTCCGCCTCGACCTCGACCCCGACGACGCGGTCCGTCCGCGCTCGACGGTGCTCGAGATGGTGCTCGACCCGCACCTCCGCGTCGTCGCCGCGAACGACGCGGCATTCGAGCTGCTCGGGGAACATCCGACGACGGTCGTGCAGCAACTACTGACAACCGGCTCCTCGTCCGACGCGCTCCCGCTCGCGGATCGGATGCTGCGCGGTGAGCTCGACTTCCACGACGACGAGCTCGTCATCGAACGCACGAGCGGCGAACGCGACCACCTGCTCGTGCAGCGCGGGGTGGCCCGCACGCCGGGGTCCGAGGCGATCGGCGTCGTGATCGTGGCCAGCCCGGTCGCCGAAGTGTGCACGCCGTGGCCCGTCCCCGTCGAGCGTGACCGCCGCCACCACCTCGATCCGCTGCCGCCGTCGATCGTTCCGCACGGCTCTCGCCGCGGCATGGTGCGCACTGCGTGATCCGCTCGGATCGAGACCCACGACCAGCACGATCGGTTGCACGCGCTCGGCGCCCACCGCGGACAGGACTACCTTTGGGGTGCACCGACGACGCCCGAGCTGATCGAGGCGTTCGCGGCCCGCCCCATCTGACCGGCGCGGCGCGCGTGGCTGCGATGGGGTTCATCCCCGTCGCCCGCGGCGCGGTTCGCGCCGAAGGTGCCGGGCGGGCCGCGTCATCCTCCCTACGATCGCGACGGTGCCTCACGTCGTCGCGCTCGTGCCGCGATCGATCCGGACCGCGCGTAACCCCACGGCCGCGGGCCGGGTCGGACGGCCATGACGACCAGCCCGCCGTCCAGTCTCCTCACGCGCCTCGAGACCGCCGCCGCGAGCGACGGCGCGATCACCTTCGTCGGATCGACCGGTTCCGACCCCGACGGCGAACGCGTGCCGTGGGCGCAGCTCCACGACGACGCCCGCGTGGTCGCCGCTCGCCTCCAGGTGCGCGGCGTGGCGCCCGCCGCCCACGTCGCGATCCTCGGCCCCACGACGCGAGCCCTCGTCACCGCGGTGCAGGCGACGTGGCTGTGCGGAGCGGCGACCGTGATGCTCCCGCTGCCGATGCGACTGGGATCCATCGACGAGTTCGTGCGTCAGACCCGCACCCGGATCCGCGCGTCTGACGCGGTGGTCGTGATCGCCGACCCCGCCCTCGCCGAGTTCCTCGATCCCGCACCCGGTGACCCGCCGGTCGTACTGCTCTCCGAGCTCACCACGTCCCAGATGGGCGTTCCCGCGTACGAGCGTCCGGCCGACGATCCCGACGCGTCGGCGATCCTCCAGTACACGAGCGGTTCGACGTCGGATCCGAAGGGTGTCGTGCTCCCGCACCGCTGCGTCAGCGCGAACCTCGACGCGATCGTCCAGGCCGCCCACCTCGACCCGACAACCGACGTCGGCGTGTCGTGGCTGCCGCTGTACCACGACATGGGGCTGATCGGGCTCCTCACCGCGCCGATGACCACCGGCATGGACCTCGTGCTCGCCGCGCCCCAGGACTTCCTCGCCGCGCCCGCCCGCTGGATGGAATGGATGTCGCACTTCGGCGGCACCGCGAGCGCGGGCCCGAACTTCTCGTACGCGCTGGCGGCGCGAGCGCTCCGCCGCCTCGACGGGCTCGACCTGAGCCGTTGGCGGATCGCACTGAACGGCGCCGAGCCCGTCGACCCCGCCGCGACCGACGCTTTCACGGCCGCCGGCGCGCGCCACGGCCTCGATCGCGGCGCGGTGTTCCCCGCGTTCGGGATGGCGGAAGCGACGCTCGCGGTGACGTTCCCCGCTCCGGGTGCGGGGATGACGGTCGATGCCGTCGACGGTCGTGTCCTCGAGACCGACCGCTACGCGGCACCGCTGGCCGGCGATGCGCCTGACGCGCGGCGCCTGGCGCGCCTCGGTCGCCCGGTACCGGGCCTCGCGATCCGCGTATGCGATCCCGACACCGGGGCCGTGCTCTCCGACCGCGCCGTCGGCGAGCTCGAGATCCGCGGCGCGTCGGTGACGCCGGGTTACTACCGCGATCCCCGCGCGACTGCCGCCGCGTTCCGCGACGGGTGGCTGCGCACCGGCGACCTCGCGTACCTCGTCGACGGCGAGCTCGTCGTGTGCGGACGCATGAAGGACGTCATCATCCTCGGTGGTCGCAACGTGCACCCTCAAGACGTCGAGCGCGCCGTCGCCGACATCGACGGCGTGCGCGCCGGCAACGTCATCGCGTTCGGGACCGAGGGGCGACGCGGCCGCGAGGCACTGGTCGTCGTCGCGGAGGCGAAGGCCGAGGAGCTCGGCGCGATTCGTCACGCCGTCGCGACGCGGGTGCGTGACAGCGTCGGCGTCCCGCCCGAGGAGATCGTGCTCGTGCGCCCGGGGACGCTCCCGAAGACGTCGTCGGGCAAGCTCCAGCGCTCGCTGTGTCGGACCCGCTACCTCGACGCCGAGCTCGAGCTGCTCTGACCCGTCAGACGAGCGGCCACGGGTAGGCGTGCCACCCCGGGTCGGCGGCGGGAAGCGTGCCCGCGTCGAGCAACGCGTCGAGTCGCGACGCGACGGCGGCGACCTCGTCGGCGGCGAGCAACTCGTCGAGACCAGCACGCACGGCTGATCCCGCAGCGTCGAGCTGCGCACGCAGCCGGTGGAGGTCGTCACAGGTTCCGGGCGGGATCGGTTCGCTCGCGAACTCCCAGATCACCGTGCGCAGCTTCCACTGCACGTGGAACGAGACGCCGTGGTCGATCCCCCACACGTGCCCGTCGGGCGCGCGCAACACATGGCCGCCCTTGCGATCGGCGTTGTTGATGACCGCGTCGAACGCCGCGATCCGCGCCAGCGTCGGCGCGTGGGTCTCGAGCAACGTGAAGTAGTGCTCTTCGGGATCGTGCTCGACGAAGCGTTGCATCATCCCGAAGCCCGCCGGCCCGTCGCGCAAGATCGTGTCGGGCACGAGCTCCCACCCCAGCGCGTCCGACACGACGCGCGCCGCGACCTCGCGGCGTCCGAGCGTGCCGGTCGGGAAGTCCCACAACGGGCGCTCGCCACGCTCGGGCTTGTAGATCGCGAGCAGCTCGCCTCCCGGACCGGCCAGGTTCACGAGGAACGTGGCGTTCGACGACCACGGCATGCGCCCGAGCACGTCGATGTCGCCGGTGCGCAACAGGTCGCGCGCGACGTCGTCGGCGACGGCGGGACGCTGCGGCCAGCCCGGCGCGGCCATCAGGCCCGTGCGGCGCGCGTCAGTTCCATCGCGGGCACCGGTGGCCGTCGGGGTCCATCGGGAACTCGCACAACGGACACGGAGGGCGCCCCGACGCGACCGCGGCCGCGCCGCTCGCCACCATCGCGCGCACCTGGGCGCGGCTCGCGTAGAGGCGAACGACGTGGCCTTCGACCTCGTCGTCGAACGGGTCGTCCTGCTCGCCGTCGTCGTCGTCGCTCGCGGTCTCGCGCAGCTCCACGAGCACCAGCCCGCGCTCGACGTCGTAGCCGAGCCCGATCATCTGGGCCCGGAACAGCGGCACGGCCTCGGCGACCGGCGCGTCGCCGGGGTCGCCGACGAGCTCGGCCGCGGGGTCGGGGTACTCGTCGGCGATGCGGTCGAGGAACTGCGCGGCCTCGGTCGCCAGGAGCGCCACCTGTTCCTTCTCCACGAGCACCGACAGCGTCGCCGAACCCTTCGTCGCCTGGATGAGGAACGTGCGCTGCCCCGGCGCGCCGAAGGCGCCCGCGCCGATGGAGTCGACCGGATCGAACTCGATCACGTCAGCCATCGTCACCTCCCGGGGCGGTGTCGACGTCGGGCGCAGGGGGCGGCGGTACGAGGTCGGCGAGGCTGCCGGTGTCGTTGCACTTGAGCAGCAGGCATCCGTGGGCGTGGAACTCCAACGCGGTCACCGACGCCGGCGCCACGTGCACACGCTGGAAGAGGTCGAGGTGCAACCCCGTGAAGTGCGCGATCGCCGACTTGATCGGATCCGCGTGGCTGACGACGACGACCATCTCGTGCGGGTGTGCCGCGATGACACGTTCGAGCGCTTCGACGGTGCGCGCCTGCATCTCGCGGATCGACTCCCCACCGGGGAACCGTGCTCGCGACGGAGCGCGCTGCACGACCTTCCACACGTCGGTGGTGGCGAGGTCGGCGATCTTGCCGCCGGTCCACTCGCCGTAGTCGGCCTCGATCACGCCGTCGAGCGACGTCACCCGGAGGTCGTGGTGACTCGCGATGTGCTGCGCGGTCTGAGTGGTCCGCTCGATCGGGCTCGCGTAGACCGCGCGGATCGGGAGCGGCGCGAGGCGCGTCGCGACGGCCTCCGCCTGCTCCACACCACGCTCGGACAGATCGATGCCCGGCAGACGTCCCGACAGCAGCGGACCGGTGTGCTCGGTCACTGCGTGCCTGACCAGCAGCAGCTGGGTCGCCGGTGGCGTCGCGGGCGGCGCACCGTCTGTCGGAGCCGGCGCCTCACTCGTGGCGGGCTGCGACATGGAGGGCATGGTACCGACACCCCTCCCGTACGATGCCGCGCGTGACCGACATCTCCCTGTCTCCCGGCGGCGTCCCCGAGACGATCCTCGCTCCCGAGCCCGACGACGCTCGCGCTGCCCTCGCCGCTGCACTCGCCGCGCCATCAGACCGGCGACGCGACGCGATCTCGGGCGTCGTCGCGCACTGGCCCGAATTCCTCGACGGCTGGGCACGCCTCGGCGAGCACGCTCGCGACGACGTGGAGGCCTACGCATGCTTCCGGGTCGGGTACCACCGCGGACTCGACCGACTGCGCCAGTCCGGATGGCGGGGCTCCGGCTACGTGCGGTGGCGCGAACCGACCAACCGGGGGTTCCTGCGCGCGCTCGACGGCCTCCGCCGCAGCGCGGCCGCGATCGGCGAAGACGCGGAAGCGGCCCGCTGCGCAGAGTTCCTCCGCCAGCTCGACCCGGAGTGGCACGTCCGCCCCGACGCCGACTGACGCCGCCGACCGGCGGTTCACCCGCGCGTGACTGCTAGAAAGAGCGGCCGATGAGACGAGCGCTGATCACCGGCATCACCGGACAGGACGGTCGACACCTCTCGCAGTTCCTCGCCGAGAAGGGCTACCAGGTGTTCGGCCTGGTGCGCGGCCAGAGCAACCCGAAGATCGAGCTCGTCTCGAACGAGAACCCGGCGCTCGAATGCGTCGAAGGCGATCTGCGCGACCTCTCCTCGCTGATCGCGGTGGTCGAGCAGGTGCAGCCCGACGAGGTCTACAACCTCGGCGCGATCAGCTTCGTGCAGCTGTCGTTCAAGCAAGCCGAGCTGACCGCGGAGATCACCGGCCTCGGTGTCCTGCGGATGCTCGAAGCCGTGCGCATCGTCGGCGGCGCGCAGAACAACCCGATCCGCTTCTACCAAGCGTCGTCGTCGGAGATGTTCGGCAAGGTGCGCGAGGTGCCCCAGACCGAGGGCACGCCGTTCCATCCTCGCTCGCCGTACGGCGTCGCCAAGGTGTTCGGCCACTACACGACGTTGAACTACCGCGAGGCCTATGGGCTCCACGCGAGCTCGGGGATCTTGTTCAACCACGAAGGTCCACGCCGCGGCGTCGAGTTCGTCACCCGCAAGATCACGAACTCGCTGGCGCGCATCAAACTCGGGCTGCAGGACAGCATCAGCCTCGGCAACCTCGAGTCGAAGCGCGACTGGGGCTACGCGGGCGACTACGTCGAGGCGATGTGGCTGATGCTGCAACAAGACGAGCCCGACGACTACGTGATCGCCACCGGCGAGACGCACTCCATCCGCGACTTCCTCGACACCTCGTTCCGCATCGCGGGTTACGACTCCTGGGAGCCGTTCGTGCGTCACGACAACCGGTTCGACCGCCCGAGCGAGGTCGACCTGCTCATCGGCGACGCGTCGAAGGCTCGCGAGAAGTTGGGCTGGACGCCGAAGGTCGACTTCGAGACGCTCGTGAAGATGATGTACGAGAACGACCTCGCCGAAGAGAGCGAGAAGGCCCGCCTCGGCGCGGGTTGATCGCGTCGGCTCAGTCGCCCGCGCCCGAGACCTTGCGGGCGGCGGTGAGCACTGGGTCCCACACCGGCGAGAACGGCGGCGCGTAGCCGAGGTCGAGGTTGGCGAACTCCGACGCGGTCATGCCGTTCCACACCGCCGCGGCGACCACGTCGATCCGCTTGGCCGCCCCCTCCTTGCCGATGATCTGCGCGCCGAGGAGCCGACCGGTGCGCTGCTCGGCCAGCATCTTCACGGTGACCTTGCTCGCGCCCGGGTAGTAGTGGGCGCGGGTGCGGGCCTCGATGCGCGCGACGTCGTACGCGAAGCCGGCACGGCGAGCCTCGCTCTCGTTCAGCCCGGTCCGACCGACCTCGTAGTCGCACACCTTCGTGATCGCGGTGCCGACGACACCGGGGAACGTCGCGTAGCCGCCGCTCGCGTTGACGCCCACGACGCGACCCTGCTTGTTCGCGTGCGTCCCGAGCGCGACGAAAGCGGGGCGGCGACTCACGCGGTGGAACGACTCGGCGCAGTCGCCTGCGGCGTACACGCCGTCGATCGTCGTCTGCATCCGTTGGTCGGTCTGGATGGCGCCGGTCGACCCGATCCCGATGCCCGCGTGGTACGCGAGATCGACGTTCGGAGTGACCCCGATCCCGAGCACGACGATGTCGGCCGGGAACTCGCGCTCTCTGGTCGCCACGGCGCGCACACGACCGCCCTCCACCAGGAACCCCTCGGCCGCGGTCCCGAGGTGGAGGGAGACGCCGAGGTCGCGCAGCGCGTCGGCGACGAGCGCACCCATGTCAGGATCGAGTGTGCTCATCGGTTGCGGACCCGCTTCGATGAGGGACACCTCGAGCCCGCGCTTCGTCATCGCCTCGGCCATCTCGAGACCGATGTAGCCGCAGCCGACGACGACGGCGTGCCGCGGGTCGTGATCGTCGATCGCGGCACGCAGGGCGATGCCGTCGGTGATCGTCTGGATCCCGAAGATGCCCGCGGCGTCGGCGCCGGGCAGCTCGGGGCGGATCGGCGACGCACCGGTCGCGATGAGCAGTCGGTCGTAGGGTTCGTCGGTCTCGGTGCCGTCGTCGAGACACCGAACCCTCACGACGCGTCGCTCGACGTCGATGGCGACGGCCTCGTGACCCGTCCGCACGTCGACGCCCCGCTCGCGGTGTTGCTCGGGCGAACGCGCGATGAGCCGTTGCGCGTCGGGCACCATGTCGGCGACGAAGTACGGCAACCCACACGCGGCGTACGACGTGTAGCTGCCGCGTTCGAACGCGACGATTTCGAGGTCACGCTCGTCGCGACGCCGTCGCGCCTGTGCTGCCGCGCTCATGCCGGCGGCGTCCCCGCCGATCACGACGAAGCGTTCCGGCACGTGGCTACCGCCCGCGTGCGGCAGAGGTGCCGAGCCGGCTGACGATGGCCTCGGCCTCGGCGACGATCTCGCGCACGACGTCGCCTGCCGGTGTGAGCGCGGTGATCGCGCCGACTCCCTGCCCCGCCGGGTAGCACTCCTTCGTCGGGTCGACGGGCGTGGAATCGTCGCCGCCGAGGTGGAGGGCGCCCGCCTCGATCGCGCGGAACATCTGCTCGGGGAACGGCCGCAGCTCTTCGGGATGCTCCTCGATGTGGCGCGTCCACTCGTTGCGCACTGCTCGCAGGGTCTTGCCGGTAAAGCCGCGACTCACCACCGTGCCGTCTTCGGGGGTCCCGAGCAACGCTTCCTTGTAGCCCGCGACGGTGTGCGCTTCGGGTGTGGCGATGAAGCGCGTGCCGAGCCACACGCCGTCGGCGCCCAGTGCCAGCGCGGCCGCGAGTCCCCGACCGTCGAAGATCCCACCCGCGGCGACGACGGGCACCCGGTCGCCGACGGCGTCGACGACTTGGGGCACGAGCGGCATCGTTGCCACCGTACCGGTGTGACCACCCGCTTCCGTGCCCTGCGCGATCACGAAATCGCAGCCCGCTTCCACCGCCGCGATCGCGTGGCGCACCTTGCCGCACATGCTCGCGACGAGCACGTTGCCGTCGTGACACGCCCGCACGACGTCGCGCGGCACGCCGAGTCCGGCGACGAACAGCGACGCGCCCGCCTCCACGATGCGCGGGATGTCGGTGTCCATGCGTTCGGGCAGCGCGGCGAGGAGGTCGACGCCGAACGGCTTGTCGGTGGCGGCCCGTACCGCTCGCATCTCGGCGACCATCTCGTCGGAGCCCATCGTGGCCGCGCCGAGCGTGCCGAACCCGCCGGCGTCGGACACCGCCGCCACGAGCCGCGCGTACGAGACGCCACCCATGCCTGCGAGCATCACGGGGTGCTCGATGCCGAGCATCTCGGTGAGCCGCGTCTGCATCGTGCCTCCTGCTCCGCGCCCGACGCGCCGTCACGTCGCGCGAGGCAACCCTAGACGGGGGCTAGCGTCGCGCTCCGTGGACGATCGTCGGCCGGTGCTCGTCGGTGTGATCATGGGCAGCGACTCCGACCTGCGCGTGATGCAGGGCGCGATCGACGTGCTCACCGAGTTCGATGTGGCCCACGAGGTGCGCATCGTCTCCGCGCACCGCACCCCCGACGTGATGGTCGACTACGCGCGCACGGCGGTGTCACGCGGCGTGCGGGTGATCGTCGCGGGCGCGGGCGGCGCCGCGCACCTCCCCGGCATGACCGCGTCGCTCACACCACTGCCGGTGATCGGCGTCCCCGTGCCCCTCGAACGCCTCGACGGGCTCGACTCGTTGCTCTCGATCGTGCAGATGCCCGCGGGGGTACCGGTCGCCACGGTCGCCGTCGGCAACGCGCGCAACGCCGGACTGCTCGCCGTGCGCATCCTCGCCACCCACGACGACGCGCTGCGCGACGCGATGGAGGCGTACCAAGTGCGGCTCGCCGACACCGTGCGCGAGAAAGACGACGCGATCCGGGAGCAGTTCGACAAGAACGTCTGATTCGCCCCGCTCAGTCGGTCGCGATCGACTCCAGCACGTTCAGCTTCGACGCCTTGTACGCGGGCCAGAGCGCCGAGATGACGCCGATCCCCGCGCCGAACAGCACGACCGCGCCGAGCTGCAACGGCGGGATCTCGAGCACACCGAAACCGAGGTCGCCGAGCGCCTCGACGAGGATCCACCCGAAGAAGACGCCGATCAGCACGCCGAGGCCGGTGCCGAACAACGCGACGATGACGGCTTCCCAGCGCACCATCCGGCGCATCTGCGACCGGCTCATCCCCACCGCGCGCAGCAACCCGAGCTCGCGCGTCCGTTCGAAGATCGACAGCGCCAACGTGTTCGCGATGCCGAACGCCGAGATGATGATCGCGAACGCCAACAACCCGTAGACGAGGTTGAGGATCGCGTTGATCTGATCGGCCTGCGAGTTGCCGAACTCCTCCGCGGTCTCGAGCTCGCCGACCGGATAGCGATCGGTGACGACTTCGAGATCGGCGCGGAGTGCGTCGAGGTCGGTGCCGGGCTCCGCCTTCACCGCCACGATGAAGTCGAACTGGTCGGCGACGTTGGCTTCCCACGTCTCGAACGACACGACGTAGTCGTTGGCGAGCTCGTTGTTCTCGTAGACGGCGACGATCTCGAGCGTCTGCCGACCGCCGTTGAGGAACCCGATGTCGATCGTGTCGCCGAGCTCCGCGTCGAAGTCGTCGAAACGATCTTCCCACACGCCGATCTGGTTCGGACCGATCGCGTCAGCAGATCCTTGGATGAAGCCGAGGTCCCACACTTCCTCGGCGAGCGTCGGATCGACCGCCGACACGAAGCGAACCGGCTCGTCGCCCGGCTCCGCGTCGGGCTCGTACACCTCGACCGCGCCGCCGCGCACGCCACTCGCCACCGCGACCCCCGGGACGTCCTGGAGCTCCTCGGCGAGCTCCGGCGGGAGACCGGCCTCGAACGATGTGGAGCTGACGACGAAGTCGGCGATGACCTGCTCACCGATGATGTCTTCGACCGAAGCTCGCGCCGACGCGGCGAAGATCGTGATGAACGCGACCAGGCCGATGCCGATCATGAGGGCCGAACCCGTACGCGCCATGCGCAGCGGGTTGCGCAGTGCGTTCTCCCGCCCGAGCTTGCCCGACATGCCCTGAGCGGCCACGCCGGAGCGGACGTAGGCCCACCCGAAGGCGAGCACGAGCGCGCCGAACACGACGAGGAACGGGTTGAGGTCGACGATCCCGCCGATCAACGCGAGCGCCCCGCCGAGCAACACGATCGCGCCGAACGCGATCACGACGAACCCGACCGGTTCCGCGCCGAGCACGCGCGCGACCGGTTGCGCGATCACGGGGCTCAACACGGCGACGCCGATGAACACCACGAACGCGCCCAGGCCGACCAAGGCGACGCCGCCGTCGCCGAAGAGACCCGCCACGATCGAGACGATGCCGAGCGCCAGCACCACGGCCGCGATGACCGTACGGCGGAAGGGCTTGAAGCTCCCACCCAGCGCGACATCGCGAAGGGCCGCGATCGGCGGGACGCGCGACGCGCGACGCGCGGGAAGGACCGCCGAGATCAGCGTGACGAGCACCCCGACGAGGAACGCCGAGATGACGGTGGCCGGCTCGATGACCGCGCCGGTTCCGGGGATGTCGACGCCGAGCGATTGCATGAGCGCCTGGAGGCCGCTCGCGATGCCGATGCCGAGCACGAGCCCGAGCGCCGAGGCGACCAACCCCGTCACCAGCGCTTCCAACAGCACCGCACCGAGGACCTGGCGGCGGCGGGCACCGATCGCCCGCAGCAACGCCATCTCGCGCAAGCGCTGCGCCACCGTGATCGAGAACGAGTTGTAGATCACGAACGCGCTGACGACGAGGGCGACGACCACGAAGATCGTGAGGAACGTGTTGAAGAAGCCGAGCGATTCGCGGATCGTGTCCTGCGAGTCTTCGCGCACTTCGTCGCCCGTGAGCACCTGGACTTCGGCGTTCGGCGGAACGGGGTCGGTCTCGTAGAGCACCGACTCGTAGCCGGCCGTGTCGAGCGCCGCGATCACGTTCTCGCGCAGCTCCGACTCGTCGACGCCTTCCTCGGCGGTGTACTCCACCGAATCGAAGTAGGTGGGCGAGCCGAGGACGCGCTGCGCCGTCGCGCTCGTGAACACGGCGATCGTCGCGCCGAGCGGACTGTCGGTCGAACCGAACGTCGCGATCCCCGAAACCGTGTACTCGTCGGTGCCCGCCTTCGTCTGGATCAGGACCTCGTCGCCGACCCCGTAGTCGGTCTCGTCGGCCGTCGCCCGGTCGATCACCACGTCGTCGGCCCGCAGCGGCGCTTCGCCTTCCACGAGCCGGAGCGGGTTCAAGAGCTCGTTCTCTGTCCAGTTGAACCCGAGCGGCGGCGCGCTGTTGGGTCCGGCATTGAGCGCTTTGCCGTCGGCGTCGATGATCACCGCCCAGCCCTCGATCGTCCCCGCGGCCGAGCTCACTCCCTCGGCGTCTTCGATGACTTGCAGCACCGGCGCGGGGATCTCCGCTCGCTCTTCGCCACCGAACGGGTCGTCGACCGACTGCGCACCCCGCACCTGGCCGTCGACGTTGGCGTTGACCTCGGCGAAGAGGTCGTCGAAGGCAGTGAGGATCGTGTCGGTGAAGACGCGAGTCCCCGAGAAGAACGCCACGCCGAGGATGACGGCGACCGCGGTGAGGACGATGCGGAGCTTGTGTCCGAGGATGCTCTTGAGCGCGACGCGGAACATCGGAGCCTCAGTCGCCCAGCGCGCGCATCTTGTCGAAGATCGCGTCGGCCGTGGGTTCGTGGATCTCGTCGACCACACGGCCGTCGGCGAGGAACACGACCCGGTCGGCGTGGGCCGCCGCATTGGCATCGTGAGTGACCATCACGATGGTCTGCTGGAAGTCGTCGACCGCCGAGCGCATGAACCCGAGCACCTCACCGCCCGAGCGCGAGTCGAGGTTGCCGGTGGGCTCGTCGGCGAAGATGATCGACGGTCGGCTCGCGAGTGCGCGAGCGACCGCCACGCGCTGCTGCTGTCCACCCGACAGCTCGCTCGGACGGTGCGAGAGTCGGTCGCCGAGACCGATCGTGGACACCACGTTGTCGACCCACTGCTGGTCGGGGCGCCGACCGGCGAGCGTCATCGGCAACGTGATGTTCTCGATCGCGGTGAGTGTGGGGACGAGGTTGAACGCCTGGAAGATGAACCCGATGCGGTCGCGCCGCACCTCGGTGAGCTCCTTCTCCGACATCGCGGTGATGTCGAGATCGCCCAGGTACACCTTGCCCGAGGTGAGCTCGTCGAGGCCGGCGACGCAGTGGAGCAGCGTCGACTTCCCCGAACCCGACGGACCCATGATGGCGGTGAACCGACTCGCCGCGAACTCGATCGACACGTGGTCGAGGGCACGCACCTCGGTGGAACCTTCGCCGTAGGTCTTGGTGGCCTCGACGGCGCGGGCCGCGACGGTCGTGGTGGGTGGCATGGCAACAGACAACGACGCCCTCCTGGAGCAGCGACGCGCTGAGGTGCGCCGCGGTGGAGCGAGGCGAGGCTATCCCGTTCGCTCGTCGACGTCGTGGGTTCCGTCGGTGGGTCGCGGGACGGGCTCGCCGTGACGCCCGAGCCTCAGGAACCAGACGATGCCGAACACACAGAGCGCCGCGCTCACCAACGCGTTGAACCGCACCCCCAACAGCTCGGACGCGGGGTCGACCCGCAGCAGCTCCAGCCAGAAGCGCCCGAACGTGTAGAGCGCGATGTACAGCGCGAACGTCTGGCCGCGTCGCAGCTCCCACCGCCGGTCGGCGAGGAGCAAGACCGCGAAGATCACGAGGCAGTACAGCGACTCGTAGAGGAACGTCGGGTGGAACGTCGCCTCGGCGATGTAGCGGGTCGGTCGGTGCACGAGATCGATCTCGAGCGCCCACGGGAGATCCGTCGGGCGTCCGTACAGCTCCTGGTTGAACCAGTTGCCCCACCGCCCGATCGCCTGCGCGAGCACGAGGCCGGGCGAGATCGCGTCCATCACGACGAGCATCGGGAGGTTCCGCCGGCGCGCGAGCACCACCACGGCGAGGAAGCCGCCGAGCACCGCACCCCAGATCGACAGCCCGCCGGTCCAGATCTTGAACGCGCCGACGACGCCGTCTTCGTCCCAGTCGTAACCGGTGAAGAGGTGGTACACCCGAGCGCCGATCACGCCGGCGACGATGATCCACACCGCGATCGAGTCGATCTCGACGGGGTCACGTCCGTACCGCGCGTAGCGCCACTCCGCGACCTTCAGCGCGACGAGCACACCGATCGCGAGCATGAGCCCGTACGCGTGCAGCTCCAGCGGGCCGATCGAGATGTCGCCGTCGGACGGACTCGGGATCGACGCCACCACCGCACCGACCTGCTCACGGATCACCCGCGCAGCCTACGGACCCCACCCCCCACCCGAGCAAAGGACAC
>DASUMP010000004.1:0-5126 GCA_036277635.1 Acidimicrobiia bacterium | reverse complement strand
ACCGGCTCGGTGTGCCAGGTCCAGTGCTCGGGGACGGGTCGCAGGCCCGGCGCGGCGGTCACTCGTCGTCGGCGGCGCCCTGCGCGCCGAGGTACCGGGCCTTGATGCCGTCGACGACCGTGGGGTCGGCGAGCGTGGTCGTGTCGCCGAGCGACTCGTCTTCGGCGACGTTGCGCAGGAGTCGGCGCATGATCTTCCCCGAGCGCGTCTTCGGCAGCTCCTCGGTGAACAGGATCGTCTTCGGCTTCGCGATCGGTCCGATGAGCTGCGCGACGTGGTCGCGGAGCTCGTCGACGAGCGCGTCGTTCGCGTCGACGCCGCCGCGCACGGTCACGAACGCGGCGATCGCCTGACCGGTCGTGTCGTCGCGCCGACCGACGACGGCCGCTTCGGCGACCGCGTGGTGGTCGACGAGTGCGCTCTCGACTTCGGTCGTGGAGATGTTGTGCCCGGACACGAGCATGATGTCGTCGACGCGGCCGAGCAGCCAGAAGTAGCCGTCGTCGTCGCGCTTGGCGCCGTCGCCCGCGAAGTACGTGCCCTCGTAGGTGCTCCAGTAGGTGTCGACGTAGCGCTGCGGATCGCCCCAGATGCCGCGCAGCATCGATGGCCACGGACGCGTGAGCACGAGGTAGCCACCGCCGGGCGTGCCGACGGGCTGACCCTGGTCGTCGACGATGTCGGCGGCGATCCCCGGCAGCGGGAACGTGGCGCTCCCCGGCTTCGTGGTGGTGGCGCCGGGCAGCGGGCTGATCATGATGGCGCCGGTCTCGGTCTGCCACCACGTGTCGACCACCGGGCAGCGCTCGCCGCCGATGTGCTTGTAGTACCAGACCCACGCTTCGGGGTTGATCGGCTCGCCGACCGTCCCGATGAGTCGGAGCTTCGAGAGGTCGTGACGCGCGGGGAGGTCGTCGCCCCACTTCATGAACGTACGGATCGCGGTGGGGGCCGTGTAGAAGATCGTGACGCCGTAGCGCGCGCAGATCTCCCAGAAGCGATCCTTGCCCGGATGGTCGGGGGTGCCTTCGTACATCACGCTCGTGGCCGCGTTCGCGAGCGGGCCGTACACGATGTAGGAGTGGCCGGTCACCCAGCCGCAGTCGGCGGTGCACCAGAAGACGTCGGTCTCGGGGTGCAGGTCGAAGACGTGCTTGTGCGTGAACGCGACCTGGGTGAGGTAGCCGCCGGTCGTGTGCACGATGCCCTTCGGCTTCCCGGTCGTGCCGCTCGTGTAGAGGATGAACAACACGTCTTCGCTGTCCATCGGCTCCGGCGCGCACTCGGTGGGCTGGCGGCCCACGATGTCATGCCACCAGTGGTCGCGCCCGTCGCGCATCGCGACGTCGTGTTCGGTGCGACGCAGCACGACGACGTGCTCGATCGACGGCGTGTGCGCGAGCGCGTCGTCGGCGATGTCCTTCAGCGGGACGACGCTCCCGCGTCGCCATGCGCCGTCGCAGGTGATGAGCGCCTTGGCCTGCGCGTCGTTGATGCGGTCTTGGAGCGACTGGGCGGTGAAGCCGCCGAACACGACGCTGTGCACCGCGCCGATGCGCGCACACGCGAGCATGGCGACCGGCAGCTCGGGGACCATGCCCATGTAGATCGCGACGCGGTCGCCCTTGGCGACGCCGAGCTCGCGCAACGCGTTCGCCATCTGCGCGACCTCGGCGAGGAGCTCGGCGTAGGTCAGCGTGCGCTGGTCGCCGGGTTCACCTTCCCAGTGGAACGCGACGCGGTCACCGAGTCCGGCGGCCACGTGGCGGTCGAGGCAGTTGTACGAGACGTTGAGCGTGCCGCCGACGAACCACTTCGCGAACGGCAGCTCCCACTGCACGATCTCGTCCCATTCCTCGAACCAGTCGAGCGCGAGCGCCTGCCGGGCCCAGAAGCCTTGCCAATCGGTCGCGGCCTCGTCGTAGAGGTGGGTGCCGACGACGAGCGCGTCGCGCTTGAAGGCCTCGGAGGGGGCGAACGTCCGCCCTTCCTGCAAGAGCGCCTCGAGCGTCTCGGCCATGGTGTCCTCCGTCGCGGTCGGTTCGCGAAACGACGGCGCAGGCTATCCGGGGTCCGCCGCCGCGCCGCCCCGCGTACCCCACGTCCATTGCAGCGATCTCCCTACATACGCGGGCTGGATCTTCAATGGACGTCGGGGGGTGGTGGCGCACCGCCGCGCGTGAACGTGCAGACCGTGTGCGCGCCGAGACCGGTCGGGTCGCACAGCGCGTCGGCTTCGTGGACCACGCTGCGCGCGGCGATCGCTTCGAGGTCGCCGATGTGGGCACGCGCGCGCCAGGTGTCGCGCGCGACGTTCACGTCGTCGTCGATGCCCAGCGAGCGCAGCCAGTCGGCCTGCCGCACCCGAGACACTGGTACGAACCCGTGGGCACGCGCCGACCGCTCGAGGTGCTCGACCACGACGTCGGCGGTGATGTCTTGCTCACCGGGGCGCCACAACGGCGACTCGCCAGCGGCGTGGGCGCGGTAGGTGCGCAGCCACCCGCCCCGGGTGATGGCCGCGGCCGCCGAGACGGTGTAGTCGATCGCCACGAGGTGCCCCCGCCGGAGCATCGCGCCGGTCGCTTCCACCCAGCCGTCGATCCCGCGCGGGATCGGGAGTCGCACGCCGTCGGGCACGACGACACCCGCGGTCGTGGCGTCGAGCGCGGCCGCGTCGGGTCGGCTCGCCGGGACGACCACTTCGTCGAAGCCGCCGTCGCCGTCGAGCGCGACCATGACTTCGCACCATCCACCGTCGCGGCGCACCGCCACGCCGAACGGCAGGTTGTCGAGGAGCTCGTTGGCGATCACGACACCCTCGACCTCGAGCGCGGGCAGCTCGGCGATGGCGGTCACGACCGGACCCGAGCCCGGCGCGATCGTGCGCTCGTCGTCGGGACCCTCGACGTAGGGCCCGAAGGCTTCGTCGGCGGGCTCGACGCGCACCAACTCACGCTGCGCCGTCCGCAGCGCCGCCGACCGTTCGACCATCACGTACCGCAGCGCTGGCGCGCACGCGGGTCCGGCGCGCAGCACCTCCCGGGCGAGCCGCCCGGTCCCCGCGCCGGCGTCGACGACGACGAACGGGTCGGGTCGCCCGAGCGCCCCCCACGAGCGATCGAGCGCGCGCGCCACGAGACGGCCGAACAGCGACCCCGTCTCGGGACTGGTCACGAAGTCGCGTCCGGCGCGTCCGGGGCCGCGACCGGTCGCGAAGAAGCCGGCGCCGGGCTCGTAGAGCGCGACCTCGACGAAGCGGTCGAACGGGATCGGTCCTTCGCGGCGGATCAGCTGTTCGAGGCGCTCGGTCGCCGACACGGGCGCCTCCCGTCTACGACCCCAGACGGGTCGCGAGGTCGCCGACGCGGGCGAACAGCTGCGGGTAGACGCCGACGACGACCGTGATCACGGTCGTGATGACGAGCGCGCCGCTGAGCGCCGGGGGAATCCGGATCGTCGAGCGGTCGTCGGTGACGGGGTCCTGGAACCACATCGCGCGGATGACACCCGAGTAGTAGAAGAACGCGATCACCGAGTTGACCGCCGCGATGATCGCGAGGCTCGTCGCCCACGCGCCGCCGGCTTCGATGATCGAACGGAACATGGCGAACTTGGCGAACCAACCGGCGAGGGGCGGAACGCCGGCGAGCGACGCGAGGAACACGGTCATCAGCACGGCGAGGCCCGGCGACGTGGTGAAGAGCCCCGAGTAGCTGTCGATCTCCGCCGAGCGCGTGCGGCGCGCCACCGCGATCACGACGGCGAACGCTCCGAGGTTCATCGCCGCGTACACGAGGAGGTAGATGATGACGGCGGCGAACGAGTCGCGCGCCACCTCGGCGCTGCCGGCGATCCCCGCGGCGGCGAAGGGCACGAGGATGAACCCGCCCTGGGCGACCGACGAGTAGGCGAGCATGCGCACGATGTTCGTCTGGCGCAACGCGGCGAGGTTGCCGAGCGTCATCGACAGCGCGGCGAACGCCCACAGCACGGGCCACCACGCTTCGGTGTGATCGAAGAACCCGAAGAAGATGATGTTGAGCATGGCGACGAAGCCGCCGGCCTTCGACGCGACGGAGAGGAACGCGGTGACGGGAGTCGGCGCGCCTTCGTAGGTGTCGGGCGCCCAGAAGTGGAACGGCACCGCGCTCACCTTGAAGGCGAAGCCGGCGAGGGCGAGGAACATCGCGACGGCCATGAGCGGTGTGAGGCCGGTCTCGATCAACGCGATGCGGATGCCGGTGAAGTGCGTGCTACCGGTGATCCCGAAGATGAGCGACATCCCGTAGAGCATGACGGCCGAGCTCAACACGCCGATCAGGTAGTACTTGATGCCGGCTTCGTTCGAGCGCCGGTCGTGCTTGCGGTACGCGGCGAGCACGAAGGTGGGGATCGAGATCGTCTCGAGAGCGACGAACACGGTGATCAGGTCGCGCCCCGACGCCATGACGGTCATGCCGAGCGTCGAGACGAGCAACAGGAAGTAGAACTCGCTCTGGTAGTAGTCGCCCTCGCCGACGTAGTCGACCGACATCAGGATCGTGACGTACGCGACGACGAGGAAGAACGCCTTGAGCGCCAGCGCGTAGTTGTCGACGACGTAGGCCCCGTCGAACATGGTGCGGTTGGCACCGTCGAACGCGAGCGTGACGATCGGCACCAGCGCACCGAGCACGCCGAGCGACGCGATGCGCGACGTCTCCCACGCGCGCCGCGCCGGCAGCACGAGGTCGGCGACGAGCACGACGAGCAGCGTGCCCGCGAGGACGAGCTCGGGGGCGAGCGCGTGCCAGTCGAAGACGGGGTTGCCCACGTCAGGACCCCGCCGCGGCCGCGAGGACGTCGGTGAGCTGGGTGACGGCGCCGTCGGTCATGTCGAAGAGCAGGCCGGGGAAGACGCCGAGCACGACGATCAACACGAGGATCGGCGTCCACGCGATCCACTCGTAGAGGTTGACGTCGTGGACGTGCGCGTCGGCGAACTCTTCCTTCGGCGTGCCGAACGCGACCTTCTGGAGCATCCAGAGGAGGTAGCCGGCGGCGAGGACCGTGCCGACGGCCGCGATCACCATGAACGTGCGGAACGTCTCCACCGGGAGGCCGTCCATCGGCGAGAACGCGGA
>DASUMP010000003.1:0-46715 GCA_036277635.1 Acidimicrobiia bacterium | reverse complement strand
CCGAAGATCCAGGCGGTCGAAGAGCTGTGGTGCCAGGGGTTCAGCGAGCCCAACGCGGGCTCCGACCTCGCCAACGTGCAGACGCGCGGCCTCCTCGACGGCGACGAGTGGGTCATCAACGGCCAGAAGGTCTGGACGACGCTCGCCCACCGTGCCGACTGGTGTTTCGTCGTCACCCGCACCGATCCCGAGTCGCAGAGCCACCACGGGCTGTCGTACCTGCTCGTCCCGATGGACCAGCCGGGGATCGAGGTCCGTCCGCTGCGCCAGATGACCGGCAGCGCGGAGTTCAACGAGGTCTTCTTCGACGACGCGCGCACCGCGAAGGAGAACGTGCTCGGCCCCGTCGGGGAGGGCTGGAAGGTCGCGATGTCGACGCTCGGCTTCGAGCGCGGCACTGCGTTCCTCTCCCAACAGCTCGCGTTCGAACGCGAGGTCGCGCGACTCATCGAGCGCGCGCAGAAGAACGGCGCGATCGCCGACCCGGTGATCCGCGATCGGCTCGCCGGCGCGTACGGCGACCTGCAGGTGATGAAGTTCAACGGCATGCGCATGCTCACGAACCTCGTGCACCGCGGGATCCTCGGACCCGAGGCGAGCATCGGCAAGCTGTTCTGGACGTCGTGGCACCGCAGCTTCGGCGAGCTCGCGGTCGACGTCCTCGGCGCCGACGCGCTCGTCGTGGAGAACGCCACCGGCGGCGACTACGAGCTCGACGAGCCGCACCAGGTGTTCATGGCGAGCCGCGCGGAGACGATCTACGCGGGCTCGAGCGAGATCCAACGCAACATCATCGGCGAGCGGGTGCTGGGGCTCCCGCGCGAACCTCGGTAACGACCCGGTCAAGGAGACACCACAGTGAACTTCGCCTTCTCGGAAGACCAGGAGGAGCTGCGGCGGACGATCCGCCAGTTCCTCGAGGCCAAGTCGCCCTCGACCGAGGTCCGTCGCTTGATGGAGACGACCGAGGGCTACGACGAGGCCGTGTGGAAGCAGATGGGCCAGGAGCTCGGTCTGCAGGCGATCCACATCCCCGAGGAGTACGGCGGGCAGGGCTTCACCTTCATCGAGCTCGGGATCGTGCTCGAGGAGATGGGCCGAGTGCTGCTCGCCGCCCCGTTCTTCTCGAGCGTTGTGCTCGCCGCGAACGCGATTCTCAACGCCGGTACCGAGGAGCAGAAGCAGGCGCTCCTGCCGGGCATCGCCACCGGCGAGACGATCGCCACGCTCGCGTTCACGGAGCCGGCCGGGAAGTGGGACGCTGCGGGCATCACGATGGAGGCGAAGGAGTCGGGCGGGTCGTACACGCTCGACGGCGAGAAGATGTTCGTCCTCGACGGCCACACCGCGAACCTGATCGTCGTGGTCGCGCGCACCGCGGGCACGAGCGGCACCGAGGGGTTGTCGTTCTTCACGGTGGCGGGCGACGCCGACGGCCTCACCCGCACCCCGCTCTCCACCATGGACCAGACGCGCAAGCAAGCGCGGCTCGAGTTCTCGGGCGTGAAGGCCGAGCCGCTCGGCACGCCGGGCGCCGGGTTCGCGGCGTTCTCGAAGACGCTCGACCAAGCGGCGGTCGCGCTCGCGAACGAGATGATGGGCGGTGCGCAGTTCGTCCTCGACCAGTCGGTGGAGTACGCGAAGGTGCGCGTGCAGTTCGGTCGGCCGATCGGCTCGTTCCAGGCGATCAAGCACAAGTGCGCCGACATGCTCCTCGAGGTCGAGTCCGGCAAGTCGGCGGCGTACTACGCGTCGTGGTGTGCCGCGGAAGACAACGAGGAGCTCCCCGTCGTCGCCGCGTTGGCGAAGGCGTACTGCTCCGAGGCGTACTTCCACGCCGCGGCCGAGAACATCCAGATCCACGGCGGCATCGGCTTCACCTGGGAGCACGACGCGCACCTCTACTTCAAGCGCGCGAAGTCGTCGGAGATCTACCTCGGCGACGCCACGTACCACCGCGAGCTGCTCGCGCAGCGCATCGGCATCTGACGTCGCTGACCGCGCTCACCGTCGCGTCGTTCAACACGCACTGGGGCATCGGGTACGGCGCGCGCGTCGCGGAACGGTTCGACGTCGCCGCGACCGTCCGCAGCTTCGACGCCGACGTGGTGATCCTCGCGGAGGCGTGGCGACCGCACGCCAGCGAGTCGGCGCTCGACGAGCTCGCCGCCGACGGCTACCAGGTGGAGGAGCTGCGCTTCGCGACGATGCGGCACTCGCCCCGCCCGGCGGTGACGCACTCGACCCCCGGCGACGGGTGGTGGGAGCTCGCGGTGCTCTCCCGGTTCCCGCTGCGCAACCGTCGCGAGCTGCCGATCGGTCGAGTGCACAAGGACCCCGTCGGTCCCCGGCACGCGCTCGGGTTGACGCTCGACGTCGCCGGCACCGACGTCGAGCTGATCGCGGTGCACACGTCGTCGAAGCTCTGGTACGGCGCTCCGGTCGTGCACCTCGCGGGGCTCCGGCGGCACCTGCCGGCGCTCGACGTCCCCGCGATCGTCGCGGGCGACTGCAACCTGTGGGGTCCGGGTGTCGTCGCGATGCTCCCGGGCTGGCGCCGCGCGGTGCGCGGCCGCACGTTCACCGCCCACCTGCGACACAGCCAGATCGATCACGTCCTCGTGAGCCGGGCGGTCACGCCACTCGGCGGTGAGGTGATGCCCGCCACGCTCTCCGACCACCGACCGATCCGGGCGCGACTGCAGATACAGTCGCCCGGCGGATGACCGAGTCTCCTCGGCGCCTGCGCGCCCGCCTCCACGTCAGCCCGCACGGCAACCTGTTCATGGTCGAGATCGCGCAGCTCGTCGCCGCGGCGCTGCGCGACCTCGCGATCGACACGGAGCTGGTCAGCGATCGACTTCCGGAAGCGACGAGCGGCGTGTGCAACATCGTCGTCGCGCCGCACGAGTTCTTCCCGCTGCACCGTGGCGTGAGCGCGGCCGCGGCGGCGGAGGCCGCCGCCGCGTCGGTGCTCGTCACCACCGAGCAGCCGGGGACCGCCTGGTACGAGGTGAGCCACGAGTACGCGCGCGTCGCGAAGGCGGTCTTCGACATCAACGAGCTGTCGGTGCGGGCGTTCGAGCTCGACGGCATCGACGCCCACCGCCTCGCGCTCGGCTACCACGAATCGTGGGACCGCCGTGCCGCGACCGGGCCGCGCGATCACGACGTCGTGTTCATGGGCAGCCTCACGAAGAAGCGGGAGGAGGCGCTGGCGCGTCTCGCGCCCGTCCTCGACTCCCGGAGGTCGCGCCTGCTGGTCCACGACGGCGCGGTCCCCGTCACCGAGGGCAGCGAGTACTTCCTCACCGGTGACGCGAAGCACGATCTCCTCGCGCGCACGAAGGTGCTCCTGAATTTCCACCGCTCCGACGTTCCCTACGTCGAGTGGCACCGGCTCCTCGGCGCGCTCACCAACGGCTGCGCGGTGTTGACCGAACCCGTCGATTCGTACGATCCGCTCGAGCCCTGGTCGCACTTCTTCGTCGCGCCGATCGACGACTTCGGTGCGTACCTCCAGATGCTCCTCGCGGCCGACGACCTGCGTGAGCAGGTCGCGGAAGCGGCGTACGACCTCGTGCGCACCGAGTACCGCATGGTCGATCTCCTCCGCCCGTTCCTGCCGATCCTCGAGCACGCGGCGTCGGCGCGCACCGGTCACGTGCGTGTCGCCAACGCGGCGGCGCGCCTGGCGGACGCGGCGCCCGACGACGAGGATGCCCGCGTCGTGCGCCTGCAGCCGATCCCCACACCGACGCCGGCGCAGCGGGCGCTCAAGCGATCGCTCCTGAACCAGACGCGTCTCGCGCGCCGGGTCGACACGTTGTTGTGCCGCCTCGAGCACGGGGTGGATCAGCACATCGAGACCATCGAGACCCCGTCCTTCGAGACCGCTCGCGCCGACGTCGCCGTCGTCCTGCCCGTCTACAACTACGCCCAGCACGTGCGCGAAGCGCTCGTGTCGGCGATCGACAGCGTCGGTGTGTCGATCGAGGTGATCGTCGTCGACGACCACTCCTCCGACGAGTCGCGCGCCGTCGTGGAGCGGGTGATGCACGATCGCGCCGATGCCGCAGTGCGCCTCGTCGCCCTGCACGCGAACCGCGGGCTCTCGGCGGTGCGCAACCTCGCGCTGAGCCATGTGCGCGCGCCGCTGGTGTTCTTCCTCGACGCCGACAACGCGTTGTACCCGCACGGCCTGCAGCGGTTGGAGCGCGCGTTGGCGCGCGACTCGGACGCGGCGGTTGCCTACGGGATGATCGCCGGCTTCGGCGACGACGACCGGATGGTGAGCGCGTACCCGTGGGATCCGGAGCGTCTCGTGTTCGGCAACTACATCGACGCGATGGCACTCGTCCGACGTTCCGTGCTCGACGCGGTCGGTGGCTACAGCCTCGAGATGCAGGACCAGCACGGCGGGTGGGAGGACTACGAGCTGTGGCTCCGGCTCGCCGCGCGCGGCGAACGCGGCGTCCTCGTCCCCGAGATCGTCGGTCGGTACCGTGTGCACGCGGCGTCGATGGTCGCCACCGTGAACCTCGACGTCGCCTCGACGTATTCGTACCTGCGCGACCGCTATCCCGAGCTGCCGTGGCCCGCCACGGTGGAGGTTCCCGCGTGACCGACACCGAGGACCGCAGTCGACCGACGCCGGCGTCCACCGACTCGCCCGCGGAGCGCGAGCGCGCGCTGCGCGCGGAGATCGCGGCCCTGCGCGCCGAGCTCGAGCTGCGCGAGGCCGCGCTCGTCGCACTGGGTGAGCGGCTGATCCCCGTCGAGCACGCGCGCGCCGAAGGTGCGGCAGGGGAGCGGGAGCGGCGGGAGGCAGCGGAGACCGAGCTGCGCGCGCTGAAGGCGACGCGGCTGTACCGGATGCTGCTCCGCCCCCGTGCCCTGCTCTACCGCCGTCGCGCGGGCGGGTAGCCGGGGCCGCAACGAACCCGGTTCGCGCGCACTCGCGGCGTACCCTGGGGACGCCCGAGGAAAGGTCCCGTGGACACCGAGCCGACCGAACCGTCGACGAGCGCGCCCGACCACAGTCGGCGTGACCTGCTGGTGGAGTTCGCCGCGATCGTCGTCGCGTGGAACTTCGCGATCGCGCAACCGTTGCTCGACCTGCTGGGACGCAACGCCGAGTTCTTCGTCGCCCGCGACTCGAAGCAGCACGACATCTGGTTGTTCGGCGTCGGGCTCACGCTGCTCGCGCCGATCGTCGTCGGGCTCGTCGTCGCGGCCGTGCGGACGCTCCATCGAGGAGCGGGTGTCGTCCTGCACTCCGTGGTCTTCGCCGGGCTCCTCGGCCTGTTCGCGCTGCGGGTGCTGAAGAGCCTGTTCGGTCCGGGTCCGGCGCTCGCGTTCGTCCTCGCGGCCGCGGTGGGCATCGGGCTGACGATCCTCTTCCGTCGCTCGTCGGGGTTGCGCACGTACGTGAGCTACCTGTCGCCGGTTCCGGTGCTCTTCCTCGCCATGTTCGTGTTCTTCAGCCCCACCACGAAGTTGCTGTTCCCCGAAGGCGTCGCGTCGGCTTCCGGCGTCACGATCGAGGATCCCGCACCGATCGTGATGATCGTGTTCGACGAGTTCGCCGCCGGCTCGCTGCTCGACGCGGAGGGCAACCTCGACCGCGCGTCGTTCCCGAACTTCGCCCGCCTCGCCGACATGTCGACGTGGTACCGCAACACGATGACGGTCACCGGCAACACGACCTACGCGGTGCCAGCCACCCTCGACGGGGAGTTCCCCGACAAGGACAAGCTCCCGATCCCGGCCGACCATCCGAACAACCTGTTCACGATGCTCGGCGGCGCGTACGACATCCACGCCGTCCAGCCCGTCACCGACATGTGCCCGACGTCGATCTGCGAGTCGACCGAAGTCGTGCCGGTGTTCCGCTCGCGCATGCGGACGCTCGCCTCCGACGTGTGGGTCGTGTACCGACACCAGGTGCTCCCCGACGCGCTCACCGACGACCTCCCGCGTATCGACCAGGGGTGGGGGAGCTTCGGAGTCGACGAAGGCGACAGCGGCGACGACACCACCACCGACACGACCGCGTCGGGACCGCGCAAGTTCGATCGCGACGTCATCCTGCAGACGCTCGGCAACGACCGCGCCGCCGCGTTCGACGGGTTCCTGGCCGCGCTCCACCGCACGGGCGGCCCGACGCTCGACTTCCTCCACGTGCTGTTGCCGCACGCGCCGTGGTCGTACCTCCCCGACGGTCGTCTGTACACGAACGCGGGCGCGGTGCTCGGGCTCGAGAAGGAGCTGTGGGGTCCCGACGAGTGGCCGCCGATCACGTCGTACCAGCGGCACCTGATCCAAGCGCAGTACGTCGACGCGCGCATCGGCGAGCTGCTCGACACGTTGGAGGAGGCCGGCACCCTCGACGAGTCGATCATCGTCGTCACCGCGGATCACGGCGTGTCGTTCGTCGAGGGCGAACCGCGACGCCGTATCGTCCCGGGCAGCGTGGGCGGGGTGGGATACGTCCCGCTGTTCATCAAGGGACCGGACCAGGACGCCGGCGTCGTCGACGACACGCCCCGCCAGACCGTCGACATCTTCCCGACGCTCGCCGACATGATCGGGATGGAGATCCCCGACGGCTACGACGGCATCTCCGCGCTCGACCCGGATCCGCCGGACCGCTCGACGCGCACGATCTTCAACCCGGCGGTCGAGCCCGAGCCGTGGCCGCTCGACACCGACGAGCTGCTCGCCGTCGCGCGTCGGAAGGCCGAGCTGTTCGGACCGCCCGACGCCGGACCGCTCCGGTTCTACGGCGTCGGCCCGCACCGCGAGCTCGTCGGTCGACCGGTGGCCGAGCTCGAGATGTCCGAGTCCGACACCTACGACGTGGCCATCGAGGGATCCGAGCTGTTCGGATCGGTCGACACGAAGGGGATGCTGCCGTCGTACGTGCTCGGCACGATCACCGCCGACGGCGCGGCACCCGACGACCCGGTCGACCTCGCGGTCGCGATCAACGGCAGGATTGCCGGCGTGACGAGGTCGTACACCGAGGTCGACGGGGGAACCCGATGGGCCGCGTTCCTCGCACCATCGTTGTTCCGCGACGGCGCGAACGACGTCGCGGTGTTCGCGATCGACGGTGCCCCGGGCGCGGAACGCCTCGGAGAGCTGGCGCGGATCGGGGCCGTGATCAGTGGCGGCTGAGCCGGAACGCACACCGCCCATGCGCGTCGTGCGCGCCCACCGCACGTTGCGCGAGCGCGTCGCCGACATGTGGGAGTACCGCGAGCTGCTGGTCGGACTGATCCGCAAAGACCTGAAGGTGCGCTACAAGAGCTCGGCGCTCGGGTTCGCGTGGTCGCTCGTGAACCCGCTGCTGTACCTCGTGATCTTCTACGTCGCCTTCCAGGTGGTGCTGAAGGCGGGGATCCCGCAGTTCCCGATCTGGTTGCTCAGCGGCCTGCTCGTGTGGAACCTGTTCTCCGTCGGGCTCACCGCGGCCACCGGTTCGGTCACGGCGAACGCGGAGATCGTGAAGAAGGTCGCGTTCCCGCGCGAGATCCTGCCGCTGGCGGCGGTCGGCGCCGCGCTCGTGCACTTCCTGTTGCAGGCGTCGGTGCTCGCGGTCGCGTTGCTCGCCTACCGCCACGACGTTGCGTGGGGGTACCTGCCGCTGCTGCCCCTCGGCCTGTTCGCCGTGCTCGTGTTCGCCGCCGGACTCGGGATGCTGCTCGCGGCGATCAACGTGCGCCTGCGGGACACCGAGCACTTCGTGGAGCTCGCACTGCTCGCGTGGTTCTGGTTCACGCCGATCATCTATCCGTACATGACGGTCGGCAACCAGCGCGCCGAGAACGGCTTCCTCGTCGGCCTGTACACGGCGAACCCGATCACGCCGATCGTCGTGACGTTCCAGCGCACGATCTACAACCGTCTCGAGAGCTCGTCACCCGGCGGCGGCCGTTTGGGCGAGATCGGCGCCGGCACCGAGCTGCTCCCGGGGTGGGGCGTCGAGGCGTACCTCCTCTTGTTGCTGTACACGATCACGCTGGGCGTGATCCTGCTCTTCATCGGCCTCTGGGCGTTCGCGCGCTACGAGGGCGACTTCGCCGAGGAGCTGTAGCGATGCCCCCCGCGATCCAGGTCGCCGGCGTCTCGAAGCGGTTCCGCCTGTCGCACGAGACGTACCACTCGCTGAAGGAGCGCGTCGTGCACTTCGGGCGCACGATGTCGTCGGAAGACTTCTGGGCGCTGCGCGACATCGAGCTGACGATCGCGCAAGGGGAGACCTACGGGTTGCTCGGTCACAACGGGTCGGGCAAGTCGACGTTGTTGAAGCTGATCGGCGGGATCCTCGCCCCGACCAGCGGGGAGATCAGGGTCGCGGGCCGCATCGCCGCGCTCCTCGAGCTCGGCGCCGGCTTCCATCCCGAGCTCACCGGTCGCGAGAACATCTTCATGAACGGATCGATCCTCGGACTGTCTCGACGCGAGATCGAGCGACGCTTCGACGAGATCGTCGGGTTCGCCGAGCTCGAGCAGTTCATCGACATGCAGGTGCGCAACTACTCGTCGGGGATGTACGTGCGCCTCGGGTTCGCGGTCGCGGTGAACGTGGATCCCGACATCCTGCTCGTCGACGAGGTCCTCGCGGTCGGCGACGAGTCGTTCCAACGCAAGTGCCTCGACCGGGTCCGACAGTTCCAGCGCGAGGGCCGCACGATCGTGGTGGTGAGCCACGGCGCCGACCTCATCCGCCAGGTCTGCAACCGGGCCGCGGTGCTCGACCACGGGCAGCTCGTCTTCGTGGGCAAGGCGGGCGAGGCGGTTCGGGTCATGCGCCGCCACGTCCTCGGCGACGACGCCGACGGCGGCGAAGTCCCGGAGGTTCCGATCAAGTCGCGAGTGAAGGCCGGTCCCGACGGTCCGCAAGTGAAGGTCACGAACGTCGTGCTCGACCACCCCGGTGTTCCCGATCGGCGGTACCTCCTCGCCGGTGAGCCGCTCACGATCCGGCTGCAGTACCGAGCGTCGGAGCCGGTCGCCGACGCCGAGTTCGTGGTCACGCTCTACGACGCGGAGAACCGCGTGCTCTACGCCGCCGACTCCGGGGTGCTCGGTGTCGCGATCCCGCGGCTGGCCGACGAAGGCGAGGTCGCGTTCGTCATTGACCACCTGCCGCTCCTCGACGGCCGCTACACGTTCAGCGTCGGCGTGCGCGGGCCCGGCGTCCTTTACGACTGGCAGGAGCGCCAGTACTCCTTCGAGGTGATGAACCCGGGCTCGGTGCTGGGCTACGTCGATGTCGCGATGCGATTCGAGGCGCGTGATGTCGGTGCGGCCGGCGATGCCGAGGGCCGGGCGGTGGTCGACGCCGAGTGACGACGCGCGCGCCGCGACGGATCCTGCAGCTGGCCGCCCGGTACGAGCCGGGCGACGCGGTGTCGGACCACGTGCGCGCGCTGCGCGACTGGTTCGCGCTCCGGGCCGACACCGCCGTCTTCGTCGAACGGCACGACGCGCGCACCAGCACGGACGCCGAGCCGATTGCGGCGTTCGACGGCGGGCCCGACGACCTCGTGGTGCTCCACGCGTCGGTCGGTGGTCCGCTCCTCGACGCGTTCGGCGGCGCGCCGGGTCGCAAGGCGCTCGTGTTCCACAACTTCACGCCCGCGCACTTCTTCGCCGAGTGGGACCCGCCGACCGCGCGCCTCCTCGAGCGGTCGTGGACACAGCTGCGTCTCCTCGCGCCGCTCGTGGAGGTCGCGTGCGGTGTCTCAGCCTTCAACGCGCGCCTGCTCGCGGCGCTCGGGTTCGCCGCGCCGTCGGTGCTGCCGTTGGTCGTCGACCTCGACCTCGCAGGGAGCGACCCGGTCACCGACGAACGTCTCGCCGCCGACCGGCGCGGTGGTGGGGCCCGGTGGCTCTGCGTCGGGCGCGTCAGCCCGAACAAGGCGCAGCACGAGGTGGTGCTCGCACTCGCGGTGAGCCGGCGCTCGCACGATCCCGACGCGCGCCTGTGGCTCGTCGGCTCCGACTTCACGCCGTCGTACACCGCGGCGGTGCGGGAGCTCGCGGCCACCCTCGGCGTGACCGACGCGATCGACATCACCGGCCCGGTGCCCGACGCGGCGTTGCGGTCGTACTACCGCGCCGCCGACGTCTTCGTGTCCTGCTCGGAGCACGAGGGCTTCGGGGTGCCGCTCGTCGAAGCGATGGCGGCCGGCGTCCCGGTCGTCGCGCTCGGCGCGGCCGCGGTCGCCGAGACGGTGGCCGACGCGGCGCTCGTGCTCGACCGCAACGATCCGTACGCAACCGCACTCGCGGTCGCGTCGGTGCTCGGCGACGTCACCGTGCGCACCGAGCTGGTCCGGCGGGGTCGAACGCGCGCCGCCACGTTCACGCGTGACGCGCTCGACGTGAGACTCGGCGAGCGGTTCGGTCGGCTCCTCGCCGCACCGCCGCCGCCCGGCGGGTGAGCACGGCGGCGTCGTCGGCGACCGCTGACCACTGCGCCGCGATCGTCGCGAGCGTGCGCGCGGATCCGATCCGACCATCGGTCGCGATCTCGACCCGCCGCCCGGGCCACCACGCGGCGGCGGCGCGCACCTCGGGCACCGCGTCGAAATGCGCGCACGCCTCGAGCGCTTCGGAGATCTCGCGGTGCGCGAGCAACGTGCGTGGTGCGTCGGCGAGTGCCTGGGCCGCCCAGCACCGGTGGGTGTGCACCGGGTGCAGCAGCTCGCGGGTGAGCATCGACGCGCACTCGGCGGGCGTCAGCGGCGCGCGCACCGGCCACGGCGTAGCGGCGTGCTTGGTGGCGAAGAGATCGACGACGTTGGCCGGAGGCAGATCGGTCGGTGCGAACGGCACCAGCTCGTGGTCGCCGACGAGGAACACGCGGTAGCCGAAGCCCTGCAACGTGCCCGCGAGCTCGCCGGTCGTGTGACCACCTTGGAGCAGGACGTACCCGTTGCCCTCGCAGATGACGTCGGGCGCGTCGGCGCGGCTGAACAGCGGGGCCGCGCCCGCGAGCACCGCGGGTTCGTGACCCTCCACGTCGATCTTCACGAGCGTGGCGCGGTCGAGTCGCGCGCGGGAGAGGAGCGCGGGAAGAGTGTCGGCCTCGACGGTGACACCGCCGTCGGCGACGACCTGCCCGTACGGGCCGTCTTCGTGGAATTGCAGCACCTGGGGGCGATCGGCGGCCGCCGCGTGGAGCAGCGTCACGTCGAGTCGGTTCACCGCGGCACTCGCGGCGAGGCACGTCGCGTTGCGCGTCGACGCCTCGACCGCGACGACGCGCGCGCCGCGGCCAGCGGCGGCGAGCGACACCGTCCCGAGGTGCGCGCCCACATCGAGCAGCACGCGGTCGGCGCCGTCGTGCTCCGCAGCGTCGAGCACGTCGAGCACGAGCCGGAGCACCCACGGGACGCGCCAGGTGCCCGCCGCGAGCTCCTCCGCGATGGGGTCCCACGCGTCGTCGGGGAGACGAACCCGCAGCTGCCGCTCGCCGTCGAGGCGGACCTCGATCCAGCGCCTCGACGGCGTCACGAGGTCTCGGTGCCCCGATCGACGCGCTCGGCGCGTTCGACCAGCTGCGCGAACGCCGCCGCGATGTCGTCGGCGCGCTCCGCGAACGTCCGGGCGAAGTGCTCGACCGACGTCGCGAGCTCGTGCAGTGCGTGGCGCTGCTCCTCGAGCTGCGCCCGCGTCTCGGCCAGCGCGTGGCGCAGCTCGGCGATGTCGTCGGGCGCCGGCAGGCGGGCGTCGAGCGCGTCGGTCCGGCGAGCGATCTCGTCGCGCAGGTCGGCGAACCGGTGGTCGAAGTAGCCGACGACGGGACCGCCGAGGCGGCGCAGCACGCCCCGCTCGGCGCCCGGCTCCGGGCGTTCCTGTTCGGTCGTCACGCCGTCTCCTCGGTCGGTCGAGGATACGCGGCGCGGCGCTCGCCGGGGAGGCCGAGCAGTGCAAACCGCGGCACGAGGCCGTGGTCGAGCAGCACACCGTCGAGCGAACCGTCGCGCGCCGCGCCGGCGAGCACGGCGAGGTCGGCGTGGTCGTGGTGCCCCTGGCTGGCGAACCACGCCGGCGCGTGCGCGGCGCGGGCGGCATCGTCGCCGACCAGGACGCAGCACTGTCCGGCGCGGTCTTCCAACCATCCCGCGACGTCGTCGGGATCGAGCTCGATGTGCTCGATCCCGAGCCCGCGCCACTGCTCGTCGAGTGCCGGGTGCACCGATGCGTGCGACAGCACGCTCACACGTCCGTGCGCGAGCGCGTGGGCGAGCGCCTCGATCGCGACGACGACGTCGGACTTGGGGACCAGCTCGCCGGTGGTCACGACCACGACCCGGTCGGGCGCGTGGAAGTCGCGCGCCGCGACGCGATGGTGCGGGTACGGCGCGCCGTGCACCTGCGGGCGGCCGGCGAGCTCGGCTCGCCAGCGGTCGACGAAGCGTGAGCGATTGGCGTCGCGCCGCTCCTCGGCGTGCGTCGACGACTCCGACGATGCGCCCTGGGCGTGCACCACCTGCACCCGCGGGTCGAAGACGACGCGCGCGTGGGTCGCCCACATCCGGAACGTGAGGTCGGTGTCCTCGTAGTACGCGGGCGCGAACGCGGGATCGAAGCCGCCGAGTGCACCGAACGCGGGGCGACGGATCACCAGGCACGCGGCGGAGCCGTACTGCACGTCGCGGACGAACGACCACGCCGGCACGTCGCCCACGCCGAACGGCGCGACGAGCCCGTCGTCGTGCACGGCGGCTCCGGCCTCCTGGAGACGGCCGTCGGGGTACACGTACTGCGGGACGACCGCACCGACACCCGGGTCATCGAACCACTCGAACAAGCGCGTCCAGTCGTCGGGGACCAACGCGTCGGAATTGAGGAGGACGAGGAGGTCGCCGTGCGCGTGCAGCACGCCGAGGTCGTTGGCGACGCCGAACCCGAGGTTCCGTCCCGCCGCGACGACGACGGCGTCTTCGACGCCGGCGAGCAGGTCGAGGGTGCCGTCGGTGGAGCCGTTGTCGACGACGATGAGCTCGTAGGGGACCGGCGTGTGGGCCCGGAGCGCTCCGAGGGCGCGTTCGACCCACTCGCGGGCGCCGAACGTGACCATGACGACGCTGAGGAGCGGGGTCATCCGCGTCCGGTCAGGCGGCGCACGACGCGACGCCAGGGCGGCGCGGCGTGGGCCGCGTCCCACGCCGCGAGCTGGGCGCGCGCGTGGTCGCGCTCGGCGTGTGCGGCCCGGAGCGCGTCGGCGAACGCCAGCCGCTCCGCGTTGAGCCGCCGGGCGCGGGCGTCGAGCGCCGCGCGCAGCGCGGCGACCTCGGGGAGCACCAGCGGTCCCGACGCGTCGGCCGCGAGTCGCGCCGCGAGCGCGTCGTACTCGGCCTCCAGCGCGGCGATGGCTGCGGCGTCGGCCGACGCCGTGGCGCGCATCGCGGCGTCGGTGACGACGACGCGTGCCGCGCCGTGCAGCACTGCGACGCGATCGTCGAGGCTCGCGATCGGAGGCAGCACGAACGGAGTCGGCAGCGACGCGGCGAGCGCGCTGCACGCGGCTTCGTCGCCGCCTGCCGGCACCACGACCACGGCGTCGTCGCTGCGAAGGGAGCGAGCGACCTCGGTGAGCTGGTGGGCGCGGTCGACCTGGACGGCCACGAACGGACCGTCGATCGGGACCCAGCCGACCGCGCGCGCGAACGCGAGTCGCCGCGCGAGGACATCGGGGCCGATGACGGCCGACGCGAGCGCGCCGGGGTGCTGGTCGCTGTGGTGCACGCGCGGCGGTGCCGACGCACTCGGCGCGCCGAGGACGAGCACTTCGAGACGGCGCGCGCTCGACTCGTCGATGGCGTACTCGGCGATCAGCGCGTCGGCGCGCCATCGTGACCGTTCGCCCGTGATCACGACGAGTGCGAGCGCCGCGTCGAGCGCGCGCGCCAGCACGTCGTCGGCGGGGAGGAGCGGCTCGACGATCTCGGCGCTCGCGAGGAGGGTGCGCCGCGTGCTGCCCATCGGTGCGAACGCACGCACGTGCGCGGCGGGCAGCCGTCGGGTCAGTGCCGCCCGCACGACGCGCAGCGTCACCTGGTCGCCGAACGCGTCGGTGTCGAAGCACCCCCACAGCCCGATGACGGGCCGGGCGGACGGAGCGTCGATCATCGCCTCCCGGGTCGGATGCAGCGAGGTTACGAGCCGGTGCGTCAGGCACGGGTGAGGGCGCCGGTATCCTCCCGAGGTCCCGGTGCGGGCCGTGGTGCGCCTCGGCGAGGTCGGGGCGACTCCGGGAGTCGACGTCTGGGAGACGACAACGTGGACGACGCGTCCTGGGCGTCGACGCTCGCCGGGGTCCGGCGGCGGATCGCTGAAGACGGCGCCCGGCTCCGTGCCGCGGAGCCCGACCCGCTCCCCGACATCGAGCCGCGCGGCGTGAGCGCTGCGCTCGCGCCGAACCTGCTCGCGCTCACCGAGCACGAGGTCGGCCAGGCCCGCGCCGCCGTGATCGGCTCGAAACGTCGGGCCGCCGGGCTGCGGGTCGCCGCCGCCGCGTTCGGGCTCTCCGTCGAGGAGTCGGCCGTACTCGTGAGCGCCGGCGCCACTGTGCAGGCGCTGCACCGCGCCACCGACACCGCGATCACCGAGATCACCGGCGCGCTCGAACGACTCGAGGTGCAGGTGGCCCGGCTGGAACGACGGATCGGCGCGCTCGAAGAGGCCGAGCGCGAACGCGCGTCGCGTGCCCGGAGCGAGTGATCGTGCTCACCGGCATCCACCAGTTCCTCACCCGCTGCGTCGCGGGCGACGCGGTGAGCACCCACGCGATGCACCTGCAGGCGTGGTTCTCGAAGTTCGCCGACGCCCGCCTGTACGTCGAGCACGACCACGACCTGGTCACCGGTGGCGCGCGGCCGGCGTCGGAGTACCGGCCGGGCCCGGCCGACGTCGTGGTGCTGCACGTCTCGATCCACACGCCGCTCGCCGAGGTCTTTGCCGCCGCGCCGGGGCGCAAGGTCATCGACTTCCACAACTTCACCCCGGCCCGCTTCTACGCGGAATGGGACCGACCCGTCGCCGGCCTCCTCGAGCGGACCGCCGACCAGCTCGCCCAGCTCGCGCCGATCGTCGACCTCGCGCTCGCCGACTCGACCTTCAACGCCGACGAGCTGCGCGCCGTCGGTTACCTCGACCCGCGCGTCGTGCCGATCATGACCGATCTCGACGCCTTCGACGGGGCCACCGACGCCGAGGTCGCGGCCGCGCTCACCGCGGATCGCGAGCGCGGCGGCGCCCGCTGGCTCTTCGTCGGTCGGGTGTGTCCGAACAAGGGACAGCACCACCTCGTGCGCGCCCTGGCGCTGTACCGGCGTCACGTCGATCCCGGTGCCCGACTGTGGCTCGTCGGCACCGACTTCACCCCGACGTACACCGAAGCCCTCCGCCGGCTCGCGAGAGCGCTCGACGTCGACGACGCGATCGACATCACCGGGTCGGTGCCGTTCGGGGCGCTCGTCGCGTACTACCGGGCCGCCGACGTGTTCGTCAGCGCCTCGGAGCACGAGGGTTTCGGCGTGCCCCTGCTCGAGGCCATGTACTGCGGCCTGCCCGTCGTCGCGCACGGGGTCACGGCGGTGCCCGAGACGGTGGGTGACGCCGCGCTCCTCGTCGACTCCGTCGACCCGGGCGAGCTCGCCGCCGCCGCCGGTGCGGTCCTGCGCGACGGCGCGCTGCGCGACGAGCTCGTGGCCCGCGGCGCGCGGCGCGTCGAGCACTTCGCGCCCGGCGTCGTCGAAGACGTCGTGCGCGACACGCTGGACCCGGTGCTCACCCGGTGGGCCGCGGCATGACCACGCGCGACCTCCCGATCGCGTTCGTCCCGCCGCGCTACGGCCCCGGCGTGGTCGGCGGCGCGGAAGCCGTCGTCAGCGAGATGGCCGCCGGGCTCGCCGCGCGAGGACATCGCGTCGAGGTGCTCACCACGTGCGCGCGCGATCACTACACGTGGGCGAACGAGTTCCCCGCCGGCGAGCTCCTCGTCGACGGCGTGACCGTCCGACGCTTCCCGGCGGTGCGCGACACCGACGGCCGCGATCGCCACGTGATCGGCAACAAGATCCTCGCCGGCGACGACGTCGACGTCCTCGACCAGTACCGCTGGATCAACGGCGACCTGCGCGTACCGGCGCTCTACGACCACCTGGTCGATCACGCGCGCGACTACCGCCTGATCGTGTTCGCCCCGTACATGTTCTGGACCACGTTCGCGGGCGCGTCGGTCGCGCCCGATCGCACCGTCGTCATGCCGTGCCTGCACGACGAACCGACTGCGTACCTCGACGTGTTCCGGCCGCAGTTCGAAGACTCGTACGCGCTCTGGTTCCTCTCCGATCCGGAGCGCGCGCTCGCCGAGCGCATCGCCCGGGTCCCGCGCCGCTCCGCGGTGCTCGGCGCCGGCGTCCACGTCCCCGCGGCGTACGACCCCGCCGGGTTCCGAGCCCGTCACGACCTCGACGGCCCGTTCATGCTCTACGCCGGTCGGCGCGAGCACGGCAAGGGGTGGGTCTCGTTGCTCGACCACCTCGAGACGGCGCGGCACGTGCTCGACGCGCCGCTGCGCCTCGTCACGTGCGGGGTGGGCGAAGCCGGGATCGCTTCGGGACCGGCCGATCTCGTCGTCGACGTCGGGTACCTCACCGACGAGGAACGGTCGAACGCGATGGCGGCCGCCACCGCGTACGTGCAGCCGTCGGTGATGGAGAGCTTCTCGCGCACGATCATGGAGGCGTGGTTGGCAGGCACGCTCGTGGTCGCGAACGACGCGAGCGCCGTGGTGCGCTGGCACTGCGAACGCTCCGGCGCCGGACTGACGTACCGCGACCGCTTCGAGTTCACCGAGTGCGTCCGGCTCGTGCGCGACGATCCGGTGCTCGCCGAGAAGATCGCGTCGGCCGGACGCCCGTACGTCCTGGAGCACTACGACTGGGCGAAGGTGCTCGACCGGGTCGAGGCGTGGCTGGGGGAGCACGCATGAAGGTGCTGCTCGCGACGCCGTACCCGCCGTTGCGCGACGGCATCGCCGCCTACGCGGCGCAGGTCGCGACCGGGCTGCGCGCCGAGGGTCATCACGTCGACGTGTGCTCGCCGCTGCCGTCGGCCGCACCGCACCACGCCGACTTCCGCACCCCCGCGGGGCTGCGCGCCCTGCGCCAGCTCGCGACGGGCTTCGACCAGGTCGACGTGCAGTTCCAACCCGAGGCGTGGTTCGCGACGTTGCACGGGATGCGGTTCCGCCGCCACGCCGCCGCCATCGCGCGTACGTTCCGATCGCTGCCCGGCCTCACCGTGACGGTGCACGAGGTCGACCACGACCGGGGCCGCGGGCGATCGCGCGAAGCACGCGCGTGGCGCCGCCTGTGGGATGCGGTACCCACGGTGCGGCTCCACACCGAGGAGGAGCGCCAGCGGTTCGCCGCCGGGTTCGAGTACCCGAGCGCGCGCATCGAGGTCGTGCACCACGGCGCGCGCTTCGTGAAGGCCTACGACGGCGATCGCGCGACCGCGCGCGCGGAGCTGGGGATCGCTCCCGACGAGTTCGTCTTCTTGTGCATCGGTTTCGTGCAGCCGCACAAGGGGTTCGATCGGGCCGTGCACGCGTTCGCGACGCTCGATCGCGGCGCGCGACCTCTGCGCCTCGACATCGTCGGCTCGGTGCGGGTCGCCACCGCGGAACACGATGCCTACGTTTCGTACCTCGAGCGTCTCGCCGACACGACGGCCGGCACGCATCTGCACCTCGGGTTCGTGAGCGATGTTCGCTTCGACCAGTGGATCGCGGCGTGCGACGCGGTCGTCATCCCGTACCGCACGATCTGGTCGTCGAGCGTGCTCGAACGGGCCCTGCTGTTCGAGCGGCCGGTCATCACGACCGCGGTGGGCGGCCTCGCCGACCAGGGCGGCGGAGCCGCACGGATCGTGCACGGCCCCGAGGAGCTCGCGGCCGCGATGGCGGCGGTCGCAGGCGTCGGCGCTGCCGACGACACCGCGGCAGCCGGAGGCAGCCCGCGCGACCGCGCCCAGGTGCTCGTGCGCCGCCGCGCCCGCGCGCTGCACGACTGGTTCGATCCGCTCGACCTCGGTGACGGCCTCGCCGGCGACGCCTCCACCGGCCGTAGGCTCGCCGGCGACATGCCCCCTTCGGTCAGCGCGCGCGTGCAGCACCTCGTGTACCGCGCCGTCGCGCGCGTCGCCCGGCCCGTGATGGGTGCGTTCGAACGGCGACTCGCCGTCGTGATCGGTCGCGAGACCACCAAGCTGCGCGAGCAGCTGCGCGCCGATCTCGCCGCGTTGGCGCGCGACGGCAAGCTCGCCGAGGGCGACGACTCGATGCGCGACGACGCGCGCCGCGTCGAGCCGCCCGCGGGTCCCGCCTGACATGGCGTGGATCGCCGCGCTGCTCGTGGTCGGTGTCGTGCTCGCGGTCGCCGGTGTCCTCGTCGTGCGGGAGGCCGGGCGGCTCGCGGCCGAACCGCCACCTCCGGTGTTCGACTTCGACGAGGCGTTCGAGTGGGTCGTCGAACAGCTCCCCGACGACGTCGCGGCGACCCTCACCGCCGACGACGTACGCCGGATCCTCGAGCTGCAGCTCGAGTTCTTCGGTCGCAAGGGGGTGACCGGCAACGGGTCGAGCGCGCACCCGCCCGGCGACGTCGTGGTCGGCGGCGTCGAGACCGTCGACTACATCTGCGCGCGCGCCGCCGCGACCGGCGAGGAGTACCTGCCGGTCCAGGTGCACGCAGTCGTGGAGACACAACTGCGCTACCTGCGCGCGATCGGTGCCGTCGGTCGACCAGCCCCCACCGACGACACCGACACCCGCGAATCGTGACCGCGCGCGGTCGCGTCGCGTGCCTACACTCTCGCCACCGGAGAAAGGAGGTGGTCCAGCCGATGCATGATCGATCTGGGACCCCGGAGGTGCGCGGCCGCTAGGCCCGCGACTGGACCGTCTGGCGGAGATCCACCGCCGCACCAACACGCCCGCTGCCGGGAATGGTCCCGCCGGCACGACGGCGAGCGTGCTCCAACCAGTCAACCGTGTTCGGGGGCGCTGCGGCGCCCCCGAACCGCGTCTCGAGCTTTCGGTCGCGCTCGCTGCGGACCGGGATACCGGCCCGCGGCCGCTCGGCCGCTCCGTGAGATGCTGCGCACGTGCGGGGACTCGGGACGATCCTCAACATCGCCGCGGTGGGCGCGGGGACCGTCGTCGGTGTGCTCGTCGGCGGGCGGCTGCCCGACCGGTTCCGCACGACCGTCCTGCAAGGTCTCGGACTCTTCACCGTGTTCGTCGGGTTGCGCGAGGCCTTCGAGACGCGCAACGCGCTGATGGTGCTCGGCGCGCTGCTCCTCGGCGGGTTGCTCGGCGAGCTCGTGCGCATCGAAGACCGGCTCGCGAGTGCGGGCGCGGCCATCGAGCGCCGCGTCGATGCCAGTTCGTCGGTGGAACCCGACGCCCCCGAACGCGTCGCGTTCGACGAACCGCTGCCCGCAGGCGAGCGCACGCGCTTCGTCGAGGGCTTCGTCGTCGCGTCGCTCGTGTTCTGCGTCGGACCGCTCACGATCCTCGGATCGATCCAGGACGGCCTCGACGGCGACATCGACCTGCTCGCCACGAAGAGCCTCCTCGACGGCTTCGCGAGCCTTGCGTTCGCCAGCACGCTCGGCTGGGGGGTCGGCGCGAGCATCGTCACGATCGCGGTGCTCCAGGGCTCGCTCACGGCGTTCGCCGCGCTCCTCGACGATGTCCTCACGACTCGGATGGTCGATGAGATGAGCGCGGTCGGCGGGCTCATGCTCGTCGGCATCGGGTTGCGACTCCTCGATCTCGCCGAAGTCAGGGTGGCGTCGTTCCTCCCGGGCCTCGTCGTCGCGCCGGTGCTCGTCGCGCTGTTCGGCACGTGACGGTGCGTGGACGCGGAGCACCCGCCGGGGTCGTCGTCGCCCCCCCCGTAGACTCCCGCGCATCGTGGTGAGGCGGGGGGCGCTGTTCGGCGCAGCGATCATGCTGCTGGTCCTCGTGCCGGCACTCTCCTCTCACGCGCTCGACGCGGCGCGGCCCGCGCAGGAGCGGCCCGACGGCCCGTCGGTCGGAGGGATCCTCCGTGACCCCGAGCGCAACCCGGTTCCCGACGTCGACCTGCTCGTGGCGCGCGACGGCGAGGAGATCGGCGTCGCCACCACGGCCGCCGACGGCTCGTGGGTCCTCGAGGTGCCCGAGCCCGGTTCGTACCAGGTCGCGATCGACGTCGACACGCTCCCCGAAGGTCTCGGCTTGCGCGATCCGGAACGTCAGACGCTCGACGACGTCCGGGTGCGCGAGGGGTTCAAGCCGGTCAACTTCCTTCTCGGCGAGGGGACCTCGTCGGCGCCCACGCGCGTCGAGCGGTTGCTCAACCTGGCGGTCGCGGGGCTGCGCATCGGTCTCATCATCGCGGTCGCGGCGGTCGGGCTGTCGCTCGTGTTCGGCATCACGGGCCTCACCAACTTCGCGCACGGCGAGCTCGTCACGTTCGGCGCGCTGATCGCGTACTTGCTGTCGACGTCGCCGGTATTGGGCGACGTCCCCCTCGTCGTGGCGGGCGCGCTCGCGGTGGTCGCCGGTGCCGGATTCGGCTACCTGCACGAGCGCGCGATGTTCCGGCCGCTGCGCCGGCGGCGCACCGGCAATGTCGCGCTGATCGTCGTCACGATCGGCCTGTCGATCTTCTTGCGCAACTTGTACCTCGTGATCTTCGGCGGCGGGCAGCGCCAGTACGACGAGTTCACGATCCAGGTCGGACTCGACTTGGGACCGATCTCGCCGCGCGCGAAGGATCTCGTCGTGATCGGGATCGCAGCGTTCGTGCTCGTGGTGGTCGCCGTCCTCCTCCAACGGACCCGCCTGGGAACGGGCATGCGCGCGGTGGCCGACAGCTCGGAGCTCGCGAGCGCGTCGGGGATCGACGTGAACGGCATCATCCTCATCACCTGGGTGTCGGCGGGCGCGCTCGCGGCGCTCGGGGGTGTGCTTTACGGCGTCTCGGAGCAGATCGAGTCCGATCTCGGGTTCCAGCTGCTCCTGCTGATGTTCGCCGCCGTCGTGCTGGGCGGCATCGGCACCGCGTACGGCCCGATGCTGGGAGGTCTGCTGATCGGGCTCGTGTCGAGCCTCTCGACGTACTGGATCGACACGAAGTACAAGACGGGGGTGGCGTTGGCGGTCTTGATCCTCGTCGTGCTCGTGCGACCGCAAGGCATCCTCGGCAAGCGGGAGAGGATCGGCTGATGGACATCGTCGAGATCCTCGCCGACAGCCTGCGCGCCGGCTTCGGTCCGCTCGCGGCTGCCTACGCACTCTCCACGATCGGCCTCAACCTCCACTACGGCTACACCGGCCTGCTCAACTTCGGGCACATCGCGTTCATGATGGTCGGCGCGTACGGCACCGCGATCACCGTCGACCAAGGCGGTCCGCTGTGGCTCGGGATCCTCATCGGCATGGGGTGCGCGGTCGTGCTCGGACTGCTGTTCGGCATCCCGACCCTGCGACTGCGGGTCGACTACCTCGCGATCGTGACGATCGCGGCGGGTGAGGTGCTCCGCACGATCGTCCGCTCCGGCGATCGCGAGTCGCTGACCGGCGGCGTGTTCGGCATCACCCAGTTCGCCGGCGACTTCTACTCGTTGAACCCGTTCGCCGACGGTCGCTACGGCTGGGGACGGTTCTCGTACAGCCAGCGCCAGCTGTGGGTCGCGGTCGTCGCGTGGGGACTCGTCGTGCTGGCGACATTGGTGATCTCGAGCATCGCGACGAGTCCGTTCGGCCGCGTGTTGCGTTCGATCCGCGAAGACGAGGACGCGTCGCGCAGCCTCGGCAAGGACGTGTTCGCCTACAAGCTCCAGGCGCTCGTCGTCGGTGGAGTCATCGCCGGGCTCGCCGGCACCATGATCGCCTTGGAACGCAGCGCCGTGCATCCCGACTCCTACCTGCCGGTGGGCACCTTCACCGCGTACGTCGTGTTGCTGCTGGGCGGCGCGGGAACGCGCCTCGGCCCGATCATGGGCGCGGTGATCTACTGGTTCCTGTTCGAGTTCACCGACGGCTTCCTGCGCGGCGCGCTCGCAGAGGGGTGGATCCCCGGGAGCATCATCGACTCGACCGACATCGGGCCGATCCGGCTGATGCTCGTGGGCCTCGGGCTCATGGCGCTGATGATCTTCCGGCCCCAGGGCATCCTGGGCAATCGCGAAGAGGTGCTCCTCAGTGCCCGCTGACGATGCGGCGGTCGCGTCGGGGCTCGCAGGCGTCGCGTCCGAGCCCGGGGTGGCGAAGCCGGATCCGATCCTGGTCGTCGACGGGTTGCGGCGGACCTTCGGTGGCCTGCTCGCGGTCGAGGTGGAGCACCTCGAGATTCCGCGCGGTCTCATCACCTCGCTCATCGGGCCGAACGGCGCCGGCAAGACGACGCTGTTCAACCTCCTCACCGGCTTCGATCGCGCGAACGCCGGGCACTGGTCGTTCGACGGCCGTGAGATCTCGGGGATGCCGCCGCACCGGGTCGCCCGGGCCGGCATGGTGCGCACGTTCCAGCTGACCAAGGCGCTCGCCAAGATGAGCGTGCTCGACAACATGAAGCTCGCCGCGACCGGCCAGACCGGCGAGCGTCTCCTCCCGTCGTTGGTGCGCCCGTTGTGGCGTCCGCAGGAGATCGCGATCGAGGCGCGCGCCGACGAGCTGCTCGCGCGGTTCAACCTCGCGCACGTGCGCGACGACTACGCGGGGACGCTCTCGGGCGGACAGCGCAAGCTCCTCGAGATGGCGCGCGCGCTGATGGCCGAGCCGAAGATGATCATGCTCGACGAGCCGATGGCTGGCGTGAACCCCGCCTTGGTGGAGTCGTTGTTGACGCACGTGCGCGACCTGCGCGAACAGGGTCTCACCGTGCTGTTCGTCGAGCACGACATGGACGTCGTGATGGGCATCAGCGACTGGGTCGTGTGCCTGGCCGAAGGCAGCGTGATCGCCGAAGGTCGCCCGTTCGAGGTCGCGGGCAACGACGAAGTCATCGATGCGTACCTCGGGACGCACCGCGCCGCTCGCCACCGTCGCGAGGCGTCGTCGTGACCGACACGGCCGGTCCCGCCGCCGCGCTGCTCACCGCTGACGGCATCGTCGCCGGGTACCTCCCCGGCCTCGACATCTTGCAGGGGTGCAGCCTCTCGTTGGCTCGCGGCGAGATCGTCGGCGTTGTCGGGCCGAACGGCGCCGGGAAGAGCACGTTGATCAAGGCGATGTTCGGACTCGTCCCGGTGCGGTCGGGTCGCGTGCTCCTGCACGGCGACGACATCACGAACACGCCGGCCCACACGCTCGTGGGCATGGGCGTGGGCTACGTCCCCCAGCGCGAGAACGTGTTCCCCAGCCTGACCATCGAAGAGAACCTGCGGATGGGGATGTACCGCCGACCCCAGGCCTTCTCGGAGCGGTTCGAGGAGATCGGCAGCCTGTTCCCGATGCTGCACACGCGGCGCACCGAGCGGGTCGGGAACCTGTCCGGCGGCGAGCGCCAGATGGTCGCGATGGGTCGGGCGCTGATGATGGAGCCCGAGGTGTTGCTGCTCGACGAGCCGTCGGCAGGTCTCTCGCCGCTGTTCCAGGACCAGGTGTTCGAGCGCGTGGTCGCGGTGAACGGAGTGGGCGTGTCGGTCGTCATGGTCGAACAGAACGCCCGACGCTGCCTCGAGATCGCGCATCGCGGCTACGTGCTCGACCAGGGTCGCGACGCGTACACGGGTACCGGGAGCGCCCTGCTGGCCGACGAGCGGGTCGTCGAGCTGTACCTCGGCACGCTCGCCGCGCGCGTCTCCGACGACTGACATCGGACCCCTGACGCGGAGGCGGGGGGCCCGAAGGCCCCCCGCCGCGTGCTCCGGTTCAGCGGTCGATCATCCGCCCACCGGGATGCTCTCCTCGATGACGCTGACGCTGCCGTCGTCGACGAACTCCCAGGTGTCGTACGCACCGGCACCGGGCTCACCGGCGTCGACGAAGTCGAGCGGTCCGGCGGCGCCGTCGTAGTCGATGTCTTCGCCCGCCTCGATCAGCTCGAGGCAGTCGGCGACGAGCAGGCACTGCTCGCCGCCGCCGGTGACACCGTTCATCTCGGCCTGGATCGCCTCCGCGGCGTCGGAGCCCGCAGCCGCCGCGGCGAGCGCCGCGACGATCACGCAGTCGTACGCGTGGCCGGAGAAGATCGTGTCGACGCCGGGTGCGAACGCCTCGAAGCGCTCGCGGAACGTCGCCTCACCGTCGGCCGGTGCGGCCGACGGCGCGGTGCCCCGGATGCCGGAGACGACTGCCGGGTTGTTCGGGTCGACTGCTTCGTAGAACGAACTGCTCTGGATCCCGTCGGTGCCGTACCACTGCACGGTGTCGGGACCGACACCAGCGGCGATCGCGGCCTGGATCACCGAACCGCCCTCCTCGAACGCGATCAGCGCGATCGAGTCGGCGTTCGCGGCGGCGAGCGCCTCGGCCTCGGCCGTGAACGACGTCGCCTCGGGGTCGTAGAGGATCGGGTCGGCAGCCTCGGCGCCGGCCGCGTTCAGCTCCTCGGCGAGTGCGTTCGCGAAGCCTTCGCCGTACTCGTCGCTGCGGGCGATGATCTGCACGACCTGGCCACCGTCACCGGTGATGAGGTCGGACAGCACCTGCGCCTGCAGGTTGTCGGGCGGCGCGGTCCGGAAGTAGTAGCCGCCGTCGTCGTAGGTCGTGAACTGCAGACCCGTGTTCGACGGCGAGCACTGCACGATCGGCGTGTCGGTGATCTTGTCGATCACTGCGAGCGACACACCCGACGCTGCGGCACCGACGATCACGTCGACGCCGTCGGCGATGAGACCATCGGTGGCCGCGCTCGCGATGTCGGCGTCGGTGCCGTCGTCGGCGGCGACCAGCTCGACGTCCTGGCCGAGGATGCCACCCGCGGCGTTGATCTCGTCGGCGGCCATCTGCACCGCCTGGATCATCGCTGGCCCGAGGAAGTCGAGCGCGCCCGTCTCGGGGAGCAGGTATCCGATCTTGAGGACACCATCGCCTTCCGGTGCCGGCTCGTCGGCCTCGGTGGTGGTGGTGTCGCCGGCGCCCTCGTCTTCGTCGTCGTCGTCGCCGCACGCAGCAACGACGAGGGCGAGGACCGAGAGGACCGCCAGCAGCCTGAACCAGCGGTGTTGCTTCATGGAGTGCCCCCAAATTGTTGGTGAACGGCCGCGAAACCTAGCGGGTTCTCGACGCGAGAGCGCGTCACCGCGCGCATCGGTGGTCGCGTCGGTACGCTGCGCGGTCGACGCTTCGGCACCGGTGCCGGAGCCTTCGCCGGAGGTGGCCGTGGACGTCCCCGCACCGCTCGAGCACCACCGCTACGTCGGCGACAAACGCACCCAGATCGTCTACGACCTCGAGCGGCTCGACGACGACACGGTGGCCACCGCGGTCTCCGACCTCGTGGCCGCCGAGGCGTACCTCGTGTTCGGTCCCGACACGCTCGCAGAGGCGCGCAACCGCGGCTACCGCCCCCACCCCTGACCGATTGGTCAGAAAGTGCCCGCCGGGCGGCACTTTCTGACCAAACACTTCAGGCGGGTGGGGCGAGGGCGCCGGCGGGGAGCGACTCGCGCACGCCCTTGAGGCGCGCCTCGAACGCCACGTCGGAGAGCGCGGGCTCCGACGCCACGGCGTCGGGCGACGGGAGTCCTGACAGCTCGACCCACGATGTGCAGCCGCCGTAGCCGTCGTCCCACGGAACGACGAGCGGATCGACGAGGCGGTGCGCGCGCAGCACGAGGATCCACAACGGATCACGCGCCTTCCAGTCGAGGCGCGACGCCGCGTAGTCGTGCGTCCAGATCAGCTTCGACTCGAGCGCCGCGAGGTGATCCGGCTCGGTGATCGTCGCGACCTCGACGATCTCGGCCCATCCGTGGATGCGGATCGGTTCTCCGACCGGCGCACCCGACGCGAGGTCGATCCAGTGGCGGTACGGCTCCTTCAGCAGTTCGGCGCGTTGGTGCTCGACGGTCGGGTACAGCCAGCACCGCGTCGCGGGGAGGCCGAACGCCCGCCGCGAGCGCCCGTCGTCGCCGGTGCGGGCGGCTTCCCGGATGCCGCCCTTGCGCACGTCGACGATCTGCTCGCCCGCGAGCAGCGCGTGACAGATCACCGCCCATTCCTTCAGCGCGGGGGTGCTGCCGATCTGCGCGTCGTCGCTCATGCGGGCCAGGATACGACCGGTCCTGCAATCGTCCGCCGTCGACGCGGCTGTCCGGGAGGGTGCGTGGAGGAGATCGTCTCCGAGGGGTTGCGCCTCGGAGCGCACTTCGCGCGGCCGCCGGGGCCGGCTCGGGTGCCGGCGCTGCTCGTGCTCGCAGGGTTCCCTCGCGGCCCCGGCGGTGCGGCGACGGTCGGGAACACCTACTCGAGCCTCGTCGATCAGCTCGCGCGCGAGACGAGCTGGGCGGTGCTCACGTTCACGTTCCGCGGCACGGGTCACTCCGACGGCGACTTCTCGATCGAAGGGTGGCTCGCCGACGTGCGCGCCGCGATCGACACGCTCGACGCGCGCCCTGACGTGTCGGGCGTGTGGCTCGCGGGGTTCCGGCTCGGCGGCACGCTCGCGATCGTGACCGCGGCCGACGACGCGCGTGTCCGTGGCGTCGCGTCGTTCGCGGCGATGGCGTCGCTCGAAGAGTGGGTGCGCGACCCGGAGTGGTTCCTCCAGTACGCGCGCAAGGCCGGCGTGCTGCGCACCGACGGGTACCCGCCCGACCCCGCCGCGTGGATCCGCAGCATCCGCACGCTCGACCCGGTCGCAGCCGCACCCCGCATCGCGCCGCGCCCGTGGATGATCGTGCACGGCTCCGACGACGACGTCGTACCCGTCGAGCACGCACGCCGTCTCGCGCGCGCGGGCGGCGACAACGTCGACCTGCGCATCGTGCAGAACGGGCCGCACCGGTTGCGCCACGACCCGCGCGCGATCGCTGCGCTGCTCGGGTGGCTCGACCGCAACGGTCCGTGACCTGAACGGCGGGCGCCTCAGCGGCGTCGGGTGCGACCGGCGCGCTCGGCGACGTCGAGGTACACGTCGCGATACGCGCGAGCGACCTCGTTCGCGCCGAACCGCTGTGCGTTCAGGAAGCCGCGGGTCACGAGCGACTCGCGGTGCGTCGCGTCGTCGATCACGCGCCCGATGCCCGCGCGGATGCTGGCCACGTCGGTCGGGTCGACGAGCTCGGCCGCGTCACCCGCGACCCCGCGCATCGGTTCGATCGCGGAGGTGACGACCGGGCGCCCGATCGCGTTGGCCTCGATGATCGGCAGCCCGAACCCTTCGCGTGTCGACGCGAACACGACGAGATCGCAGTCGCGGTAGCGCGCGACGACCTCGTGGTCGGCGAGGTCGGACCACTGCTCGTAGTCGACGCCCGCGCGCTCCAACGCACCGACCTGGTGCGGTGCGAGCGGTCCGAGGATCCAGAGACGACAGTCGATGCCCTCGAGCGCGGCGACGACGCGCTCGAGGTTCTTGTTCGGCCGGGTGCCGATCTGCAGGATCGTCGGGCGCGACGCGGGGAACGGCTTCGCCTCCGGCGCGTAGCCGGCGGGGAGCGGGTTGGGCACGATCCGGATCTTCGTGGCGGCGCGTGGGGCGTGCCGTACCAGGTCGGCGCCCGTCTGCGCGCTCACGACGGTGATCGCCGCGGCCCGGGCCACCGGGAGTCGCAACCACAGGGCGCGGTAGATCCACCGCTTCAAGGTCGACGCGCGGTCCATGAACTCGGTGTCGTGGATCGTGAGCACGGTGCGGCGCGCGTGCAGGCCGAACACGAGGAAGTGCACGTCACCGGTCACGTGTTCGACGTCGGCGTCGAGGCGCCGGACCGCCTGGCGCGCCGCGAGCACCGACCGCACGCGCGGGAGCACGCCGTGGCTGCGCTCGCTCGCTTCGACGACCGACACCCGCACGTCGGCGGGCATCGCCGCCCGCACGGTCGCGAACACACGCTCGATGCTGAACTGCTCGTTGCGGTGTGGTCGGCGAGTGAGCTGGGCGACGTGCACGGGCCGCGTCGGTCGGGGATCGGTCACCGCGCGATCTCGCCCGGTGGTCGAGCGGGCACCGTCGCGATCACCGGTAGAGTGCTCGACTGCGTGATCCGAGTGCTGTCGATCCAGCCGTTCGCGGAGCGCGGCGGCTCAGACCACGCTCTCGTGCGCATGGTCCGTAGCCTGCCACGAGCCTCGTTCACCTGCCACGTGGTGGTGCCCGCGCCCCATCCGCTCGCGCGGGAGCTCGCCGACGCCGGCGCGGCGGTGCACGTCGTCGCGATGGGCAAGATCTCCCGCGCCCACACCGTTGTCGACTGGCTGCGGTACGCCGCGCGTTGGCCGCTCGTGGTGGCGCGCCTCGTGCGGATGATCCGCGTGCACCGCATCGACGTCGTGCACACCAACGTGCTGCACGGGTGGCACGGATGGGCCGCGGCGTCGCTCACCCGCCGCCCGCACGTGTGGCACGCGCGCGAGGTGGTGACCCAGTCGACGGGCGCGCTCGCACTGGAGCGCTTCCTCACGAGGCACTTCGCCACGGTGGTCGTCGCAGTGTCGCAGACCGTCGCCGACCAGCTCCCCCGCAGCCCGACCCGGGTGGTGCACGACCTCCCCGACCCCGGCGAGTTCACGCCGGAGCGGGCGGGGCGCGCTCGGACCGCGCTCGGGATCGACGACGCGGCCCCGTGCTCGGGGGCGATCGGCCGCCTCGACCCGATCAAGGGGCTCGACGTGCTCCTCGACGCCTGGCCCGCCGTGCGCGACGCGCTGCCCGACGCGCGCCTCGTCGTCGTCGGGGGGACCGTCGCCGGTCACGCGGCGCACGCCGACCTCGTGCGCGCCCGGTGCGCGGCCCTCGCCGGAGTCGTGACCGCGTTCGACGCCGACGCCGACCGTCTCGACGTCGCCGACCTCGTCGCCGACCTCGACGCGCTGGTGCTCGCGTCGGTCGCGCCCGAGGGGTTCGGACTGGTGCTGGTCGAGGCGCTGACGAGCGGGTGCCCGGTCGTCGCCACCGACAGCGGCGGACCCGAGGAGATCGCCGCGCTCGCCGCACCCGGCGCGGCGCGGCTCGTCCCTCCCGGCGACGCCGACGCGCTCGCGTCGGCGCTCGTCGCCACGCTCGCCGCGCGCACCGCGACCGACAGCGCAGCGCGCCGTCTGCGCCCACGGCTGCTGGAGCCGTATCCCCCCGACTACGCCGCGGTCTTCACCGACGCGGTCGCGCGTCGACGCCGGGCGGCCTCGTGAGAGCGCTCGTCACCGGCGCGCGCGGCTTCGTCGGACCGCACCTGTGCGCGCACCTGCGCGACGAGGGCGACGACGTCGTCGCCCTCGACCGGGCCGACGGCCTCGACGTGACCGACCCCGACGGTGTGCGAACGGCGCTGGCGCGCCACATACCCGACGTCGTGTACCACCTCGCAGCGCGATCCCACGTCGGGGAGTCGTGGGCCGACCCGACCGCGGTGCTGCGCGTGAACGTCGAGGGCACGTTGCACGTCGTGCGCGCCGCGCACGACGTGGGCGCGAGTCGCGTCGTGGTCATCGGCAGCGCCGAGGCGTACGGAGCGGTCCCGCCGGAGCGCCTCCCGATCACGGAAGACGAACCGCTGCGTCCGACCTCGCCGTACGGGGCGAGCAAAGCGGCGGCGGAGATCGTCGCGTTGCAGCTGTTCCGCGCCGTCGGCGTGGGCGTCGTGTGCGTCCGGCCGTTCAACCACGTCGGCCCCGGTCAGTCGACGCGGTTCGTCGTGCCCGCGCTCGCGGAGCGAGTCGCGCGCGCCGAGGTCTCAGGCGCCGACGAGATCACGATCGGTTCGACCGCGCCCGTGCGCGACATCACCGACGTGCGCGACATCGTCCGCGCCTACCGGCTGCTCGCGATCGCCGCCGAGCCCGGCACCGTCGCCAACGTCTGCACCGGTCGGGGGACCGCGGTGGCCGACGTGCTGGGGCACTTCCTGGCTCGGGCGCGCGTCCCGCTCGTCGCGCGCACCGATCCCGAGCTCGTCCGACCCGTCGAGATCCCGGTGTCGGTGGGCGACCCGAGCCGGTTGGTCGCGGCGACCGGCTGGGCCCCTCGGTTCTCGCTCGACGAGACGCTCGACGCCGTGCTCGACGAGGCCCGCGGGCGCGTCAGCTCGTGACCGTCGCGGCGAGCCGCTCGTAGATCTCCACGAGACCGCGACCGGTGCGCTCCCAAGTGAACTGCTGCGCCCGGACGACGCCACGCGCCGCGAGGTCGTGCGCGACGACGTCGTCGGTCAACACCTCCACGATGGCGCCCGCGAGCGCGTCGACGTCGCCGAGGGCGACGAGGCGGGCGGCGTCGCCCGCGACCTCGGGGATCGAGCCGGCCGCGGTCGCGACGACAGGAGTCCCGGCCGCCATCGCCTCGAGCACGGGGAAGCCGAAGCCCTCGTAGCGGCTCGGGTACGCGAGGACGCGCGCTTCGTCGAGGAGCGCGCGGCGTTCGAGGTCGGTCACTGCGCCGGCCACGATCACGCGCTCGCGCACGGCCGGGTCGAGGCGCGTGATCGCCGCGTCGAGCGCGGGTCGGTCGGGACCGTCCGGACCGGCGATGACGAGTCGCACGTCGGGCATTGCGCTCGCGACGATCGCGAACGCCCGCACGAGCTCGGGGAGCTGCTTGCGGGGTTCGATCGTGCCGAGCGCGAGCACGAACGGTGCACCACCCATGGGCGCCGCGACGGCGCTGCGTGACGGTGCCGACGGCCCGAGGGGCGGGATGCCGAACGGCACCACGGCGATCCTCCCTGCGTCGAGCAGTCCCGGTCCGTACAGCTCATCGAGCTCCGCGGCGACCGACTGTGCACCGGTGTGCAGCGTCGCACCGCGCGCGACCGCCCGGCGCAGCACACGCGCGAACTGGCGCACCACCGGCGTCACGAGCTCGGGGAACCGTGCGTACGTGGTGTCGTACACGGTGGCGACCGTGGGGAGGCGGCTCGGAGGCACGACGTAGTTCGTCGCGTGCAGCACCGTCGCCGGCCGGATGACGCGATCGATCGACGGATGGTCGGCGCGCGTCCACGCCTGGAGCAGCGCGCGCGTCGGGACGCGGACGAACCGGGTGCCGGCGGGCAGCGAGGCGGCGTGGCGCGGGGTGCGCAGCCCGAGCGCGAACGGGACGGTCGCGACCCCGCGTTCCGGCGCGGTGACGGCGGCGTAGGTCGACGCCACCGCGTTGCCGATCCCGGTGCGGAACCCGGCGAGCGGCGTGACGTCGAAGGCGACGACCGGACGGCGGGGCACGGGGCGGTTCGTACCACATGCGCCTTCTGCGGCGGTCGCACGACCTCTGGAAACGCCGGCACCGACCGGGAATCCTGAAGACCGACGCCGCCGGTGCCGATCAGGGAAGGCGGGGGGCGACAGGGAGGTTTCCGATCGTGTCCGAGCACGACGTGCAGCACGAGTGCCCCGGGTGTGTGCCCGCCGTGTCGGCGCGGCCGTCTGCGAGCCTCGTGACCCGCCGTCAGGCGCTGAAGCTGGGGGCCGCGGGTGCCGCGGTCGCCGTCGCGCCCCGTGTGCTCGGTGGGTTCGCGCCCGTGCTCGAGTCGCGACTCATCGACCTCAGCGACGCGACGCGGACGGTCTACAAGAACAAGGCGTGGCCGCCGCCGCCGATCATCACTCGCCAGCAATGGGGAGCGAACGAGGCGCTGCGCAAGTCGGGCCAGGAGTACGACTGGAAGGTGGAGAAGCTCGTCGTCCACCACACGGTCACGCCCAACAACCCGTCGGACCCGGCCGCGATCATGCGGAACCTCTACACGTACGCGCTGAACAGCGGCTACATCGACCTGCCGTACCACTGGCTCATCGATCACCGCGGTCGCATCTTCGAAGGACGGTGGGCGACCGATTACCCGCCCGGCGCGCCCCACACCGGCGAGAAGGACGGCCGCAACGTGCGCGGCGGACACGCGCTGAACCACAACACGCGCACGATCGGCATCGCGCTGATGGGCACCTACACGACGATCATGCCGCCGCAGGCGATGATCGACGCGCTCGTGACGCTGCTCACGTGGAAGTGCGCGCGTTGGGGCATCGACCCGCGCGGGTCGTCGACGTACTACAACGCCGCCGGTCAGTGGGTCTCGCCGCCCAACATCTGCGGTCACCGCGACACGAAGGCGACCGCGTGTCCCGGTGGTCCGCTGTACGCCGCGCTCCCGACGTTGCGCGACAAGGTCGCGGTGCGGCTGCGCGGCGGCACCACGGGCTACTGGATCGTCGGCGCCGACGGACGCGTGTACTCGTACGGCGACATGCCCGTGATCTCCGACCTGCCGACCCTCGGGATCACCGACACCGTGCGCGGCGCGCGGATGCACCCGAACGGGCGCGGCTTCTGGCTCCTCGGTCGATCCGGTGGCGTGTACGCGTTCGGAACCGCGGCGTACTACGGGCGACCGGGTGCCGCGACCGGTGGCTTCCCCGTGGTCGCGATCGAGTCGACGAAGTCCGGGGCCGGCTACTGGCTGGTCGACGCAGGCGGTGGCGTGCACCCCTACGGGGACGCAGCCGATCACGGCTCGATGCGCGGCACGCGGCTCAACCGGCCCATCGTGGGGATCACGCGCACGCCGAGCGGCGCGGGGTACTGGCTCGTCGCCTCCGACGGCGGCATCTTCTCGTTCGGCGACGCCGCGTTCCGCGGCTCGACCGGGAACCTCGTGCTGGACAAGCCGATCATCGGGATGGCCGCGACGCCCACCGGAGCGGGCTACTGGATGCTCGCGTCCGACGGCGGCATCTTCTCGTTCGGCGACGCCGCGTTCTTCGGATCGGGCGCGCCCACGGGGTTGCGCTTCGTCGGCATGATCCCGACGAGCACGGGTCGGGGGTACGCGTTGCTGGCGAGCGACGGGCGCGTCGTCGCGTTCGGTGACGCCCCGCGCTACGGCGACGCCGCGGGCAAGGTCACGGCAGCTGCCTTCGCCGGACGCCTCGTCCCCTGACGCGCTCCGTGGCGCGCTCGATCAGTCCGAGAACGTGACGGTGCGGTCGCGGCGTCCGACGCGCGTGGGGTGGTCGGCGTGCGCGAGCAGCTCGTCGTCGCCGCGACTGTCGCCGTAGGCCCACAGCTCGACGTCGTCGCCGTCGAGGTGCCGCCGGAGCCGCGCCACCTTCTCGGCGCCCCGGCAGTTCCCGCCGAGGAGTCGCCCCGTGAGGCGGCCGTCACCACCGACCTCGAGCTCCGTGCACACCACCGCGTCGACGCCGAGCGCGCGGCCGACCGTCACGAGATACGACGCGAGCGACGCCGACACGATCACGACCTCGTGCCCACGGGCGCGGTGCCACTCGATGCGCTCGCGCAGCACGGGTCGGATCGAGCGCTCGGCGAGGGCGTGCCCGTACGCGGTGCCGGCGCGGGAGATCTCGTCGTGGGAGATGCCGGTGAGCGTGCGCGCGATCACACGTGCCTTCACCGCGTCGCGATCGAGGCGCCCACGCACGAGGCGAACGAGCCCGGCCACCTCGGGGAGCAAGGCCCGCACGACCCGACGCGTCCCCGCGACGCGACGGAGGAACGGGAGCAACGAATCGGAGCGCGTGAGGGTGCCGTCGAAGTCGAACGCGGCCACCCGGCGCTTCGCAGTGCGTTCCTCGCTCACAGCGGGAGTCGGCGGAAGACGGCGCGCGGGAGGTGTCGGAGCGCCGCCATCACGTACCGCAGCGGCGCGGGCGCCCACACGACGGTGCGCCCGCGCCGGAGACCGTCGACGACAGCGCGCGCAACGACCTCGGGCGTGGTGGAGAGCGGTGCCGCGTCCCGACCCTGCGTCATCTTCGTGTGGACGAATCCGGGACGGACGATCAGCACCCGGACCCCGGAGCCGTGCAACGAGTCGGCGAGTCCCTGCGCGAACCCGTCGAGGCCCGCCTTCGAGGCGCCGTAGACGAAATTCGACTTGCGCACCCGCTCGCCCGCGACCGACGACAGGACGACGATCGCGCCGTGGCCCTGGCTGCGCAGGTGCTGCGCGACCGGAACGAGCACCGAGACCGCGCCGGTGAAGTTCGTCTCCACGATCTCCACCGCGGCACGACCATCGCGCGCCGCCGTCTCGGCGTCGCCGAGGACCCCGAACGCGAGCAGCACGACGTCGAAGTCGCCGAACCGGAGGAACAGCTCGGCGACGAGCCCGTCGTGCGTCTCGAACGCAGTGGCGTCGAACTCGACCGCCTCGACCGTCTCGATGCCGGTCGCGCGCAACGCGGCGACGGCGGGCGCCATCGATCCCGGGTCGCGACCCGCGAGCACGACCGTGCGCAGCCGACCGCCCAGCTCGCGCACGATCGCACGCGCGAGGTCGGAGCCCCCGCCGAGCACGAGCACCGATTGCACGTTGCCGAGCGCGTTGTTCACGCGTGGGTCCTCCCTCGGAGGTCGAGTCGTCGATCGAGGTCGCTCGTCATCACCGCGCGCGGGTCGACCGCGGCGCGCATCTCGCGCCACTCGTCGAGCGCCGGGTACATGACGGGGACCATCTCGGGCGCGAGCCGCGAGTCCTTCGCGAGGTAGACGCGCCCGCCGGCGTCGGCCACGCGGCGGTCGAGATCGTCGAGGAGCGCGCCGAGGGTCGCGCCCACCGCGGGCACGTCGAGGGCGAGGGTCCACCCTTGGAGCGGGAACGACAGCAGGCCGGGGCTGGTGTGCTCGAAGCGCTTCAGCACCGCGAGGAACGACGGGCACCGCGCGGCGCTCAGACGCTCGAGCGCGTGGCGCACGACGGCTTCTTCGCCGTCGGGGACGACGAACTGGTACTGCAGGAAGCCGCGCGGGCCGTAGATGCGGTTCCAGCCCGCGACCGCGTCGAGCGGGAAGAAGAACTGCGAGATCGTCTGCAGCTCGCCGCGGCGTTCGCGCGGCGGACGCCGGAACCAGAGCTCGTTGAACGCGCGCACCGTCACGCGGTTCAGCACACCGGGAGGGACCCACGGAGGGGCGGCGACGCGGACCTTGGGCGCGAACGATCGCGCCCTCGTCGGCGTCATCGAACCCACGTCGTCGAGCGTGGCGTGGTTCGCGCGCGTCAGGACCGACCGCCCGATCGCGCGCCCGGTCGCGAGGCAGTCGACCCACGCCACCGAGTAGCGGTAGCGCTCGTCGCCTTCCAGCATGCGCGCCATGCAGTCGTCGACGTCGGTCGCGTGCTCGGTGTCGACGAGCATGCGTGACGTCTCGACCGGCTGGAGCTGCAGGGTCGCGTCGAGCACGACGCCGGTGAGGCCCATGCCGCCCGCGGTGGCCCAGAAGACCTCGGACTCGGTGTCGGGTCCGGCAGTCAGCACGCCCGCGCCGGGCGTCGCGAGCCGGATGCGACTCACCGTGTCGCAGAAGGAGCCGTGTCGGTACTTGCCGTGGATGTCCGAGGCGATCGCCCCGCCCACGGTGATCGATCTCGTTCCCGGGACCACGGCGGGGAACCAGCCGAGCGGCACGAGGGTGCGCAGCACGTCGTCGAGGCTCGCGCCGGCCTCGACGGTCAGCTCGCCCTTCGTGAGGTCGAGATCGAGCACGTCGTCGAGCGCGGTGGCGAGCACCACGGAGCCGCCGGCGTTCTGCGCCGCGTCGCCGTAGGAGCGCCCGAGTCCACGGGCGATGACGCCCCGACCGTCGAGCGTGCCCAGTCGCTGCGCCACCTCGCCGACGCTCGGCGCCGACCACACCGACGCGCGCGTCGGGTTGGTGCGGCCCCAACCGGTCAGCAGTCGGTCGCGGGTCTCACCGACCTCGAGCGCGTCACGCACCGTGCACCGCCACCGCGAACAGTGTCGCCCACGCGAAGCCGACGACGAGCAGCGTCCGATCGGAGAGGACGAGGTCTTCGGGTGCGCCGCCGCGTCCCTGGTCGAGCAGGAACGCATACCGCAGGATCCCGAGCACGAACGGCACGATCGACAGCTCGAACCAGATCGGCTCGCCGACCGGCTCCGACTTCTCGAACGCCCAGAGGCAGTACGCGAGGATCGCCACGCTCGACGCCACGGCGCGCACGAAGCCGAGGTAAGCGGTGGAGTAGAGCGCGAGCGAGCGACGATGGTTGGCCGCGTCGTCGCCGAGCTCGAGCATCTCCGAGTGACGCTTGCCCGTGACCATGAACAACGATCCGGACGCGGCGACGATCAGGAACCACGGCGAGATCTCGACTTCGACCGCGACACCGCCGGCGATCGCGCGCAGCACGAACCCCGCGGCAACCGCCGCGAGGTCGACCACGGCTTCGTGCTTCAGCCACAGGCTGTAGGCGAGGGTGAGCACCACGTAGCCGCCGACCACGAGCGCGAGCTGCCACGTCGCGACGAACGACAGGGCGAACGCGAGGGCGACGAGCACCGCTCCGGCCGCCGTCGCCGCCCGGGGCGTGATCTCACCCGCGGCGACCGGGCGCGTGCGCTTGTCGGCGTGCTGGCGGTCGGCTTCGGCGTCGAGCGCGTCGTTGATGAAGTAGGTGCCGCTCGCGGCGAGGCAGAAGCAGACGAACGCGACCGCGGTGTCGGCGAGCGCGGCACCTTCGGTGAGCAGACCCGCGGCGCCGGGCGCGGCGAAGACGAGGACGTTCTTCAGCCACTGCTTCGGCCGCGCGAGCCGGATCCAGGCCGCGAGGTGCATGCGCGGCGATCAGATCTCGAGCGGCTCGTGGCCGATGACGCGCACGAGCGGTTCGGCGGTGCCCGGAACCCCGTGGCGGAGTCGGTTCGCGAGCAGGGCCGCCATCGCGACTGCGGCCGCCGACGACCCGGCCACGAAGCCGAGCTCGACGCGCAGGAACAGGTCGTCACCGAGGGCGGTGACGACGATGAACCCGGCGATCCCGATCAGCCACGACACCGCCGCCTGCGCGTAGCCCTCGAGGGCGATGAGCGCTTGGGCGAGCGTGAGGGCCAGGATGAACGCGCCGCTGCCCGCGGCGAGCAGGCCGAGGTCGCGGTTTCCGAGCGTGAAGTCTTCCGCGCCGAACAACAGGCGCCCCGCCCACGGACCGATCGTGGCACCCGCGACCGTGCCGAACACGCCGAGCGCCACGACGACGACGATGAGCTTGCGGAGCCCACCGCGGAAGTCCTCGACCTTGCCGGCGCCGGCGAGTCCCGCGAGCTTCGGGAGGAGTGCGGCCTGTACCGCTTGGAACAGCAGGATCGGGATGCGGGCGATGAACAGTCCGAAGATGAAGTCGGCGACTTCGTCCTTCTCGGCCGAGGTCGCGAGGAGGTTCGCGCCGAGGAACGCCGCGTACCCGAGGGTTTGTGCGAGGAACGAGCCCACGAGCAGCAACACCAACGCGTTCGACAGCTCGGAGTACGGCGCGTCGGGTCCGGGGAGGAGGAGGCCGTGCTGGCGGCGCAGCGCGAGCGCGACCGCGACGAGGGGCGGGAGCGCGAGCGCGAGTCCGTACGCGCCCGCCGACTCGACGCCGAACACGACGAGCGCGATGCACGCGAGGAACCGCACCGAGCCCTCGACGCCGTGCATGAGGCCGTAGCGCTCGAAGCGTCCGTTGCCCGAGAGCGTGCCGCGCGTGAGGTGCGCGACGTAGTACGTGGCGATCGCGACGAGCAGGGCGACGAGCAGCAGCCACTCACCCTCGAACAGCTCGTCGACGAGCGGCTTCGAGGCGACCACAACGATGAGCGCGACGCTCGCGGCGAGGATGCCGCCCAGGATCGCGGCGCGTCGCACGAGTGGACCACCGCCGATGCCTCGAGACGCGCGGCTCGCGAGCGCGCGGCTCACCTCTTGTTCGAGCGGCTGGAAGAAGCCCGGCGTCACGACGAACACGAGCGCCCACAACCCGTTCAGCGCCGCGTAGTCGGCCTTCGCAAGCGTGCGTCCGGTGAGGATCTGGAACCCGTAGGCGGTGACGCCCGCGATCAGCAGTCCGGCGCCGACCGCGAACGTGCCTTCGGGGAGCGATCGCTTCGCGGCGTCGGCGATCCGGTGCGCGCGGGACGGCACGTGGTGAGTTCCTCGGAGGGTGGCAGGGGCGACGGCGGGTCGACGACGGCTCGCGGTCGCGACCTCGCGACCAGCGGTCCAGCGGGCGCGAAGTCTACCGACGCTCGCCGCGGTGGCCGTCGACCGGCCCCGGTAGCCTGCACGCGTGAGCACCCGCACGCTGCTGCTGCTCTCGGCGGCGACCGGCATCGTCATCCTGGCGGCGTTCGCCGTACAGGTGCTCCTGGCCAGCTGATCCGTCCGCCCGAACCCACGAGAGGGGTGGTCCCGACGGCCGAGGAATTCGATCTCGTCGTGGTCGGCGGCGGACCCGGTGGGTACGCCGCGGCGCTCTACGGAGCATCCGCCGGCCTGCACATCGCGTTGGTCGAAGCCGACGCCCGCCTCGGGGGCACGTGCCTGCTGCGCGGCTGCATCCCCGCCAAAGAGCTGCTGCAGACCGCCGAGGTCCTCCGCACCGTGCGCGGCGCCGGCGAGTTCGGGGTCGACGCGGGCGCGCCGCACCTCGACCTCTCGGTCACCCAACAGCGCAAGGGTCAGATCGTGGAACGGCTCACGTCCGGCCTCGCCACGCTGCTGAAGGGTCGCAAGGTCACCGTCGTCCCGGGCCGCGGCGTGCTCGCCGACGGCGCGAGCCGCACCGTGCGCGTCGACGCCGACGGCGGCGACACCACCGAGCTGCGCGGGCGCAACGTCGTGATCGCGACCGGCTCGCTGCCCCGTGAGCTGCCGATCGACGGCTTCGCGTTCGACGGCATCCACGTGCTGTCATCCGATCATGTCCTCGACCTCGACCGCGTCCCGGGGCGCGTCGCCGTCATCGGCGGCGGCGCGATCGGCTGCGAGTTCGCGTCGTTCCTCTCCGACGTCGGTGCTCAGGTGACGATCCTCGAGGCGCTGCCCCAGGTCCTCACCGGCGTCGACCCACAGGTCGCGCAGACCGTCGTGCGGTCGTTCACCAAGCGCGGCATCAAGGTGCACACCGGGGTCACCGTCGGCGCGCTCGAGCACGGGCGCAAAGATCTCGCGTTGCGCTTCACCGGCAAAGACGGCGAGGAGCGCCTGCTCGTCGACGCCGTCGTGGTGAGCGTCGGCCGTCGCCCGCGCAGCGAAGACCTCGGACTCGAAGCGGCCGGCGTCGGCGTCGACGAGCGCGGCTACATCGTCGTCGACGGCAACCTCCGTACCGCGCTCGAGGGGGTGTACGCACTCGGCGACGTCGTCAACACGCCGCAGCTCGCGCACGTCGCGTTCTCGGAGGCGATCGTCGCGGTGAAGACGATGCTCGGCGAGGACCCGGCGCCGATCGACTACACGAAGGTGCCGTGGGGCATCTACTGCCACCCCGAGGTCGCGTTCTGCGGGCTCACCGAGGCGCAAGCGAAGGAGCGGGGTCTCGACGTCGTCACCGCGACGCACCGGTTCAACCCGAACGGCCGGGCGATGATCATCGGCGAGAACGACGGCATCGTGAAGATCGTCGCCGAACGCGACGGGCCGATCCTCGGCGTGCACGTCGCCGGTCCGTGGGCGACCGAGCTGATCGCCGAGGGCTATCTCGCCGTGAATTGGGAGGCGACCCCGGCCGACGTCGCGTCGCTCGTGCACGCGCACCCGACGCTGAGCGAAGTGTTCGGCGAGGCCGCGCTCGCGCTCACCGGTCGTACCCTGCACTAGGAGCCGCGCGACGCGCGCCGGTTCCCCGCACCGGAGGTTTCCGTGGACGTCACCATGCCGCAGCTGGGCGAGACGGTCACCGAGGGCACGATCACGCGCTGGTTCAAGCAGGTCGGCGACCAGGTCGCGGCCGACGAGCCCCTCTTCGAGGTGTCCACCGACAAGGTCGACTCCGAGGTGCCGGCGCCCAGCGCGGGCGTGCTCACCGAGATCCTCGTCCCCGAGGGCGAGACCGTCGAGGTCGGCGCCCGCCTGGCGGTCATCGGCGACGGCGCGGCGGCACCGAGCGCGCCCGCCGCCGCAGCCGCTCCCGAGCCGCCCGCGCCGGAGCCGCCCGCGCCCTCCGAGCCCGCCGCCGCACCCGAGCCCGCGCCGGCACCCGATCCCGTCGTGGCCGCGCCCGCGCCCCCGGCTCCGCCCGCTCCGGCAACGCCGCCGCCCGCAGCGCCGGCGACTGCCGTCGCGCCGGCCGGCGGCGGGGCAACCGGCGGCGCCCTCACGTCGCCGCTCGTGCGCCGGCTCGCCGCCGAGTACGGGCTCGACCCGGCGACCATCCCGGGAACCGGTGAAGGCGGCCGCGTCACCCGCAACGACGTGCTGCGCGTCGCGCGCGAGACCGGCGCCACGAGCGCGCCCCCGCCGGCGCGCGCCCCCGCCGCGCCGGCCCCCGCGCCCGCCGCGCCCGGAGCGCCGGCCCCGACGCCCGCGCAGGGCGACGAGGTGGTGCCGTTCGACAACATGCGGCGGCGCACCGCCGAGCACATGGTGCGCTCGAAGGCCACGAGCGCGCACGTCTACACGTCGGTGCGCGTCGACTTCGAGCGGGTGGAGCGCGCCCGGCGAGAGCACCGCGACGAGTGGAAGGCCGAGGAGGGCTTCTCGCTCACCTATCTCCCGTTCCTCGTCCGCGCCATCTCCGACGTGGTCCACGAGTACCCGCACGTCAACGCGAGCGTCGACGGCGACACGCTGATCGTGCACCGCGACGTCCACCTCGGCATCGCCGTCGACCTCGACTTCAACGGTCTGCTCGCGCCCGTCGTGCGCAACGTCGACGGCAAGCGACTGCGTCTCATCGCGCGTGAGATCCGCGACCTCGCGACCCGGGCGAAGCAGAAGGCGCTCCGCCCGGACGAAGTCGTCGGCGGCACCTTCACCATCACGAACATGGGTCCGTTCGGCACGACGATGACGCTGCCGATCATCAACCAACCCCAGGTGGCGATCCTCGCGACCGACGCGGTCACGAAGGAGCCGGTGGTCATCGAAGGCCCCGACGGCGAGGACACCATCGCCATCCACCACGTGGGCTATCTCTCGCTCGCGTGGGACCACCGCGCGTTCGACGGCGCGTACGCGGCGTCGTTCCTGGCCGCGGTGCGCGAGGTGCTCGAGACGCGTGACTGGACGGCGGAGCTCGCGTGAGCGACTCGACCCTGCAGGTCCGCTGGCTCGGCCGGGTCCCGTACCGCGAAGCCGACGCGTTGCAGCGCGCCCTGCACGAGCGGGGCACCGACGACTACCTGCTGCTGCTCGAGCATCCCCACGTGTACACGCTCGGGTCGTCGGGCCACGACGAGCACGTCCTCGTGCCCCCCGCGTCGGTCGGCGCCGACCTCGTGCGCGCGGATCGGGGTGGCGACGTCACGTACCACGGTCCCGGCCAGCTCGTCGGCTACCCGATCCTGTCGCTCGACGAGTGGCGCGCCGGCCAGCGCGACGTCGTCGCGTACGTGCGCATGCTCGAACACGTGCTGATCTCGGCCCTCGCCGACTTCGGCATCGCGGCGGGCCGCAACCCCGGGTACACCGGCGTGTGGGTCGACGACGAGAAGATCGCCGCGATCGGAGTGCGTGTGGCGCGCGGTCGCACGCGGCACGGGTTCGCGTTGAACGTCGATCCCGACCTGACGATGTTCACCCACATCGTGCCCTGCGGCATCGCCGACAAGGCGGTCACGTCGATGGCCCGCGTGCTGGAGCGTCCGGTCACCGTGCGCGAGGTCGCCGACCGCGTCGTCGAGCACTTCGCGGCCGCGTTCGAGCGCACGCCGCAGCGTCACGACGTCGTGTGGCGTGAGTCCCCGCACGACCTCGCTCCGTTCAGTCGCGACGCGAGCCACGAAGCCGCGCGTGCCGAGCGCACCCAGCCCGTGCGCCTGCTCGGGCGCCTTGCCGCGGCGGGCGTCGACGCGGTGCCGGCCGACGGCGGGCGACGCCCGGAGTGGATGCGGGTCCGCGCCCGCATGGACGACGAGTTCCTCGGCCTGAAGCGCCTCGTGCGCGGCCTCGACCTGCACACGGTCTGCGAGGAGGCCGGCTGTCCGAACATCTACGAGTGCTGGGCCGACCGCACCGCCACGTTCATGATCCTCGGCGACCGCTGCACCCGCGCGTGCGGCTTCTGTCTCGTCGACACGCGCAAGCCGCTGCCGCTCGATCCCGACGAACCCCGCCGGGTCGCCGAGGCGGTGCAGGCGCTCGGGCTCGAGCACGCGGTCATCACCTGCGTGGCGCGCGACGACCTGCCCGACGGCGGTGCTGGCGCCTTCGCGTCGACGGTCGCCGCGATCCGCGCCGTCGCTCCGTCGACGCGCGTCGAGCTGCTGATCTCCGACTGCCGCGGCGACGCCGACGCGCTGGCCACGATCTTCGCCGCGCGTCCCGACGTCCTCAACCACAACCTCGAGACCGTGGCGCGCCTGCAGCGCGCCGCGCGACCGTCGGCGGGCTACGCGCGCTCGCTCGCGGTCCTCGCGCGCGCCAAGGACGCCGGGCTCGTCGTCAAGTCGGGGCTCATCGTCGGCATGGGCGAGCGCGACGACGAGGTGCGCGCCGCGCTCACCGACCTGCGCAACGTCGGCGTCGACATCGTGACGATCGGTCAGTACCTCCAGCCGACCGCGCGGCACCTGCCGGTGGTGCGCTGGTGGACGCCCGACGAGTTCGCCGCGCTGGCCGAGTTCGGCGCCGCGCTCGGGTTCGCGCACGTCGAGAGCGGTCCGCTCGTGCGTTCGAGCTACCACGCCCGCGCCGGCGCCGACTCGGCGACTCCGCGTGGGTCCGAGCCCGACGCCGTCCCCGTCGCCCTCGGCCGGCGTTGAGATCGGTGCGGTACCAGCGGCGGATCGAGCGCGTGCGGGCGCGGATGGACGAGCTCGGCGTCGACGTGTTGCTGCTCTCGGTCGGTCCCGACCTGCCGTACTTCACCGGGTACGAAGCGATGCCCCTCGAGCGCCTGACGATGCTCGTCCTCCCGCGCGCCGGCGACGCCCAGCTCGTGGTGCCGCGCCTCGAGGCGGCGCGCGTCGAGCCGCACCCCGACCTGTTCGAGCTCGTGCCGTGGGAGGAGACCGACGACCCGATCGCGTCGGTGGCGCGGCTCGTCGGCGCCGCGCGGGTTGCCGCGATCGGCGACCACACGTGGGCGCGCTTCGTGCTCGATCTACAACGCGCGCTCCCGAGCGTCGAGCTGCGCCGCGCGACCGACGTCACCGCGCCGCTGCGGATGGTGAAGGACGTCGAGGAGATCGCCGCGCTGCGCCGCGCCGCGCACGCCGTCGACGAGATCGCCGCCGCGATGCGGGAGCGACCGTTCGCGGGTCGGACCGAGCTCGACGTGCACCGCGAGCTCGTCGAGCGCATGCTCGAGGTCGGCCACCAGCGCGCGAACTTCGCGATCGTCGCGACCGCGGCGAGCGCGGCGAGTCCGCACCACGAGCCGGGGACGCGAGTGATCGAGCCCGGCGATCTCGTGCTGTGCGACTTCGGCGGCACGATGGACGGCTACTGCTCCGACATCACCCGCATGTTCAGCGTCGGTGAGCCCCGACCGGAGGTCCGTGACGCGTACCTCGTGTTGCAGGAGGCGCAACAGGCCGCGTTCGACGCGGCGCGTGCTGGCGTCGCGTGTGCCGCCGTCGACGCCGCGGCGCGATCGGTGCTCGACGCGGCGGGCTTCGGCGCGCACTTCGTGCACCGCACCGGGCACGGGATCGGGACCGAGGCCCACGAGGATCCGTACATCGTCGCCGGCAACGACCTCCCGCTCGTCGCCGGGCACGCGTTCAGCATCGAACCCGGCATCTACTTCGAAGGTCGCTTCGGGATGCGCCTCGAAGACATCGTCGTGGCCACCGACGCCGGACCCGAGCGGCTCAACGTCGCCGCCCGGGATCTCGCCATCGTCGGCTGACGCGCGAGCCTGGCGGGCGTGGACCTCGACGGCGCGACCTTCCTGGTGCAGTGGGGCGCCGGCGGCCTCGCGTGTCTCTGGGTCACGACACGCGGCCGGCTCGTCAGCCTCGGCTACGGCTGGTTGCTGCGCGGCGTGTTCGGCGCGATGGCGCTCGCCGGCGCGCTGCTGTTCGTCGCGCAGGACGGTGGCGGGACGGCGCGAGTGGTCGCGACCGTCGGATCCTTCGGTGTCGTCGTCGGCGCCGTGGTCGCGTCGTGGTCGTCGATCGTCCGCCGGCGTGCCGGCGTCTCGGGCGGCTCCGACGTGCGCGCCCGGCGCCGAGCGCGCGTCGCGGCGATGGTCGACCGCCCGTCTCCGTCCGACGCGTCCGACAACGCGTCGGACGACGCGACGGTCGTGGACGTCGGGCCCGAGTTCCACCCGCGCCTCGACCTCGTCGCGCCCGCGTTCGGTCTGGTCGCGCTCCTCGGCGCCGCCGACCTCGCCGGTGGTCCCTACGCGCTGTCGGCGGCGCGGCTCGTGGTCGGTGCGCTCTTCCTCGGCGCGGTGAGCGACGCGATGCTGCTCGGGCACTGGTACCTCACGCAGCCGGGGTTGCCGCGCGATCCGATCAAGGAGCTGGTCGTGGTGACCGCGGTGCTGTGGCCGCTCGAGGTCGCGGTGTTCCTGTGGCCGACCGGCATGGTGCAGGTGTTCACCGGCGCGGTCGACGACGGCTGGGACGGCCTGCTCGGCGTCATCTGGATCGTGAGCGCGCTCTCGACGATCATCCTCGTCGGCGTCACCTGGCTCGCGCTGCGTGAGCGCTTCTACTCCGCCGTGATGGCCGCCACCGGCCTGCTCTACCTCGCCATCCTCACCGCGTTCGGCACCGACCTCGTCGCCCGAGCCGTCCTCGCCCCCTGATCGGGCGGGGTCAGACGACGAAGTACTTGGCTTCGGGGTGGGGGACGATGATCGCCGAGGTGCTCTGCTCGGGCACGAGGTGGAACTCCTCGGTGACCTGCACGCCGATGCGGTCGGCGCCGAGCAGCTCGACGACCTTGACCTGGTCGTCGAGGTCGGGGCACGCGGGATAGCCCCACGAGTAGCGCGAGCCGCGGTACTGCTGGCGGAACAGACCGGCGAGCGACGGGCCGTCTTCGTCGGCGAAGCCCCACTCTTCGCGGATGCGGCGGTGCCAGTACTCGGCGAGCGCTTCGGTCATCTCCACCGACAGACCGTGGAGCAGCAGGTAGTCCTGGTACTTGTCGGCCGCGAACAGCTCACGCTCGCGTTCGCTCGCACGGGCGCCGACCGTGACCACGTGGAAGCCCGCGTAGTCGGGCTCGCCCGACTCGACCGACCGGAAGAAGTCGGCGATCGAGAGGAACCGATCCTTGCGCTGCCGGGGGAAGGTGAAGCGCAGCCACTCTTGCGTGCGGTCGTCGTCCTTCCACACGACCAGGTCGGTGCCTTCGCTGTTCACCGGGAAGTAGCCCCACACGACGGCCGGCGCGAGCAGTCCTTCGGCGCGCGCCCGGTCGAGCTGCTCGCGCAGCACCGGACGGATGCGGGCCTTGAACTCGTCGTCGGACTCCGGCGTTCCGCTGTGCTTCTCGGGCCGGAACTGCCACTGGTTGCGGAACAGGGCGGTCTCGTTGACGTAGGTCGCGATGTCGTCGAGCGGGATGCCCTTCGCCACCCGGGCGCCGAGGAACGGAGGGTTGAACACGGTGGCGTCGGTGGCGACGTCGGAGCGCGCCGGCACCTCGACCGGCGCGGCCGCGGCGTCGCGCTCGCTCTTGCGCGGCGGCAGCTTTCGTCCGCCGAGCGCGCGACCGAACTCGGGGTCGAGATCACCGGTGCGCTTCCCCTGCATCAGGGTGTCGACGGTGCGCAGTCCTTCGAACGCGTCTTTGCCGTAGAAGACGCGGCCGTCGTACACCTGCCGCAGGTCGACCTCGACGTAGTTGCGCGTGAGTGCGGCGCCGCCGAGGAGCACCGGGATGCTCGACAGGTTGCGTGTGTTCAGCTCTTCGAGGTTCTCGCGCATGATCAAGGTGCTCTTCACGAGCAGTCCGCTCATGCCGATCGCGTCGGCTCCGACCTCGGTGGCCTTCTCGATCATCTCGGCGATGCCGATCTTGATGCCGAGGTTGTGCACCGTGTAGCCGTTGTTGGTGAGGATGATGTCGACGAGGTTCTTGCCGATGTCGTGGACGTCGCCGCGCACCGTCGCGAGCACGACGGTGCCCTTGCCGCCGCTGTCGGCCTTCTCCATGTGCGGCTCGAGGTGCGCGACCGCCGCCTTCATCGTCTCTGCGCTCTGCAGCACGAACGGCAGCTGCATCTCGCCGCTCGCGAACATCTCGCCGACGACCTTCATGCCGTCGAGGAGCACGTCGTTCACGACGTCGAGGGCCGGCATCGTCTGGAGCTGCTCGTCGAGGTCGGCTTCGAGACCGTCGCGGTCGCCATCGATGATCCGGTGCTTCAGGCGTTCGGCGACCGGCCATCCGGAACGGTCTTCCTGCTCGATCGCACCCGCCTCGACGCCCTCGAACAACGCCATGAACTCGGTGAGTGGGTCGTAGCCGTCGCGACGTCGGTCGTAGACGAGGTCGAGCGCGACTTCGCGCTCGCGCTCACCGATCTTGTGCATCGGGAGGATGCGGGCCGCGTGCACGATCGCCGCATCGAGGCCGGCCTGCTGGCACTCGTGCAGG
>DASUMP010000002.1:0-22978 GCA_036277635.1 Acidimicrobiia bacterium | reverse complement strand
GGACTGGGCCACGACCGCGCGTCGCCTGCTCGACGACCTCGATCGCCACTCGCCGGGTCCGATCGCCGACGACGATCTGCCGGCGGCGTTCGTGAGCGGCGCCCGCGCGCTCCAGCACCTCCGGCGCGACCCGCTGCTCCCGCGCGCGCTCGTCGCGCCCGACCACCCCGACGCCGCGCTGCGCGACGGGTACACGTCGTTCCAGAAGCAGTTCGCGAGAGCGGTGACCGGTTGGTTCCGGCGCACACGCGCCACCTGAACGCCGTACGCTCGACCGATGCCGAACACCCTCGACGCGCTCCTCGACGACGCGCGCGCCGGCCTCGCCGACGTCGTGTCGCTCCGGCGTGACCTGCACGCCCACCCCGAGCTCGGTCTCGATCTCCCGCGCACCCAGCGCGCGGTGCTCGACGCGCTCGACGGCCTCCCGCTCGACGTGCGCTGCGGCACCGCCGTCTCGTCGGTCGTCGCCGACCTGCGCGGTGCCGCCGACGGACCCGTGGTCGTGTTGCGCGCCGACATGGACGCGCTGCCGATGCCCGAGGACACCGGTCTCGAGTTCGCGAGCACGGTCGACGGCACGATGCACGCGTGCGGGCACGACGCGCACACCGCGATGCTCGCAGGCGCCGCGCGCTTGCTGGCAGAGCGTCGCGACGACCTCGCGGGCACAGTGCGGTTGATGTTCCAACCCGGCGAAGAAGGGTTCCACGGCGCGCGCTCGATGATCGAAGAGGGACTCCTCGAGCCGCGCGTCGACGCCGCGTTCGCGCTGCACGTGAGTCCCAACCTGCCGACGGGGACGATCGCCGGGCGCGCCGGCTGCATGATGGCGTCGGCCGACGTCGTCGACATCGTCGTCACCGGCACGGGCGGCCACGCGTCGACGCCCTACCTCGCGAACGACCCGATGCCGGTCGCCGCGGAGATCGTGCAGGCGTTGCAGGTGTTCGCGACCCGGCGCATCAACACGTTCGACCCGATCGTCATCACGATCGCGAAGATGCGCGCCGGCACCACGAACAACGTGATCCCGGAGCGGGTGCTCATGCAGGGCACGATCCGGGCGGTGTCCGCCGCGTCGCGCGAGCTCGCGCACGCCGGCATCGAGCGCATCGCCACGAACATCGCGATCGCGCACGAGATGCACGCGGAGGTCACGATCACGCGCGGCTACGCGCCCACCATCAACCACGAGTCGGGCGTCGAGCACGCTCGCGCCACCGCCACCGACCTCCTCGGCGACCGCGGCTGGATCGAGATGCCGTCGCCGATGATGGGTGCCGAAGACTTCTCCTACGTGTTGGAGGAGCGTCCCGGCGCGATCCTGTTCCTCGGCGCCTGCCCGCCCGGCGCCCGCCCGCGCACCGCGCCCGCCTGCCACTCGAACCGCATGCAGATCGACGAAGACGCCCTCGCCGTCGGCGTCGCGTACTACGCCGCGCTCGCCAGCAAGTTCCTCACCGCCGACGCGAACCACTCCGCCTGATCGAGAACGCGGGCGCTATCCTCACCGGTCCCGGGCGGTTAGCTCAGTTGGCTAGAGCGCAGCCTTCACACGGCTGAGGTCGGAAGTTCGAGTCTTCTACCGCCCACCAGCGAAACCGCAGGTCAGAGCCGGTACGGCGTTCGCGTTCGTGCCGGCTTTCGTCGCGTCATGACACAGATCGGACACATGAGGTCGCCGCGAGACGCGCAACCGCCCGCCCTGGCGGTGTGCCGGGGCGGGCGGTCATGTTGAGATGGTGTTGAGGACGCCTCAGTTCAGGATTCCGCAGGCTGCCGGATCGGTTGCCTCACGGGGCAGCGACGGGTCGAGCTCGCTCATCTCGGCTCCGTCGTAGACGCCATTGCCGTTGTAGTCGACGCCGTGGATGACGACGACACCTTCGCCTTCGCGCACGGAATCGGCGATCTGCTTCGGTGTGCCCTCTCCACCGGCGTATCCGGTGCCTGACACCCCCGTGAAGTTGATGTCGCTGCGGCTGTATGAGAAGGAACCGTCGGACGACACGGGGTAGCGCGAAACGGCCAGAACGCTGGCAGGGCTCGTGTCGCCGTTCGTCGTCAAGGAGACCACGACGGGCCCGTAGGCAGGCACGCCCTCGACGGTGTTGATGAAGCCATCGTTGTTGGTGTCGTCGAACAACGACGGGCACTCATTGCGTGCGTCGTCGCCGTAGTGGATGTGCTGCGCATGCGGGGCATCGGGAGACAGCCCTTCGGCATGGACATCGATCTGGAGGATCTTCTGGTTGCGCACGACCGCCGTCGCCGTTCCCGACGCGCCAGACCCATTCAACTCACTGAGCTCTGCGGTCAGGGTGACTGTCTTTGCTCGACCGTGGTTGGTCTCGTGGCCGGCGGCTACACCTCCGCCCAATGCCGCGACGGACACCATCGCTGCGGCGGACATCGCGAGAACGCGAGCAATGCGACTCTTGGGTTCCATGTTTCCTCATGATCGTCAGGTTGGGGTTGGTCACGCTCTCTTCGGACCTCCTCGCCCGAGAGAATGTTGTTCCTCGGAACTCGGCGCTCCAGAGGGTGTCGTACCCAGCGATCGCCGCGCAGGACTCAGGTTTCTGAGGGCGTGTCGTTCGTCGCCGAGGAGTGCTTGCGTTCGCGTGAACACTCACATCGAGGAAACGAGTCGTCGCGAAACGATGCGAGGCGACTGTGAACGACGCGCGAGGTACCCGCAGATCAGCGGTCTACCGCCCTCCACGCACGCTGATCGCGCTCACCAGCCGCGAGTTCCCGCGCCGCCCTTGAAGGGGCCGACGACGCGGCGGGTGATCCATCCGCCGTAGAAGTCCCCGGGCTGGGGGACCACCTGCTCGTCGTCGACGAAGCAAGCGTCCATGCGGGCGGCGAAGAAGGCGACGGTGTTCGCCAGGGCGGCGTACGCGGCGTTCGGTGTCGCGTAGCCCCACGCGGCGCGAGGCGCGAGTCGGTCACCGACCCGCACGTCGTAGTAGTGCGCCGCGCCTTTCCATTCGCACCAGCTCGCACCATCGGCGCGTTCCAACACGCCCGCGAGGACGTCGGTGAGGGGGAAGTAGTACGTCGGCGGGTGACTCGTCTCCAACACGCGGAATCCGTGTCGCGTGTCCGCGATCGTCACGCCCCCGAGCACGACACGCAGCCGCTCGGTGACCGGCTCGAGTCGCGGCGGTCTCGGGTAGTCCCACACCGACTCCTGACCGGGCCCGGGCTCGATGCGCTCCACGCCTCAGGTTCGGCGCCGACCCGTCCTCGGGATGGTTCCTGCCGCTGGGGGTCGGGTAGGTCGCGTCGACGACCGAGGAGGCACCGTGCACGACCCTGGACCGAACCCCAACGAACGCGTCGAGGCAGACGACCCGCAGCCGAGCGAGCACCGGGGGAGTCAGGACGTGGGGCGGGGCGACGAGTCGCCGCTGCGCGAACACGACGAGCCGACGACGGAGTACTCCACCGAGGGCGACGACGTCGAGGGCGGGTGAGTCAGGCGCGAGTGAAGACGACGGGGAGGTGCTCGATCGTCGCCACGATGGTCGAGGGCGCGCGCTGCGGACCGACGTCGTCGGGGACGCGCAGGTCGGGGAGGCGGGAGTAGAGCTCCTCGAGCATGATCCGGATCTCGGTGCGCGCGAGGTTGGCGCCGAGGCAGAAGTGCGGTCCGGCGCCGAACGCGAGGTGCAGGTTCGGGGTGCGGTCGATGCGCAGCTCGTCGGGCGCGTCGAACACGTCGGCGTCGCGGTTCGCGGAGGGGTAGCAGAGCAGCACGACGTCGCCGGCGTCGATCGTGCGGCCGCGGATCTCCGTCTCGCGGGTCGCGACGCGCGAGAAGTTCAAGACCGGTGAGACGAACCGCAGGATCTCTTCGGTGGCGCTCGGGACGAGCGTCATGTCGGCGACGAGCCGGTCGCGCTGGTCGACGAACCGGCTGAGGGCGAGCACGCCACCGGAGAGCGCGTTGCGGGTCGTCTCGTTCCCTGCGACGAGCAACAACGTGAGGAACGAGAGGATGTCGTCGCCGCCGAGGGTGAGGCCGGTGCGCGGATCACCCGACGCGATCGCCGCGTCGAGCGCGGCGGCGTCGAAGCCGAGCTCGCCCGCGTCGGCGGAGGTCAGGAGCACCGAGATGAGGTCGTCGCGCGGGTGGGCGCGCCGGTCCTCGAGCAGTGCCGCGAGATAGGTCACGTACTCGGCCCACGCCTGGCCGGCCGCGTCGAGCTTCGGGTCGCCGGCGACGGCGCCCTCACCCGCGATCATCGTGTCGGACCAGTGGCGCAGCTGCTCGCGATCGTCGACCGGGAGGCCGAGCAGCTCGGCGATGACGATGAGCGGCAGGGGGGCGGCGACGTCGGTGACGAAGTCGCACTCGCCGCGCGGTGCGATCGCGTCGATCAGCTCGCGGGTGACGCTGCGGATCCGGTCGGTGAGCTCGCCGATGCGCTTCGGCGTGAAGCCGCGCGCGATGAGACGACGTTGGCGCGCGTGCTCCGGGTCGTCCATCGACGCGATCGAGAGGTTGACGGCATCGCCCTTCGGGCGGACGCCTCGACCGCTGATGAACACCTCGGGCTGGCGCTCGACGTACGCGACGTCGTCGTACTTCGACAGGACCCACAAGTCGTTGTGCTCGTCGCGGTGCACCGGATCGTTCGCGCGCAACCAGTCGAAGACCTGGTGCGCGACGCCGCGTGAGAACAGCGTGGGGTCGAGCACGTCGAAGGTGAACGGGGTGATCGGAGCGGTCATCAGCGCACTTCCTGGTGCGAGGCGGAACCGGAAACGGCGGCGGTGAGTCGTACGAACGCGTGGGCGATGTCGCGAGCACGCTCCGCGAACATCGCGTCGCGCACGTCGGGCGGGTTGGGCAGGTGCTCGACGAGTACCCCGTACATCGCGAGGCGCAACGCACGGACCATCCCGGTGTCGTGGAGCGCGGGGATCTCCGGGAGCAGGTCGACGAGCCAGCGCCGCAGCGCGTCTTCGAACGCGGCGCTCATCTCGAGCAGCGGGACCGCGACGTCGGGGTCGTCGTGCAGGTACTCGGTGATGAGGACACGCCACAGGTCGTTGGTCTCGGAGATCTCCGAGAACACGTGGTCGAGCAGCGCGGTCAGGCGCGCGAGCGGATCGCCGGCGAGACCTTCGGGGAACGGGTTCTGCAACAAGGCGTCGTGACGCCCGTGGGCGATCGCGGCTCGGAACAGGTCCTGCTTGCTCGGGAAGTAGTGGTACAGCGTCGCCACGTTGAGCTCGCAGGCCGCCGCGAGCCCCCGCATGCTCATGCCCCGAGCGCCCTGGTCGGCCATGAGGCCGATCGCGGCGTCGAGGATCCGCGTCCGCTGGTCGACCGCTGTCACGCGTCCGGTCTATCAAACGTTCGTTCGGTTGTCCAGCAAACGTTTGCTGGAGGGCTGGATGGCCCTGCCAGTGGTCGATGGTCGCCTACCGTTCGCGCATGACCGACGCAGCCGTCAGCCCGGCCGCCCAGGCCGTGATCTGCGCGATCCGCGACGCGACCCGCCCGCTCGTCGATGCGATCGCCTGTGCGAACGCGGCCGGCCTCGGCCTCGACGACGTCCGGGGGGCGCTCGACGAGCTGTGGGACCTGCGGGCGATCGACTACGCCATCGACGACGCCGGGAACCGCCGGCTGGTGCTGCGGAGCCCGGCCGGCACCGCGCTCGGCGCCCGCTGCCGCTGACGCTCTCGGGATTTCTCCCGCCCACCCGTCACCTCGTCGGTGTCGGTGACGTTGTCACCGGCGTGGAGCACGTCACGAGTTCCCCGATCGCCGCGGCTCGCCTGCGGGCCCGCGAGCTCGTCGAGCAGGTCGACGACGCGTTCGAGGCGAGTGCGACGCTCTGCGGTGAGTTCGGGATCAGCGACGACGCCGCCCGCCAGCTCGTGTTGAGCGCTCAGGTGCGGCTGTTCCAGGACCTCGCCGGCGTCGGCGCCTGATCACCCGAGACGCATCGCCCACCGGAGCTGCGGCCTAGGGTGACGTCCGTGTCAGGTCCGGTGCAGGCCGCCACGGGGCACTCGGCGCAGTGGCCCGACCATGTCCTCACGCCCTCGGAGCGCGAGCGGTTCGAACGAGAGGGGTTCCTCCTCGTCGAGCGCGCGCTGCCGCACGCCGTGGTCGATCGCTTCGGCACCCTCGCACAGCGGTACTTCGCCGAGCTGCGGGCGAGCCCCGAGAGCAACGCGCACACGATCCTCAACCTCCACGACCTCGTCGGCCGCGACGACGCGTTCCTCGAGCTCGTCGACTGGCCGATGACGTTCCCGAAGGTCTTCGGGGTGCTCGGGTGGCACATCCAGCTGTTCCACACCCAGCTGATCGTCACGCCCCCGACGCACCCGCAGGCTCCGGCCGGCGCGTACGCGTGGCACCAGGACAACAACCGCATGAACCGCGACTTCGAGCCCGACGTCGTCCAGCCGCGCGTCTCGGTGAAGGTCGGCTACTTCCTCACCGACGTCGATCGCACCGGGATGGGGAACCTGTGCGTCGTCCCCGGGAGTCACCGCGTGACCCGGCAGGCCTTCGCCGAGTTCGGCGACGACCCGCCGGGCGCGATCGAGCTGTGCGCGCGCGCCGGCGACGCGGTCGTGTTCGACCGACGCCTCTGGCACGCGGCGAGCACGAACCACTCAACGTCGACGCGGGTGTTCCTCACCTACGGGTACAGCCACCGCTGGCTGCGCCCGAAGTCGGCGATGCGCCTCGACGAGGTGCTCGGCGGCGTCGATCCGATCCGCCGGCAGCTGCTCGGTGCCACGACGAGTGCGAACGCCTGGTTCGATCCGACGCCCGACGACGTGCCGCTGCGGGAATGGATCGCCGAGCACCTCGGGTCGGAGGCGGTCGCGCCCTGACCGACCCGTCGGTCCGCCGCGGGTGTGCCCCCGTAGCCTGGAGCTCATGGGCGCGCCGGCGCGCCCGACGCGCAGCCCGAGGAGCCCGCGATGACGACGAGGATCAACCATTGGGTCGGCGGAAAGTCCTGGGAGGGCACCTCCGGGCGTACCGGTGAGGTCACCAACCCCGCGACGGGAGAGGTCACCGGCGCGGTCGCGATGGCGTCGAGCGCCGACGTCGACCACGCGGTCGTCGCGGCGCGGCGCGCGTTCGACGAGTGGCGTCACGTCTCGTTGAACCGACGGGCGCGTGTCCTGTTCGCGTTCCGCGAGCTGCTCGAAGCCCGCAAGGCCGACCTGGCGCGCATCATCACCGCCGAGCACGGCAAGGTGTTCGCTGACGCGCTGGGCGAAGTCGGACGCGGCCAGGAGGTCGTCGAGTTCGCGTGCGGGATCCCCCAGCTGCTGAAGGGCGGGTTCTCGGAACAGGTCTCGACCGACACCGACTCGTACTCCATCCGGCAACCGCTCGGCGTCGTCGCGGGGATCACCCCGTTCAACTTCCCGGCAATGGTCCCGATGTGGATGTATCCGTTGGCGATCGCGTGCGGGAACGCGTTCGTGCTGAAGCCGTCCGAACGCGACCCGTCGGCGTCGACCTTCGTCGCCGAGCTGTGGGCCGAGGCCGGGCTCCCCGACGGCGTGTTCAGCGTGGTGCACGGCGACAAGGAAGCGGTGAGCGCGCTGCTCACGCATCCGCTCGTCGCCGGCGTGAGCTTCGTCGGTTCCACACCGATCGCGCGCTACGTGTACGAGACCGCCGCGACGCACGGCAAGCGGGTGCAGGCGCTCGGCGGTGCGAAGAACCACATGATCGTGCTTCCCGACGCCGATCTCGACCTCGCCGCCGATGCCGCGGTGAGTGCGGGCTACGGCTCGGCGGGGGAGCGGTGCATGGCGATCTCGGTGGTCGTCGCGGTCGACCCCGTCGGCGACGACCTCGTCGCGCGGATCGCGTCGCGGATCGCCGACCTGAAGATCGGCGACGGCACCGAGCCCGACGTCGACATGGGCCCGCTCGTGACACGCGCCCACCGCGACCGGGTGGCGTCGTTCGTCGACGTGGGTGTCGACGAAGGCGCCGAGCTGGTAGTCGACGGGCGCGCGCTCGCGATCGACGGGCGGCCGGACGGCTTCTGGCTCGGGCCGTGCCTCTTCGACCGCGTCGACCCGACGATGACGATCTACCGCGAGGAGCTGTTCGGGCCCGTGCTCGCGGTCGTGCGCGCCGATTCCTACGACGCCGCCGTCGCGCTCGTGAACGACAACCCCTACGGCAACGGCGTCGCGATCTTCACGCGCGACGGCGGCGCGGCGCGGCGCTTCCAGGTGGAGGTCGAGGCCGGCATGGTCGGCGTGAACGTCCCGATCCCCGTGCCGATGGCCTACTACTCGTTCGGTGGCTGGGGGCACTCGCTGTTCGGCGACACCCACGCGCACGGTCCCGACGCGGTGCACTTCTACACACGCGGCAAGGTCGTGACCGCGCGGTGGGCCGACCCCGCGACGCGCGGCCCCGACCTCGGGTTCCCCACGAACCGCTGACGACCGGGTCGGCCCGGGTCAGCGCAGCGTGGCGCGCGGCCGCGCGAGGTCGTCGATCGCGAGTGTGCGGCCGCCGGCGGTGAGCCGGCGCGGACCGGCCGGATCGAAGAGGTCGTCGCAGCGAGGCGCGCGCCCGGCGCGCGCCTCGTCGTCGGCGGCCCGGCCGAGCGCGATCACCTCGTCGAGCAGCGCCCGCGAGCTGGCGTCGAGCAAGGTCAGGTCGTCGGAGACGAGCGCGAGGCCACCGGACTGGCCGACCGCGAGTGCCCACGCGCGCGCTGCGTCCGCTTCGAGGTTCGTGTGCGACGAACGCAGCATGACGCAGTCGGGGTCGTTCAGCCACAGGTTGCGGTGCTGGAACGACCGCGCGAGCGTCGCCGACCACGCGCCGCGTGTCGACGGTGCGGCGGCTTCGTACCCCGGCAGTCCGGGCTCGCTCGCCTCGATCTCCCACGACGGTGCGACATCGGGTCCGATGCGCATCGCGTCGACCACGCCGACCACGGGTCCGAGCGGGCACCCGCAGGCGAGCAGGAACCCGTCGTCGCCGAGGCCGGCGCGCACCGCGTCGTAGCCGGCGCGCAACCGCTGCGCCGGCGTCTGCGTGGCGTCGTCGTACCTCCCCGGCCCGGTCGAGGAGAACGTGAAGTCGAGCTTCAGGTACTCGTATCCCATCGCGCGCAACGTCGCCGCGGTGGTCCGGAGGTGGTCGAGCACGTCGGGTCGGGTCACGTCGAGCTGCCACATCACGCCGCCCCACTTCTCGTGGAACATCGTGACGAGCGGCGCGCCGTCGTCGTCACGCGCGAACCACTCCGGGTGTTCGCGGGCGACGCGTGACGCTGGGCTCGCGATGAACGGCGCCAACCACAGGCCGGGGACGAAGCCGGCCGCCGCGATCGCTGCGCCGGCGCCGTCGACGCCGGAGGGGAACCGCTCGTTGGTCTCGAGCCAGTCGCCGATGTGGGCCTGGTAGCCGTCGTCGAGCTGGAAGACCTCGAAGGGCCACTCCGTCGCGACGCCCAGGTTCGTGCGCAGCGCGCGCTCGGTCACGTCGTGGAAGTAGTGGTACCAGGAGCACCACCCGACCTGGTACGGCGCACCGACGCGCGCGCCGGCTGCCGCGCCGACCGACGCGGCCCACTGCTCGAGCAGCGCGCCGGCATCCGCGCCCGTGCGACGCACGAACGGGTGGAGCTCGCGCTCCTCGCCGGGCGCCAGCACCGCACCGCCGAACCACGCCTGTGCTTCCACGGTGGCGACGCCCGCATCGGCGGGACGGAGACGCACGGTGCCTTCGTGCGTACGCCCGTCGAGGAAGCCGACGAGGACGAGGTCGGCGGCGCCGCGCAGCACGGTCACCTGCTCCGAACGCAGCTCGCCGCGCTCGGTCACGCTCGGATCGGCGTGGTACGCGCTGCGCAGCATCGGGAACGTGCCGGGCGTGTGCGAAGGGTCCTCGTCGAGTCCGAGGTGCGCCAGGCGCGTCGGCGACCACGATTGGTACCCGTGCACGACGACCGCGGTGGGCCCGGCGGGCACCGCTTCGTCCCAGACGATGCCGACCGCGTCGATCGCGACCGGTTCCTGGGCCGCGTTCCTGATCCGCCACCGCACGACGCCGTCGGCGTCGAGGGCGACCTCGACCTCGAGCGGATCCACACCGACCGCCGAGCGGGACGCCAGCGCCGAGCTGCGGGGCGGGGCGCCCGTCGTGCGGACGACGACACGGAGTGCAGCGGGGTCCCACACGGTGGCCGAGCGTAGGCGCATGGGGCGAACGGCCCACACGGTCGGACCCATGCGCGGAGGCCTGTCGGGAGGCGGGTACCCTTGGTGTTCCTCAGACCCGGCGCGATGGGGCGACATGGTGACGAGCAAGGGTCGATTCGAGGACGTGGTGCCGTTGCGACTGGTCGAGTTGCGCGACCCCGACGGACCACTCCACGCGGTGAACATCGCGCGCAACGTGAGTGTGCTCGCGATCGACGACGGAACGCGCGCCGACGAGATCGCGCGCTGGTTGAGTGCGGCGATCATCGGGCCGCGCGCGGCGGGCGCCGACGGTGTCGTCGAAGCGGGCGGCCAACGGGGTCGCCTCGTCGACATCCCGAGCGAGCTGCTCGACGGCATCGACAGCCTCGTCCTCGACGACCTGGCGCGCGCGGCCGCGCGCCGGCGCGCCGGCGACTCGGTGCGCGCCGAGCTCGAGATCCGCGGCACCGCGCTCGGTGACGCGGTTCTCGCCATCGCCGACGAGCACGCCCGGGCCCGCGCGCGACTCGACGATCTCGACGGTCGGATCCAGCGGTTGCGCGAAGAGCGCGACGCCACCACCGAGACCCCACTCGATCCGCGCCGCGACGTCGCGGCACGGATCCAGTCGTTGCTCGACCAGCTCGAGATCGCGGCGGCGCAACCGTTGCTCACCGATCCTGACGCGTTCGCACTCGCCGCCGAATGGGATGCGCTCGTCGTCGCACGTGAGACGCCGCTCGATGCGCCGCCACTCGACGTCGCCCAGGCACGAGTCGACCAGGCACGCGCCGCGGCTCGAAGGCTCGAAGGCGATCGCCTGACACACGCGAAGGTGGCGGAGCTGCACGCGCTCGCTCGCCGCGTCGCCGATGCCGAACGTGCACTCGACGCGGCGAAGCGATCGGAGCGTGCTGCGGCCGCGACGCAGGCGGAGAAGGCGCGCCGTGCCGAAGCGAAGGCGCTCGCCGCGCTCGGCTTCTCGTCGCGAGCGGGCTTCCTCGTCGCGATCGCCGACGGCGTCCCCGACGACGCGTCCGACGACGCGGCCCGACGCGCCGCCGCCGACGAGGTCGCAGCGGCCGAAGCCGAGCTCGAGCGTGCACGCGACGCGGCCAACCGCCCGAGCCCAGCGCAGCTCGAGGAGCAGGCGATCGAGCTCCGAGCCCGCGCTGCCCAGCTGCTCGGGCACTTCCCCGGCGACGACGTCGCCGCCGACCTGCGCGCGCTGCGCCGCGAACCGGCGATCGTCGCGGAGCGGCGGGCCGCGTTGCGTGACGCGCTGTGGGAGCTGGGCGTCGACCCCGCTCCCGACGCCGCGCAGGTCGCGAGCGCGTGGCTGCGCGAGCACGCCGCGGCGCGCGCCGGTGCCGACGCTGCCGAAGCCGAAGCCGAGACGCGCCGTCGCGACCTCGACGCCGAGATCGACATGCTGCGCGCCGAACGCGAACGCACGGGACGCGACCTCGAACAGCTCGCACTGCGCCTCGAGGCGATGGAGCTCGAGCGCGACGCCGCGGTCCGCGCGCACGGCGAGGCCCGCGACGTCGACGCGAGCGCGTCCGAACCCTCGGAGGCAGAGATCGAAGCCGCGCTGCGCGACGAGGCGCGTCGTCTGCTCGACCACACCGACGCCGTCCGACTTCCCCTCGTCGCTGCGAGCCTGCTGTCGGTGTTCGGCGAAGGTGCTCGGGCGCGCACGCTCTCGCTCCTCGAGCAGCTGAGCGAGCAGGCCCAAGTCATCGTGGTCGCCGCGGATCCCGCGATCGTGCAGTGGGCCCGGGCGCTCGGCGAACGCGCCGAGGTCGTCGAGCTCGCCGTGAGTGTCGCCACCTCGCTGGATGCGCCGCTCAGCCCCTCCGAAGCTCCGCCGGTGGTCGTGCTCCCCGACGCCGACCTCGGCGGCACGGTGTTGCCGCGACGGGGCCGGTTCCGCCTCGCGCGCCGCGGTCGCGGCAAGGACGCCGAGCGCACCACGGCGGCCACCGCGCCGGCAACCGTCGACCCCGGGCCCGAGATCGTGCCGGCACGCGACGCCGACCACGAGCCCGACGTCGTGATTGCGTCGACGCCCGAGACGCCGTCGGCCCACGCCGACACCGACTCGATGTTGGCGGCGTACGGCGCGCCGCCGAACCCGGCTCCGCCGACACTGACGCCACCGTCGGCCCCGTCCGCCCCAATCGACCTCGACGAGCACGACACGACGGACGCACCGGTGTCCGCAGCGATCGCCGACGTGCTCGCGCCCATGCACGCACCCGACCCGTCCGCGATCGATCTCACGGCCCGCGTCGACCACGACATCGACCTCGACGAACCGCTCGACGACGAACCGCTCGACGACGCACCGCGTTCGCCGGGCGCAGCGTTGCTCGCCGGGGCGATCGCAGCCGAGCTGGAGCTGGCGCGACTCTCGGGCGACAGCTCCGTCGTCGAACGACTGTCCCGGCAGGTCGGAGCGCGTGCTCAGTTCTACGACCCGAACGTCCCGCTCGCCGCGTGCGACGGTCACCCCAACATCCCCACGCGGCTGCGGTGCTTGCGATGCCACATCCCGTGTTGCGACCTGTGCTCGGTGGTGCTCGGAGAGCCGCTCGAGCTGCTGTGCCTCGACTGCGCGCTGGTCGCATCGGGTGCACGAGTGCGGCGTCACCGGCGCCGTGGCTCGCTCCCGCGGCTCTGATCGGTGCTCTCACGCCTCCGCGTCGCGCCCGGCGAGCGAGCGCGTCTCGACGCCCGCGATCCGGCTGACCGTCTCGGCCTCACGAGCAAGGACGACGCCGCACCCCAGCTCGCGGCACTCCTCGAACGCCTCCGGGCGCTCCAGACGAGGTTGTGGGCCGAGCAGTCGCGGGCGCTCCTCGTGGTGCTCCAAGGCGTCGACGCGTCCGGCAAGGACGGTGCCATACGGCGGGTGTTCAGCGGCGTCAACCCCCAGGGTGTGCGCGTCGTGTCGTTCCGCGCGCCGTCGTCGCGCGAGCGCTCCCACGACTACCTGTGGCGGGTGCACCTCGCGGCCCCGGCACGCGGCGAGATCGGCATCTGGAACCGCTCGCACTACGAGGACGTCGTCACCGCGCACCTGCTCGGCGTGATCGACGACGACGGCCGCGAGCGACGTCAGCGCCACCTCCGGGAGTTCGAACGGATGCTCACCGACGAGGGGACGACCGTCCTGAAGGTCTTCTTGCACCTGAGCAAGGAGGCGCAGCGCATCCAGCTGCAGGAGCGGCTCGACGACCCGGCGAAGCGCTGGAAGTTCCGTGCCGACGACCTCGAGACCCGCGCCCGTTGGGACGAGGTCATGGCCGGGTACGAGGCGGCGCTGTCGGCGACGTCGACGCCCTGGGCGCCGTGGTACGTCGTGCCGGCGGACCGCAGATGGGTCCGCGACATCGCCGTCGCGCGTCTGCTCGTGCGCGAGATCGAGCGCATGGATCCTCGCATCCCGCCCCCGGATCCGTCCCTGGACGGGCTTCGTGTGGAGTAGGGCGCAGCGGTCGACTTTCGCTGAGCGGGTCGCTTCGGCCACAATGGGCAGGCGATGAACGTCGAATCCCGCGATTCCGTCTCGCTGAAGCCGGCGGAGCTCGACGAGTTCGGTCAACTCCTGACCGCCGTCGGCCTCGCGATCAGCGACGCCGAGCTCGATCGTCAGATCGAGTCGTTTCCGCTCGCCGTGCTCTGTGCCGACGACGGCGAGCTCCAGTCGTTCATGTTCGGGTCGCTGGAGCGCATCGGCGGCACCCCGAGCATCCTGTGGGGTCTCGGGGCGGCCAGGAAGGGCCGCAACGCCGGTGCGGCGTTGCGCACCATGACCGGCGAGCTCGCCCGCCGAGCGGCCATCTCGTTCCCCGACGAGGACGTGCTCGTCGCGACCCGGCTCGCGCAGGCACCGGTGTACGCGATGTTGCAGGCCTACGCCGACCTCGTCCCGCGCGCGGGCTACGCCCCGACGGGCGAAGATCGCGCCTGGGGTCGACGCCTCGCGAAGCGGTTCAACTGCGACGGCGGCTACGACGACCGGTCGTTCCGGGTCGAGGGCAAGGGTCGCAAGCCGGCGCCGCTGCCGGTCCTCGACGCGAGCGCGGTGAAGGCAACGGGCGGCGCGAAGGTCGTCCAGCTCGTCGGCCAGCTCGACGCCACGCGTGGTCAGGGGATGATCGCCTTCGGATGGGCGATCGCCGAAGACCTCGCGAAGGGCGTCTACCTCGCCGCCCGCTGATCAGCGACGCGCCGCGAGCGCCGCGTCGAGCTGACGCGCAAGGGTGTCCACATCGGTTGCAGGCAGTCCGCACGCGTAGCGCTCGCACACGTATGCAGTGGGGGCGCCGCCCGCGGCCCCGCGACCCTCGAGCAGCGGGCTCGACACGGCCGTTCCGGCACTCGCACTCAGGCGCACGCTCGCCGGGAGCAGCCGGCCGAACACCTCGGCGCGCAGCTCGGCTGCCATCGGGTCGTCGGGGGTACCAACGATCGCGACCTCGATCGGGGTGACGACGAGCCGCTCGATCGCGTCGAGCAGGTACGCGAACGCGCTCGGATACTCCGCCGCGACGCGCGCGAGTCCCTCGGTCGCGCGTCGAGCGGGTCGTTCGTAGCGTTCCTCGCCCGTGAGGGCCGCCAGACGCAGCAGACCCACTGCGGCGAGCGACGTCGCCGCGGGCGTGGCGTTGTCCTGCACGTCTTTCGCGCGCACGACGAGCGGCGGTGCGTCGTGACCTGTCGTGAAGAAGCCGCCGGCCTCGTCGTCGTGGAACAGGTCGAGGAGCGCGTCGGCGACCACGCGTGCGTCGGCGAGCCAACGGGGTTCGTCGGTCTCTGCCATGGTCACGAGCGCTTCGAGCAACGCAGCGTGGTCCTCGGCGTACGCGAGGTGCCGGGCCCGCCCGGTGCGGGGATCGCGCGGTGCGTCCGCCTGCCACGAGCGGAGCAGGCGACCGTCGTCGCGCCGGAGCTCGCGCACCAGGAACTCGGTCGTCGTGCGAGCGATGTCGAGCCAGTCGGGACGATCGAGCGCGGCGGCTGCCTCCGCGAGCGACGCGACGAGCAACGCGTTCCACGCGAGCAACACCTTGTCGTCGAGTCCCGGTCGGATGCGACGCTCCCGGTGCTCGCGGAGCGCGACGCGGGCGCGCTCCACGGCGTCAGGGACCGCGGCGTGCGGATCCACCACGAAGAGGATGTTGCGCCCTTCGAAGTTCCCTTCGGCGGTGACTCCCCAGTATGCGATCGCGGCATCGGCGTCGGGTCCGCACACCTCACGGATCTCGTCGAGCGACCAGACGTAGAAGCGTCCCTCCTCGCCTTCGGAGTCGGCGTCCTCGGCCGAGAAGAACCCGCCGTCGGGATGGCGCAGGTCGCGCACGAGGTACTCGACGATCTGCTCGACCACCCGGCGGTACCGCTCGTCGCGGGTCAGCACGTACCCGTAGAGATACGCCCGCAGCAACAGCGCGTTGTCGTAGAGCATCTTCTCGAAGTGCGGGACGAGCCACGCATCGTCGGTGGAGTACCGCGCGAAGCCACCGCCGAGCTGGTCGTGGATCCCGCCGGCCGCCATCCGATCGAGGGTGTGCGTGATCATCGTGAGCGTGTGGGGATCGGCGTCGCGCACGTACGACCGGGCGAGGAACGCGAGCGTCATCGCGGGCGGGAACTTCGGGGCGCGCCCGAACCCGCCGAGGCGAGGTTCGTACTGTGCGCGCAGGCGCGCGACCGCGTCGTCGAGCAGACCACGTTCGAGCGGTCCCGACGCGGCGGCGCGCAGGTCGCCGTCATCGATCGCGGCGGTGAGGCGATCCGCGGCGGCGAGCACCTCGTCGCGACGTTCGTTCCACGCGTCGGAGACGGCGGCCATCACGGTCCGGAACGACGGCATGCCGTGACGGTCGGTGTCGGGGAAGTACGTCCCGCCGTAGAACGGCCGCCCGTCGGGCGTCAGCCACACGCTCATCGGCCACCCGCCGCGTCCGGTCATCGCTTGCACCGCCTGCATGTACACGGCGTCGACGTCGGGTCGCTCCTCGCGATCGACCTTGACGTTCACGAAGCGGCGGTTCATCTCGGCGGCCGTGTCGGCGTCCTCGAACGACTCGTGGGCCATGACGTGGCACCAGTGGCACGACGAGTAGCCGACGGAGAGGAAGATCGGCTTGTCGTCGGCGCGCGCCCGAGCGAACGCGTCGTCGCCCCACGGCATCCAGTCGACCGGGTTGTCGCGGTGCTGACGGAGGTACGGGCTCGACTCGTCGGCGAGGCGGTTCACCACGCGTCGACGCTACCCGTCGGTGTGGTGACGCCCCGGGCGGCGTCAGACGCCGAGACGTGCCAACGCGTCGGCGACCGGCGCGAAGCTCGAGCGGGCGAACGCGTCGAGCGCGCCGCGATCGCCCGTCGCCGCCGCGTCGTCGGCGCCTTCCCAGAGCTCGGCTTCGACGGGACCGAACGCGGCGCGCACGGCGACGAGCGCGTCCGTCGTGGCGTCACGCTCGACGCGATCACGCAGCCGCGCGAACCGCTGCCACGTGTTCGGATCCGACAGCTCGGCCGGAACCGCCGACCCGAACACCGGGACGTACACGCCGACGCACGGACTGCCGACACAGATCCACAGCCGCGGCGGCGCGGTCGCCGTGAGCTCGGCGATCATCGAGCCCGTGGTCGCCTGGTAGTCGCGTACGTGCATGCACACCGTGACGCCGTGCCACTCCGCGTCGACCCCCGCCGGCAGCGGCTCGACGGCGGAGGGATCCGAACCCGGCGCCCCCCACGAGACGGTGCCGTGGTGGCGCAGGACCGCCGCCATGTCGCGCGGGCTCGTTGCGGTGCCGGTGGCGAGGGCGCCACGGGTCGCGTCGAGTCGGTGATCGGCGAGTCCGGTCGGGATCGTCGGGTCGCGCCAGCGGTCGAAGTCGGCGCCGCGTTCGACGTCGGCCGACGCGCGCGTCCACCCGGTTCGCAGCGTCAGGCGGTTCGAGATCGCGGCACCCGCGTCGGCCGGCTGCGCGACCCACGTGCGCGCGCTCGTCTCGATCACCCAGGCGCGCCGCGGGTCGACGACGAGGAACGACGAGAAGTAGGGCTCGTCGTGGGCCTCCTCGCAGCTGCCGCCCTGCCCGTGGCGTTCGAGGAGCGAGGTGAGCACGTCGAGGGCGTCGTCGGCGCTCGTGGCTCGCTCGAGGGCGAGCCGGACGAGATCCATGCCGATGAGGGCGGGGGGCGCGCTGCGGGCGTCGTCGGTGGTCCACACGCGCTCGTTGCCGATGGCGACGCCGTGCTCGTTGACGCCGTGCTCGAAGCCCCACAGCCACGTCGGACGGGAGCCGACGACCGCGTGTGCGCCCGTGTCGATCAGGTCGAGGTACTGGGTGCGCAGCGTCCCGCCGGCCGGTCGACGTGCGTGCGCCTCGACGACTTGCGCCTCGGCGACGGGCCGGTCGGAGTTCTTCGCGAACACGGCGCGATCGGCGCCAACGACGCAGAGGGTGTCGCACACGGGGCCGACCCTTTCGGGGCGAGGAGCGCTACCGGAACCAGATGCGCTGGTAGTCGCGGCTCATGGGGTGCACGAGCAACGCGACGAGGGCGCCGTCGAACATCAGTCGGATCAAGAGGCTCACGTCGCTGAACACGTCGAAGAGGCCGAAGACGACGAAGAGCAGCAGCACCTGTGCCGCCGCGGTCGCGACGCCCACGCTGTAGCCCCACTTCTTCTCGCTCGCGATGCCCACCGCGCCGCCGACGAAGCCGATCGCGAACAGCAGCCCGTAGGCGCCGGCGAAGATCGCGAAGAAGCCGTTGAGGTAGAGCAGGAGCACCCCGATCTGGAGCGTCTGGGGCAGGGAGGGGTTGAACCAGCGGAGTTCGTTCACGGCTGCATTCTCGCAGTCGCGGGCGCCGATGCCGAGGCGAGCACCCGGTTCCTGAGCTGGCCGCAGGCCGCGTCGATCGTGGCGCCGCGGTTGCGCCGCACCGACACCGTCGGGCCGAGCTCACGGAGGCGGGCCGCGAACCGAGCGACGTGGCGGGGGTCGGGCCCCGCGGCACCGAAACCCGCCGTGGGGTTCAGGGGGATGAGGTTCACGTGCGCGCCCCCGCGGAAGCCGCGCAGGCGTGCCGCCAGGGCCTCGGCGTGCTCGTCGCGGTCGTTCACCCCCGGGATCACGGCGTACTCGAACGAGACGCGGCGACCCTTGCGCTCGGCGTACTCGCGTGCCGCGTCGAGGACGGCTCCGATCGGGTAGCGCCGGTTCACCGGGACGAGGGTCTCGCGCAAGGCGTCGTTGGGCGCGTGCAGCGACACCGCGAGTGTCACGGGGAGCTCGAAGTCGGCGAGGCGGCGGATGCCCGGCACGATGCCCACGGTGGACACGACGATGTGCCGGGCCGACAGGCCGAACGCGTCGTGGAGCACTCGGATCGCCGGCTCCACCGCGTCGAGGTTTGCGAGGGGCTCGCCCATCCCCATGAACACGACGTTGCTCACCCGCACGTCGGTGCCGTGCTGGGCGCGCACGACCTGCTCGACGATCTCGCCCACGTCGAGGTGCCGCTCGAAGCCGGCCTGACCCGTCGCGCAGAACGTGCAGCCCATCGCGCACCCGGCCTGCGACGAGATGCAGACGGTGGCTCGGTCGCGGTAGAGCATCAGCACGGTCTCGACCTGCGCGCCGTCGGCGGCGCGCCAGAGCCACTTGCGCGTGGCGCCGCGATCGGCGTCGAGGACCTCGACGGGCGCGAACGCCAGCGGCAGCCGCTCGGCGAGCTCGGCGCGCAGCGCGCGGGGGAGGACGGTCAACTCCTCGAGCGGCCGGCGCTGCTCCCACAGTCCGCGCCACACCTGCTCGGTGCGGTACGCCGGCGCGCCAAGGGCGTCGAGCACCGCGCTCAGCTCGGCGCGGGTCGTGGCGTAACGCGTGGCACTCACCGGTCCCACGGTACCGGTCGGGTCGTGGGAACCCGCACCGCCGATACCCTGCGGCCGTGGCCCGTCCCCGAGGTGCTCGAGCGCGCGCGCCGCAGGTCGCGGCGATGTTGCGTGCGCAGTACCCCGACGTGCGCTGCGCGCTCGAACACTCCGACGCGTACCAGCTCCTCGCCGCCACGATCCTGTCGGCGCAGTGCACCGACGAACGCGTGAACATGGTCACGCCCACGTTGTTCGCGCGGTACCCGACGCCGGCCGATCTCGCCGCCGCCAACCCCGACGAGGTCGAGGAGATCATCCGGTCCACGGGCTTCTTCCGCGCGAAGACGCGGTCGCTGCTCGGCATGGCCGCCGCGCTCGAGGAGCGGTTCGGCGGCGAGGTCCCGCGCGACCTCGACGATCTCGTCACCGTGCCGGGGGTCGGACGCAAGACGGGCAACGTCGTCCGCTCGGTCGCGTTCGGACTCCCGGGGTTGCCGGTGGACACGCACGTGGCGCGCCTGGCGCGCCGTCTCGGACTCACGCGCGAGACCGATCCGGTGAAGATCGAGTCCGACCTCACTGCGATGATCGATCCCGAGGAGTGGGGTGACTTCTCCCTCCGCCTCATCGAGCACGGCCGGCGCGTGTGCGACGCGCGCCGGCCGCGGTGCGACGAGTGCGTGTTGGCGGTCATCTGCCCGTCTGCGGGCACGGTCGTGGCCCCGCGCCGGGTGGCTTCCCGGGCTCAGTCGGGGGCAGCGTCGAGCAGCCGGGCGACGCGCTCGAAGGATCGGCGGACCGCGAGGAGCGCCCGTTCTGCGGAGTAGAGCTCGGACGCGATCGCCGAATCGGGAGTGTCGCGGTACCCGTCGGCGAGATCGGTGACGCGTTCGGTGAGCTCGACGATCTGGGCGCTGAGGCTCGAGACGGTCGCGAGGTCGCGGCTCGGATCCATCGCGCCAGCCTCGCGCACCCACGACCGGACGCCGGGGCGGAGAATCGGGCCCGGCCCGGGACGGGGGCGCCGGTACGATGGCGAGTTCCGCATGCTCGACCGCATCGACCTCCGCGGCCCGACGGCCGATCCTCGTCGCGCGCTGGCCGCGGCGCGCCTCGACGACCCCGAGCTGGTCGGCGCAGTCTCCGCGATCGTCGCCGACGTGCGCGAGCGCGGCGACGCCGCTCTGCGCGACCTCACGGCCCGCTTCGACGGCTGCACGCTCGACGACCTCGAGGTCGCCCCCGGTGAGATCGCCGCGGCGTTGGACGGGCTCGACCCCGATCTGCGGCTCGCGCTCGAGTTCGCCCGCGACCAGGTGCTCGCCTGGCACGAGGCGCAGCGCGACCGCGAGCCGAAGCACGAACGCTCGGGCATCCGCATCACTGAACGCATCGTCCCGGTCGATCGCGCCGGCTGCTACGTGCCGGGCGGCCGGGCGACCTACCCGTCCACAGTCCTGATGACCGCGATCCCCGCCCGGGTCGCCGGCGTCCCCGAAGTCGTGCTGTGCGTCCCGCCCGGCCCCGACGGCACGGTTCCCGCCGTCACGCTCGCGGCGGCGGCGCTCGCCGGGGTCGACACCGTGTACCGCGTCGGCGGCGCACAAGCCATCGCCGCGCTCGCGTTCGGCACCGAGACCATCGCGCCCGCCGACGTGATCGTCGGTCCGGGGAACGCGTACGTCACCGAGGCCAAGCGCCAGGTCGTCGGCCTCGTCGGCATCGACGCGCTCGCCGGACCGTCGGAGGTCGCGGTGATCGCCGACGACTCGGCCGTGCCGGAATGGGTCGCCGCCGATCTCCTCGCCCAGGCCGAGCACGGCCCCGGGGGTGTGGCGACGCTCATCACGTGGAGCGAACCGCTCGCAGATGCCGTCGACGCGGCGCTCGTGCGGATGGTGCGCACGCTGCCCCGACACGCCGACGCGGAAGCGACCCTGCGCGACGGCGGCCGCCTGGTGCTCGTCGACGACGCCCGAGCGGCGATCGACGTCTCGAACCTGCTCGCACCCGAGCACCTCGAGCTGCAGTGCGAGCCGGCTGACGTGCTCGTGCCGCTCGTGCGCAGCGCGGGTGCGGTGTTCGTCGGCGCCTACGCGCCCGCCGCGGTCGGCGACTACGTCGCGGGCGTGAACCACGTCCTGCCGACCGGGCGCACTGCACGGTTCGCGAGTGCGCTGCGGGTCTCCACGTTCCACAAGCACATCCACGTCGTGCACGTCGATGCCGACGCGCTCGGTCGCGTCGCTCCGTTCGTCGGTGCGCTCGCGCGCGCCGAAGGTCTCGACGCGCACGCGCGGTCGGTCTCGATCCGGGAGTCGCGACCATGACGTCGAGCGGATCGGCGCGGGCCTGGCCGCAACCGCGAGACGACCTGCGGGAACTCGCGGGCTACCACTCGCCGCAGCTCGATGTCGCGGTCCGGCTGAACACCAACGAGAGCCCCTACCCGCCCCCGGCAGAGTTCGTCGCCGCGCTCTCCGACGCGATGCGCGCAGTGGCGTACCACCGCTACCCCGACCGCGCCGCGCGCAGCCTGCGCTCCGCACTCGGGGAGTTCGTCGGACAGCCGCCGGAGCGGATCTTCGTCGCGAACGGCAGCAACGAGGTGCTCCAGACCGTGCTGCTCACCTACGCGGGCGCCGGACGCCGCGCGCTGGTGTTCGAGCCGACGTACGCCCTCCACGCGCACATCGCGCGCATCACCGGCACGACGCTGGTCACGGGAACGCGACGGGCCGACTTCACGGTCGATCCCGACGGCGCCGCCCGGCTCGTGCACGACGTCGAGCCGGCGGTCGTCTTCGTGTGCAGCCCGAACAACCCCACCGGGACGGTCGAACCCGCCGCGACCGTGGAGTCACTGCTCGCCGCCGCCCGCGCGGTCGGTGCGCTCCTCGTCGTCGACGAGGCCTACGGCGAGTTCGCACCCTGGAGCGCGCTCGCGCTGCTCGACGACGACGCACCGCTCGCGGTGGTGCGCACGTACTCCAAGGTGTGGTCGCTCGCCGCGATGCGTCTCGGCTTCGCCCTCGCGCCCGCCGCCGTCGTCGCCGAGCTGGAGAAGGTCGTGTTGCCGTACCACCTCTCGATCGGCACCCAGCTCGCGGGCCGGCTCGCGCTCGACCACCGCGGTGCGATGCTCGACCGCGTCGCGTCGCTCGTGTCGGAACGTGAGCGTCTCACGCGTGAGCTCGGCTCGTTCTCCGACCTCACGGTGTTCCCATCCGGCGCGAACTTCGTGTTGGTGCGGATCGCCGGCGACGCGCAGCGCGTCTGGGAGTCGCTCGTCGCGCGCGGGGTGTTGGTCCGCAACTTCGCGTCCTGGCCCGGGGTCGAGGGGTGCTTGCGGATCTCGGTCGGCACGCCGGACGAGAACGACGCGTTCCTCGCCGCGCTGCGAGCGTCGTTGCAGGAGGTCCCGCAGTGAGTCGTCACGCCCATCTCGAACGCGCCACCAACGAGACGACGGTGCTCGTCGACGTGACCCTCGACGGACGCGGCACCACCGACGTCACGACCGGCATCCCGTTCTTCGATCACATGCTCCACCAGCTGGGGAAGCACGCCGGGTTCGACCTCACGGTCACCGCGAGCGGCGATCTCGACGTCGACCTGCACCACACCGTGGAAGACGTGGGCATCGTGCTCGGGCGCGCGGTGCTCGAAGCGCTGGGCGACAAGGCCGGCGTGCGCCGCTTCGCGAACGCGCTCGTGCCCCTCGACGAGGCGCTGGTGCAGGTCGCGCTCGATCTGTCCGGACGGCCGTTCCTCGTGTACGACATCGATCCCGTCGCCGAGTGGATCGGTACGTTCGACCCGCAGCTCGCCGAGGAGTTC
>DASUMP010000001.1:0-3005 GCA_036277635.1 Acidimicrobiia bacterium | reverse complement strand
GATGGTCGTCGACCGAGATGATCGTGAACGTGCGCTCTCGCGGCTCCGGGTCGGGTAGCAACCCCGTCGACGTCGCCCCGGAGCGACGCGACACCGCCCCCATCGCCGCCACCCGCTCCGCCGACATCGCCACGGGTTCATCGTGGCACCACGTCGCGACTCGCGTCGACCGGCGGCGCGGGGCTGTGCGAGGCTCGGACGATGAGCGATCAGACGGTGGGTGACGACGCGCCTTCGGACGGGACGGAGGCGTACGCGGGATTCCAGGGGCGGGTCGGGCGCACGTTCGCGGGGAGCGAGGGGTGGTGGCCGCCGCGGGCGGTGGCGCCGGAGGGCGCGCCGAACGTGGTGATCGTGTTGGTCGACGACCTGGGGTTCGCCGACGTCGGGTGCTTCGGGGCGGAGATCGACACGCCGAACATCGACGCGCTGGCGGCAGCGGGGTTGCGCTACACGAACTTCCACTCGGCGCCGATGTGCTCGCCGACGCGCGCCGCGCTGCTCACGGGGTTGAACCCGCACGACGCGGGGCTCGGGTCGGTTGCGCACTCCGACGCCGGGTTCCCGGGCTACGCGATGGAGCTCGCGCCGAACGCGGCGACGATGGCGGAGATCCTGCGCGACCAGGGCTACGCGACGTTCATGGTCGGCAAGTGGCACCTGTCGAAGGACTCCGACCAGAGCGACGGCGCACCGAAGCACTCGTGGCCGTGCCAGCGCGGCTTCGACCGCTACTACGGAGTACTCGACGCGTTCACGAACCTGCACCAGCCGCACCGGCTCGTGGAAGACAACCACCCGGTCGAGATCGACCAGTACCCCGACGACTACTTCTTCACCGACGACATCACCGACCGCGCGATCTCGATGGTGCGCTCGTTGAAGGCGTCGGACCCCACGAAGCCGTTCTTGTTGTATCTCGCGCACGGTGCCGTGCACGCGCCGCTGCACGCGAAGCCCGCCGACATCGCGAAGTACCGCGGGCGCTACGACGCGGGTTGGGACGCGATCCGCGAGGAGCGGTGGCGGCGTCAGCAAGAGCTCGGGGTGGTGCCGCGCGGGCTGCCGCTGCCGCCGCGCAACTCCGAGCCGAACCTCGACGTGCCCGCCTGGGACGACCTCTCCGAGGACGAGCAACGCCTGTTCGCGCGGTACATGGAGGTCTACGCGGGGATGGTCGACAACATCGACCAGAACCTCGGGCGGTTGCTCGACGCGCTCGACGAGCTCGGCGAGCGCGAGAACACCGTCGTGATCTTCACGTCCGACAACGGCGCGTCGCGCGAGGGCGAGGCGGTCGGCACGACCGCGTACTACGTGCACCTGCTGCTCGGCGAGGACATCGACGCCGACCTCGCCCGCATCGACGAGATCGGCGGGCCGACCACGATCCCCCACTACCCGCGCGGGTGGGCGATGGCGGGGAACACGCCGTGGCGGCTCTACAAGATCAACACCCACGCCGGCGGCCACACCGTGCCGACGATCGTGTCGTGGCCGGCGCGCCTGCGCGAGCAGGCCGGCGGGTTGCGCGACCAGTACGTGCACGTCACCGACGTGCTGCCCACGTTGCTCGACGTGCTCGGCGTGGAAGCGCCGCGCGAGCGGGGCGGCGTCGCGCTGAAGCGCATGGTGGGGTCGTCGTTCCTGCCCACGTTGGCCGACGCCGGCGCGCCGAGCGAGCACACGGAGCAGCACTACGAGTCGTGGGGCTCGAAGGGCTTCTACCGCGACGGCTGGGAGGTGGTGACCAACCACCAGCCCATGACGCCGTTCACCGACGAGGAGTGGGAGCTCTACGACCTGCGCGCCGACCGCAACCAGCTCCACGACCTCCGCTCAGAGCACCCCGAACGGCTGCGCGAGCTCGCCGACGCGTGGGAGCAGGCCGCGTGGGCGAACCAGGTGTTCCCGCTCGACGAAGGGTCGAGCGTGCGTTACCTGATCCGTCCGCCGCGCAACGCGGTGTACACGGAGCATCCGATCGTCATCCCGCGCGGCACGCCCACGTTGGAGCGGTGGCGGTCGGTGCAACTCATCTGGTTCCGCGCGTTCCGCGTGTCAGTCGCGCTCGACTTCCGCGCCGGCGACCAGGGCGTGCTCGTCGCGCACGGCGACCAAGGCGGCGGCTACGCGCTCTACGTCCTCGACGACACGTTGCACTTCGCCCACAACGACGGTCGCGGCCACATGCGCTCGGTGTCCGGTGGACCGATCCCGTCGGGCACGAAAGAGATCGTCGCCGACTTCGCCGCGCCGGGGAAGAACCTGTGGACGCTCACGCTCTCCGCTGACGGCGTGCCGCTCGCGACGCTGGAGGAGGTCCCCATGCTCTACGGCATCGCGCCGTTCGAGGGCATCGACGTCGGCATCGACCGTCGCTCCCCCGTCTCCTGGGCGCTCTACGAGCGGTTCGGCCCGTTCCCCTTCACCGGCACGTTGCACTCGGTGCGCTACGAGCCCGGCGCCCCCGCCCCCGACTCCCCCAACCTGATGATCGACCTCCTCCGCGAGCTCGGATCGAAGTACGAGTGACCCCCACCCCCACCCCACCGTTGGTGCACAACTCCACGTTGGTGCGATTCACCACACGGCGCGTGGGTGTTCTGCACCATCGGACGGGGGATGTGGACTACTGACCCAACGGGCTAGTGGGGGTGCATACCGCCGTCGGCGACGACGACCTGGCCGGTGACGAAGCTCGACGCGTCGGACGCCAGGAAGAGCACAGGGCCGACCATCTCGTCGGGGTCGGCGGCGCGGCCCATGATGCTGGCCGCGGCCATCGCCCGCTGCGCCTCGGGCGGGTTGGCGCGCACCATGTCGGTGTCGACGGTGCCGGGCGCGAGCGCGTTGACGCGAATGCCGCGCGGCGCGAGCTCGGCGGCCATGGAACGCGTGAACGACAGCAGCCCGGCCTTGCCCGCGGCGTACATCGACACCGTCGACGAGAACAAGAACGCGCCGACCGAGATGACGTTCACGATCGCGCCGTGCCCCGACGC